>JAJTED010000082.1 GCA_021300535.1 Planctomycetaceae bacterium | reverse complement strand
CAGGGCCTTCCGCTGCACGTCGAGCTCGTAGAGCTTCTGGTACATCTCCTCGCCGACCGGCTGCCCGGAGGCCTGCCGCTCCTTGATCTGCACGCCGGCCTGGTCGAACGCCAGTTGCACCGCCTCGAGCTGCTGCCGCAGTTCCTGGGCGCTGCCCACCCCGCTCTTCTCGGCCTCCCACTGCTTGCGCAGGTCGGCGAGCTTCTTCCGCAGCCCGACCGCCTCCGCTTCGATCTCCGCCAGCCGCTCCTTGGCATGCTCCTCTGTTTCCTCGGCGAGCTGGCGGGCCGCGAGTTCGAGTTGCACGAGCCGCCGCTGCACCTCGTCGATCTCGCTGGGCACGCTCTGCAGCTCCATCGCGATCCGGCTAGTGGCCTCGTCCATGAGGTCGATCGCCTTGTCGGGCAGGAACCGGTCGGCAATGTAGCGCTGCGAGAGCTCGGCGGCGGCCACGAGCGCCGAGTCCTTGATCTTCACCCCCTTGTGGTGCGCCTCGTACCGAGGCTTGAGGCCGCGGAGGATGGCGATCGTGTCCTCCACGCTCGGCTCGCCGACAAGCACCGGCTGGAACCGCCGCTCCAGCGCCGCGTCTTTCTCGATGTGCTTGCGATACTCATCGAGCGTCGTGGCGCCGATGCACCGCAGCTCGCCGCGGGCGAGCGCCGGTTTGAGCAGGTTGGCGGCGTCGGAGCCTCCCTCCGCCGCACCGGCGCCGATGACCGTGTGCAGCTCGTCGATGAACAGGACGACGTTCCCAGCCGCCGCCTCCACCTCCCGCAGGATCGCCTTCAGTCGGTCCTCGAACTCGCCGCGATACTTGGTGCCGGCGATCAGCGCGCCGAGGTCGAGGGCCACGACGCGGCGGCCACGCAGATTCTCCGGCACGTCCGCCTGCACGATCCGCAGGGCCAGCCCCTCGGCGATCGCCGTCTTGCCCACGCCCGGCTCGCCGATGAGCACGGGGTTGTTCTTCGTCCGCCGCGACAGTACCTGGATCACGCGCCGGATCTCGGCATCGCGGCCGATCACCGGATCGAGCTTGCCCTGGCTGGCCCGCTTCGTGAGGTCGATGCCGTATTTGTCGAGGGCCTGAAACTTCTCCTCCGGACTCTGGTCCGTGACCCGCGACTGGCCGCGGACGGCCTGCAGGCCCGCCAGCAGTTCCTGCTCGCCGACGGCCGCCAGCTGGAGGACGTTCT
Organism: Planctomycetaceae bacterium; assembly: GCA_021300535.1. Taxonomy (GTDB): domain Bacteria; phylum Planctomycetota; class Planctomycetia; order Pirellulales; family UBA1268; genus QWPN01. The sequence continues at coordinate 20,181 of JAJTED010000082.1, read as the reverse complement.
TCGCCTTCGACGGCACCTTGGCCATGGCCAGCAGCAGATGATCGGTCGAGACGAACTCGTCCTTCATCTGGTGCGACTCGGTCGTCGCCGCCTCGAAGACCTTGATCAGCTCCTGGTCGGGTTGCGGCTGGGCTCCGCCCGAGACCTTCGGCAAGTGGGAGAGCTCGGCCTCGACGATCCGCTCCAGGTGGCCGCGGTCCGTCCCGATCTTCTCCAAGAGCGGCCGCACGATCCCCTCCCGCTCGCCGACGAGCGCATTGAGGAGATGGACCGGCGTGACCTGCGGATTACCCCGGCTGCCGGCCAGTTCCACGGCGGCCTGCACCGCCTCCTGGGCCTTGATCGTGAACTTGTCGAATCGAAACGGCATGACGTTACTCCTCTCCATTCTCACTCTGGCAGCGGTTTTCTCCAGAATCCTCCCTCTCCCTCTGGGAGAGGGCTGGGGTGAGGGTGCCTCCGCGAACCCCCGCGGACAAGGTCGCTGCAACATCCGCCAGTCGCAGGACGACCCCGTCGATCTGACTCATAACCTCATCGCTCCAGAATCGTGTCACGGTCGCGCCGCGAGATACGCGGACCTCCTCGCGTCATACGCCCTTGCCAGCTCGGTGTTGTGTTGCCCGCCATCCACCTCGATGACCCACTGCAACTCCGCGCAGTAGAAGTCGGCGACATACGGACCGATCGGGTGCTGACGGCGAAACTTCAGTCCCCGCAACCGACGGTCGCGGAGGACGGCCCAGAGCACAGACTCGGGCTTGCTCTGGTCGCCGCGGAGGGAACGGGCTCGGGCGAGCAGTTCCCCCGCGACGAGTCGCTCCGGTCCCATGTCTCCGGCACCCTCACCCGGCCTTCGGCCACCCTCTCCCAGTGGGAGAGGGCTGAGATCACCCCTTCACTTCGAACTCGGCGTCGATCGTGTCGTCGGGGCCCTTGCCTCCCGGGGCCGCCCCGGCCTCGGGGGCCGGGCCCCCGCGCTGGGCCGTGGCCGAAGCCTCGTAGAGCGCCTTGGAGAGGGCGTGGGCCGCCTGCTCGAGCGCGTCGTGCGCCGAGGTGATCGCGTCCACATCCTCGCCCTTGCTCATCTCGCGGGCCTTGGCCACCGCCGCCTCCAACGGGGCCTTGTCCGACGCGGAGAGCTTGGCGTCGTTCTCCTTGATCAGCTTCTCGGTCTGGAAGCAGAGGGCCTCCGCTTTGTTGCGGGCCTCGGCCAGACGATACTTCCGCTTGTCTTCCTCGGCATGGCTCTCGGCGTCCTTCCGCATCCGCTCGATCTCGCTCTCGTTCAGGCCGCTCGACTGCTCGATGCGGACCGTCTGCTCCTTGTTGGAGCCGAGATCCTTGGCGCTCACCGAGAGGATGCCGTTGGCGTCGATGTCGAACTTGACCTCGATCTGCGGCGTGCCGCGGGGCGCCGGCGGAATGCCCTCCAGGTTGAACTGGCCGAGCAGCCGGTTGTCGCGGGCCATCGGCCGCTCCCCCTGAAACACGCTCACCGTGACCGCCGTCTGGCTGTCGGCGGCCGTGCTGAACACCTGCTTCCGCTCCGTGGGGATCGTCGTGTTCCGCTCGACGAGCTTCGTGAAGATGCCCCCCTCGGTTTCGATGCCCAGCGACAGCGGGGTGACGTCGAGCAGCAGCACCTCCTGCACGTCGCCGCCGAGCACGCCCCCCTGGATCGCCGCGCCGAGCGCCACGACCTCGTCGGGATTCACGCCCTTGTGGGGCTCCTTGTTGAACAGCTTCTTGACCAGCTCCTGCACCTTCGGGATTCGCGTCGAGCCGCCGACCAGCACCACCTCGTCGATGTCCTTCGGGTCGAGCTTCGCGTCGCGGAGAGCCTGGAGCACCGGCCCCCGGCAGCGCTCGATGAGCCCGTCGCACATCTGCTCGAACTGGGACCGCGTGATCGTCATCTGCAGGTGCTTCGGCCCCGTGGCGTCGGCCGTGATGAACGGCAGGTTAATGTCGCTGCTCTGGGCACTCGACAGCTCCTTCTTGGCCTTCTCGCAGGCCTCCTGGAGCCGCTGCATCGCCATCGGATCCTTGCGGAGGTCGATCCCCTGCTCCCGCTGGAACTGATCGGCCACGTGGTTGATCAGCGTCTGGTCAAAGTCGTCGCCGCCGAGGTGCGTGTCGCCATTGGTGCTCACCACCTGGAACACGCCGTCCTTCGAGACGTCGAGCACTGACACGTCGAACGTGCCGCCACCGAGGTCGAAGACGACGATCTTTTCGTCCTTCTTCTTCTCTAGGCCGTAGGCCAGGGCCGCCGCGGTCGGCTCGTTGACGATCCGCATCACCTCGAGGCCGGCGATCTGGCCGGCGTCCTTGGTGGCCTGCCGCTGGGCGTCGTTGAAGTAGGCCGGGACCGTGATCACCGCCTTGTTGACCTTGTGGCCGAGGTAGGCCTCGGCAGACTCCTTCAGCGACCGCAGCACCTTCGCCGAGACCTCCGGCGGCGTGAACTCCTTGTCGCCGGCCCGCACCTTTACGTAGTCGTTTGGACCGCCAATCACCTCGTAGGGAACGATCTTCTCCTCGGAGGCCACCTCGTTGTGCCGCCGGCCCATGAACCGCTTGATCGAGTAGATCGTCCGCTTGGGATTGGTGACGGCCTGCCGGCGGGCGATGTCGCCCACCAGCGTCTCGCCCTTGTCGTTGAAGGCGACCACGCTTGGCGTGAGGCGATTGCCCTCCTTGTTCGCGATCACCTTGGGCTCCTTGCCCTCCATCACCGCGACGACGGAGTTCGTCGTGCCGAGGTCGATGCCGATGATCTTTTCGCCCTGCTTCGTTGCCATGGTTTTCTGGTTTCCTCTCGGTCGTCACGGTGGCGGCTCGGGGCCGGGCCGAACGTCATTTTTGGCCCCGCGCGAGTCGCTCGGCGGAAGGTGCAAAGTCCGTGCCAGCCGGTTCTGGACGGTTGTTAGCCGGCGGTTTGGCCGTATTTACGCCGCGGTTCCGCAGGGTAGAGTTGGAGACGCGTTTCCAGCCCCACAGGCAGGCTGCCATTTTGGCCGCTCCTCTGTGGAGCCCGACATTCTGCCGCCATGGCCAAGAGCCCCCGCGTCTCTCCGAGCTCCGACGCCGGCAAGCCCACGGGGCTCGCCGCGCTGCGGGCGCAGATCGATCGCATCGATCGCGAGCTGGTCGGGCTGATGAACGCACGGGCCGAGGTCGCCCGCCAGATCGGACACATCAAAAAGTCGTCGGGCCAGGAAACCTACGATCCGTCCCGCGAAGAGATGGTGCTCGAGCGGGTCACAGCCACGAACCAGGGGCCGCTGTCGGCCGACAGCCTCAAGGCGGTGTACCGCGAATTGATTTCCGGCTCGCGGGCCATCGAGCAGCCGCTGCGGGTCGCCCATCTCGGCCCGGCCTGGACCTACAGCCACCTCGCCGCCCTGCACCGCTTCGGCAGTTCGGTCGAGTTTGTGCCCGTCGCCAGCATTTCCGCCGCCTTCGAGGAGGTGCACGCGGGCCACTCCCACTACGGCGTCGTGCCCCTGGAAAACTCCACCGACGGCCGGATCGCCGACACCCTCGACAACTTCTCGCGGCTGCCCGTGAAGATCTGTGCGGAGGTGCCGCTGCGGATCCACCACACGCTGCTGGCCGCCTGCGACCGCTCCGCGATCACGGAAGTCTACAGCCGGCCCCAGGCCCTGTCGCAGTGCCGCAACTGGCTCGCTCGCCATCTGCCGGCGGCCCGCCTCGTCGAGGTGACGAGCACCAGCCTGGCCGCCGAGACCGCCCGAGAAGATCGAGGACGTGGCCGGCAACACGACCCGCTTCGCCGTCATCGGCCATGCCGACGCCAAGCGCACCGGCAAGGACAAGACGGCGATCATGTTCGAGATCGAGCACCGACCCGGCGGCCTGGCCGACGCCCTCTCGATCCCCAAGAAGCAGAAGCTCAATCTGACCTGGATCGAATCGTTCCCGCTGCCCGGCACGGAGCGGGGCTACATCTTCTTCGTTGAACTCGAGGGGCATCGCGAGGACCTCCGCGTCCGCCGGGCGATCACGGCCCTCGAAAAACGGTGCAAGCGGGTCGTGATCCTGGGCTCGTACGCCGCCGCCGGGGCTGTGGGCTGATCGGGCGGCCGGCGCCGCCCGCTGACGAAACCACCGCGCTTCGGCCGCGGCGCAGCCGCCGGCGCCCAGAATCCATGGTTTTGGCCGCGCCGTGGAGTGGGCTACCCAATCCTTGACTTTCCCGCTTCGGGAGGGCTTAATCGGACAAAAGTGCTTGGTTTTGCCCGGTCAGCCCCGGCATCTCCTTCCCGGTTCTTGGCGGAAACCGGGCGGGCGGCCTGGAGCCCGTGAGGGTTTGGGCGGTCGGCCCTCAAGTCCACCCATCTCACGGAAGTCCCCAACCATGCCCAGCCGCCGCCGGAAGGATCGTGCCCGCACGCGGAAAACGTCGATCGGCCGGCGGCTTGCCGCGGTCGGCCTCCCCGAGCAACTCGAGCCGCGGAAGATGCTCGCCGTGGCTCCGCTGCCCGGCCGCGACGAACGGCTCGCGGTCGCATCGTTGGTGGCGTCGGCCGGTGCGGAATCTGTCCCGACCACGACCCGGGCCCTCGTCGTGGTCGATTCTTCCGTGCATGGTGCCGCCACCCTCGGCGGCTCGTTCACCAACGCCGCGGGCACGCTCGTGGTGGATGCGACCGACGACGTGTTTGCCCGCGTCTCCGACGCCCTCTCCGCGTTCGATGGCGTGTCGGCGATCCACCTCGTGAGCCACGGCTCGCCGGGCCGGTTCACGCTCGGCAGTGCGCGATTCGACGCCGCGACGATCGACGAACACGGCCCGTCCCTGCTCGCCTGGAACCGGCTCGCCGGCCGGGGCGCCGACCTCTACCTCTGGGGCTGCGACATCGCCGGGGGCGACGGGGCCTCGCTCGTGGACTCGATCCACACGCTCTCCGGCTTCGACGTGGCGGCCTCGATCGACGTCACCGGCCCCGCCGTCCTCGGCGGCGACTTCGACCTCGAATACGCCGTGGGCGACGTGGCCGCTCCGGCCCTCGTGGCCGGCGTGGACGTGCTCTGGGACACGACGCTGGCGGCTAGCCTCACGGCGTCGGAGGGCACGACCGACCACGCCGTCTTCGGCGGCCCGACCGTCGTCGATGCGGGCATCACCGCCACGGGCGTCACGGCCGCCAGCATCACCGTGCAGATCGGCAGCACCGGCGCCGCGACGGGCGACACGCTCGCCGTGCCGGCAACGCTGGACGGCGTTCCGGCCTACACGCGGTCGTTTGACGCCACCTCCAAAACGCTCACGATCACGGTCGGCTCGGGGAGCTTCACAGCAGCCGCCATCGAAAGCCTGTTTCGGACCGTCACCTTCGCCGGCGGCGACGGCCGCGCCGCGGGCGACGTCACCGTGACCTTCGGGGCCGGCGGCCAGACGGCGTCGAAGACCGTCGCCGTGACGCTGTTCACGGAGGCCCAGCGGACGAATCTCTCCGCGGCATTCACGACGATCGAGGCGTCGATCGCCACGCCCATCGCCGCGCAGACCGAGGCCGGGCTTGGCGACTCGACCGAGGTGCCGTTCACGGGCCGAACGGTCAGCGAACTCTTCTATCCGGCCACGGGCGACACCGACAAGGATGGGAAGGCGGTCGTCGACCTCACGAAGGCGATCCAGCCCTACAGGATCGCCGACCTCCTGACGCTGGGAACGACGGCGACCGATGCGCTCAAGACAGCGACGGCGACGCCGGCCGACCTGGTCAAGAGCCTCTCCGACACGCTCGAAGCGATCGTCAAGCCGCCGGTCAGTGTCCCGCTTGTCGGCCAGATCGTTCCGGGGCTCAACGCCTCGACCAAATCGATCGACGTGAAGACCGCGACGATCCGCTCGGGCGACGCGATCGCGGCTGTGACGTTCACGCTCGACGTGCTCGCCCTGCGGGGCTCCGACGCCCCGCTCGACCTCGACACGGTGGCCGAGGATCTCGGCATCAAGGTGTGGTCACGGTGAGCTTCGACCCCCTGAAGACCGGCGGCTTCGGCGGCGTCACGCTCGAGGACGTCGATGCCGACGTCACGATCGGAATGATCGGCGGTCAGCTCGTGAAGGCCTCCGGAACGGCCGGCGTGCTCCTGCCGCTCGATTTCGGCGGCAAGCCGTCGCAGACCGTGGCGAATTGGGCCACGACCGAGGTGAAAGCCTTCGGCACCGCGACGGGCACCGCGGACTTCACGCTCCCGATCTCGGCCAAGATCGGCACCACGACCGTGACCACGGCCAACACGCAGGTCGTCGTCGCCGACACGGACATCTTCGACGACACGCCGGCCACCTACACGACCACCGACTTCGACACCGTCCGCTGGTTCGCCGGCATCACGCCCGAGCGGGTGATCCAGCAACTGCTCGACGTGGGCGGCGTCTACGATGCGTTGGCCGGCTCCAGCAGTGAAATCCTCGGCGTCACGGTGCCGTTCGTGGCCGACACGTCGCTCGGCGACCTGTTCGACTTCAAGTCGCTCTTCGACGCCAAGATCGGCTCCAAGATCGACATCTACGAGCCGCTGCTCAACACGGCCGGCCGTGACGAACTGCTCGACTGGAAGCTGCCGCTGAGCGATGACGACACGCCGCGGCCGTCCTTCTATTCCGACCTGCGGGGCGACTTCACGTTCGGGATCGTGATCAACGAGGCCTGGCCGGTGCACGCGGTGAGCGTGGCCGCCGGGATGACTCGCAACTCGCTCGCCGACCTCGTCGCCGACATCAACACGGCCCTGGGAGCGCTCAACGGCGGCACCGGCATCGGCATCACGGCCTCGGTGGTGTCGAACAAGATCGTCTTCAAGGCGACGAACGTCACCGTGCAGTCGTTCGCGATTGTCCCCGTGGCGGCCGCCTCGGCCCGGCTCGCACCACCGACCGTCGCCTCGTCCGCCACCGTCGGCTCGCTCACCCCCGGCTGGTACACGGTCACGGGCACGACGACCGGCGCGGTCACCGGCACGAGCTTCTACGGGCTCGACACGCCGCTGGAGGCGGCCGCCGTGCATGCGGGGCTGCTAGCCAGCGGCGAGACCGGCGTGGTGCGGGTGGGCGACACGCTTGCGAGCCTGGCGCTTGGTTCCAAGCGGCACGGCATCACGAGCCTCAACGGTGGCGGGTTGATTCCGGCCGTGATCGACGCGCGACTCGTCTCCTCGGGCGACATCGACCTTGCCCGTCTCGGTGTCACGCCGATCGGTGAGCCGCTGACGGTCCTCGAGACCGCCGACACCGCCGGCCTGACCGCGACCCTCCCCCTGCGGGCGACGACCGGAGCGGCGAGCTTCCGCGTGGGCGCCGGCTCCACCGCGGGCACGCTCGTGACGCTCGCCGCCCAGGCGAACGCCTTGGTCACGCAGACGCTCGCGGCCGTCAACGCCGCCCTGACGACGGCCGGCGTCGCGGCGAACGTGCGGGCCCGGCTGGTGAACTCGGGCGGCACCGCGATCACCGGCGAGCCCACCGGCTCGGCCTATCTGCAGTTCTATCTCCCCACGGGCAGCACCTGGACCACGCTCGCCGTCGCGCCCCAGAGCGACGTCCTGGCCGACAAGGTCGTTGAACTCGGTTTCCTGGTGGGCGACATCGCCTCGCGTCCGCGGCCCGCCGCGCTCCGCACGTTCGACGACTTCACGAGCACGACGCTCTTTCCGGGCATCACGATCACGCCGGTCTACACCGCCCCGAATGGATCGACTCCCGGCTTCGTGACGATGCAGTTCGCGGCCACGGGCTCCGGCACCGCGACGCGTGCGGCCGATGTTTCTTTCAAGACGTCGCCTCTGGGCGCCGTGGCCTTCGCCGACAACTCGACCGTCTCCCTGCCCACGACCTACGGACTCAACTTCGGCGTCAAGTTCGGCATCGGCCCGTCGAGTCCCACCGACCGGCTCGTGGCCCGCTACGGCCAGTTCTCGGGTCGGATCGAGCTGGTAACCGCGTCGCGGGCCAATGACAACGCGGCCGTGACGATCGCCCCGGCGACGCTCACGGGCACCCTCGCCGCCGACCTCGACGTCTCGTTCACCTACGCCGGCCGCAGGTGGACGGTCACGGTTGCCGCCGCCGATACGGCCGCAGCGGACACCCTCCAGAGCCGGATCGGTCAGCTCAACGCGGCCCTCGCGAACGCGGTTCTCTCCACCGGAGCGGGCGAATCGCTCTTCGACCGCGTCTTCTTCACCACCCGGTCCAAGACCGACAGCACCGTCGAGGTGCTCCTCGCCTCGGTCGATCCCCCCGCGGAGGCCTGGCCGGCCACGGTCCGGCTCACGGCCGCCCGCTCAAATGCTGCCGTCACGGCCCTCGGCTTCTCCGACGGCGGCTCGGCCGCGACGAGCGAGATCGTGGCCCGGGCCGCGGGCGTGACCGCCGCCATCACGCAGCACTCGAATGGCCAGCCTTTCGCCACCGGCACGCTCGACACCACGCTCCCGAGCCTCTCCGGTTCGACGATGCTCGGCTTCAACACGATCGCCTTCGCCGGCTCGAGCGGCGAGATCGATGCGAAGATCGCCATTTCCGTACCAAATGCCGTCGCTCCGGCCGTCGCGATCACCGACCTCACGGGCTCGTTCTCCCGCACGCTCACGAAGTCCGACGGCACCGGCGCGGCGTCGGCCGGGATCACGCTCGCGAACCTCTCGGCGAGTGCCGCGATCGATGCCGGTGCCACGATCGCGATCAGCGTGCCCGATCTCACCGACATCACCACCGTCGTGGACCAGGCGCTCGGCATTCCGATCCCGGTGCCCTTCCAGAGCGTCGCCGACGACGGCTTCACGCTCACGGCCGACGCGACGATCGTGTTCATCGCCAACTCGGCGACCTACACCGTCAAGGTCATGCCCGCGCAGGCGGTCGGCAACGCGAACTTCGCCGATCTCGTGGCCGATTTCAACGCCTCGCTCGCCGGCGTCGCCGGCACCGGCGGCGCGACGATCCGCCGGCGGGGCGACACGGCCGCCGCCGCGGCCGGCGACCTCTCGAACGCGTTCGTGATCAAGGCCATGGGCGACCGGCTCCAGGTCTTTGCCCAGGTGCCGGCGGCGAATCCCGACTACGGCGTCACGCAGCTCCTGCCGAACGTCAACGCGTTCGGCGAACTGGGCCTGCAGGGCTCGTTCGGCGTGGCCACGGTGGCCGACGCGCTGGCCGAGGCGCTCGGTGTCTACGACACGCTACGAACCGACGTGGCGGCGCTGGCCGTCACGGAGCTGCCGCTGCTCAACCAGCCGCTCGGCGAGCTGATCAGACTCGACACCGGCCTGGCCCGGCGGATCGACACCCTGCGGACGGCGAACGTCACCGGGCCCACCGGGCTCGCTCCGGCGATCTCGCGGGCCCTGGGCATCACCGCCGACATGGTGCGCGTGGCCTTCGACGACTCCCGTTCGGCCTACCGGATCGACGTCGCCTACGACACTGGCACGGCGATCTCCCGCAACCTGAACCTCGACCTCGAGCCGTTCTTCGCCCTGCTCGGCCGCCGGATGCCCGAGGGTCTCGGCATCCTGAGCGACGGCGGCGGATCAAGCCCGCTCGACATCGTCCTCGGTGGCACCAGCGTGCTCTCCGTGGGCATCGATCTCACCGATCCCACGAGCCCGCGGACCTTTCTCTACGGCCACGACGGGAGCGAGGACTACGACCTCGACAACGGCACGTCGTTCGAGATCACGCTCCGGGTCGAGGGGGAGGGCATCGCCTTCACCGCCGGCGTCGGCGCCTTCGGCCTCTTCATCCGCGGGGGCACCGCCACGATCGGCGGCGAGGTGATCACGGTCGGCGGCGAGGTGATCACGGTCGGCGGCGAGGAGCAGGTGGCCGGCAATGCCGCGGTCCGCGTCACCCTCACCGACGGGGGTCCCGACGCGGTCTTCTACATCGCGCCTCAGGCCGCGGAACTCGACGCTCTCGACGCCGCCAACTACGCCGCCGCCTTCAGCGGCGTGCTCGACGTCTCGCTGCCCCTCTTCGCCCCCACCGAGTTCATCCCGCTGCCCAACACGCCCGACCCGCGGGTCACGCTCTCGATCAGCGACCTCGGCGGCTTCGTGGAGGGGAGCGACTCCCTCGTGGCCGCGGCCGACGCCATCGCCAGCCTGGTCAAGACGCCCTCGCTCGGCACGGTGGACGGGAAGAATCTGGCGGCCTGGCGGGCCGAGCTTGACGACGCCCGCGCGGCGGTCGCCGACGTGCTGAGCGTGAACGTGCCCGATCTGGCGGCCGCCGCCGAGGGCGACACGCCCACGCTCATCGACCTGCTCCGCGATCCCGCCCTCTTTCTCGACGGGATCGACGTCTACCTGGGCACGATCGAGACGGCCCTCAGCAGCCTTTCGGAGATCCCTCTGCCGATCGTCAGCGACGCCCTGGGCACTGCGGCCAGCGACGTTTTCAGCTGGCGCCGGAGCTGGCTCCGCGAGATGAAGGCCGAGATGCGCGGGGCCGGTGAGTCGATCTTCGAGGTCACCCGCGACACGATCTTCGAGTTCCTGGGACCCGACGGCCTGGGCATCCTGCTCGAGGACAATGGCGACCGCACCGTGTCCGGGATGGTCGAGGCGGCCTCCGTCGACGCCGTGACGCTCGCCTTCGTGGATCGCTCCGGCGACGTCATCGACGGCAACGTCTACGGCGCCCATGGCGTCGAGTTCCGGATGCGGCTCGGGCAGCAGATCCTCGACACCGGCCTGGACCTCGACTTCTCCTTCGACGCGCTCGCGCCGCTCTTCGAGCTGTCGCTCGACGGCGGCCTGCGGTTCCAGCTGGGCTGGGACATCTCCATCGGCTTCGGCTTCAATCTCGACGACGGCTTCTACACGGTCGTCGATGCGACCGCCAACGAGGCCCAGCTCCGGTTCGACGCCTTCCTCGACACCGCGTCGCGCGACTACACGGTGGACTACCAGAGCGGTGCCTGGGTCGTCGTGGACGGCGCCGGCAACGTCGTCAACGCCCCGGGCACGAACAGCCCGATGCGGGCCCTGGCGGTCAACCGCGATGGCGAGGATGTGACGGCCGACGTGCCGCTTCCGGGGGCCTCCACCGATGGCGAGGAGGACTGCGGCTGCGGCGACCGGCCCGACGAAGCCGACGACGAGCCGATCTGGTGGGTCGTGGCCGTCGAGGACGCCGGTGACTGGGTGCCGGCCACGTTCGACCAATGGGGCCGGCTCACGCCGGTCGGCGACGACGACGGCTTCGTGGACCGGATGCTCGAGGTGACGGCCGTGGCCCCGGCCACGATCCGTGGCGACCTGTTCTTCCTCACGCTCCAGGCCACCGACAAGGTGCGGCTCGGCCTCCGCGGCGTCACCCCTTACGACAGCCTCTACCGCTGGGGACCCACCGTCAGCGCGGTCGTCCCCCAGGTCGATGCCGGTGCCCGTGATCATGCCACCACGGGCGTCAACCGCAACAACGAGCTGCCCACCCTCTTCTCGGGCTCGATCAGCGTCAATGTGCTCGACCCGAGCGCCCTGGCGATCTTCAATCGCGCGGAGGTCGCCGACACGATCAGCGGCTATGGCCTCGCCGACCGCACCGGCAAGCTCATCTACCCGCCGGGCAGCGCCCGCCCCACGCCCGTCCGCGAGTTCTACGAGATCCAGGTGCTCGACGTCGCGACCACGGAAGAAGATGACGACGGGTTCATCGTCGGCACGCCGGTGGTGGGTGTCGATCCGATCCTGATCCCGCTCGACGCCTTCGCGGGCCCGCTGGCGGAAGATCTGGTCGTGCCGATCACGATCGACGGTGTCGCCTGGCTGCTCACGATTCCGCAGGGCACCACGATCGCCGACTCCAAGGCGCTTTCTGAGGCGCTGATCCTGGCCCGGGGCGACGCGATCCGCGACGTCAACGAGAACGGCGTCATCGACCTTGAAGACGAACAGGCCACGACGCTCATCGGGGAGATCTCCTTCGGCTTCCTCGCCGACGACGACGGCGCCGCCGAGCACACTGATCCCGACTGGTGGATCATCCAGCCCCCCACCGGGCCGCGGCCGCCCGATGCCCCCGTGCCGACGGTGGACGATTGGGAGCCGCTGCGGCGGATGAAGGAAGACCCGTCGGCGAACCGCATCACCCTCGACGAACTGCGGGCCGGCGGCTCGGCCCTGATGCAGGTCAACCTGGTGGCGCGGGCCGTGGTCAACCTGGAGCTCGATCTTTCGATCGCCGACAGCGCCGCGATCCCGCGGATCCTGGCCGATCTCAACCTCGACTGGACCACCGATGCCCGTCAGCCCCTGCCGGGCGGCACGCCTCCGGGCAGCGGCGTCATCGCCGTCGGTGGCGGCATCAACCCGCAGCTCGGGTCGACCCAGCTCGACCTCCTGCCGGAAGTGGGCCTGAGCAACATCAAGCTCGACGTCGGCAGCTTTCTGACCGACGTCCTCAAGCCGATCGTGAGCGAGCTCGACGAGGCCTTCGAGCCGCTCGATCCGGTGCTCGACGCGCTCCAGACCCGGATCCCGGTGCTTTCCGACATCGCCGGCCGCAAGGTCGAACTCGCCGACCTGCTCGCCACGTTCGGCGGCCCCAAGGGCAAGGCGGCGGCCACGTTGATCGACGCGATCATCGCCGTCCGCGAACTCGTCGGCGTGGTCAACTCCGTGCCCGACGGCGTCAGCCTTCAGCTGCCCTTGGGCCGGTTCTGGCTGCCCAAGACGGAGCAGGGCGGCCGCTACGCCTACGGCGAGATGCTCTACGACAACGAAGCCCTCGGCATCGAGGCCGGCGACTTCGACTCCAACCCGGCCGAGAACCCGGCCAACGTGGCGGCCGCCGAGCGGGCCCTCACCAAGCTCGAGGCCCAGAACGCCGACAACCCGAACTACAAGCAGCCGGGCGTCCCGGGGAACAAGCGGGGCGGCTTCCGCGTCCCGATCCTCCAGGATCCGATCAACGTCTTCAAGCTGCTGATGGGCCGCGACGCGGTGCTCGTCACCTACTCGCTGCCGGAGGTCGATCTCAGCGTCGGGGCCTCGTTCCCGCTGATCAAGATCTTCGTGCTCGAAGTGGGCCTGCGGTTCCAGGTCGACGTCAAGGCCCAGATGCACTTCGGCTACGACACCTACGGCGTGCGGATGTTCCTCGATTCCGGCGACATCGAGGATCTGTTTCACGGCTTCTACATCTCCGACCGGGCCAAGGCCGACGGCTCGGGGGCCGACGTGGACGAGCTCCAGGTCGAGGCCACGATTGCCCTCTACGGCGGCGTGGACGTGGTCCTCGCCCGGGCCGGCATCGAGGGGGGCTTCACGCTCACGGCCACGGTCAACCTCAACGACCCCAACAACGACGGCAAGCTGCGGTTCACGGAGATCGTCGAGCTCATCAGCTACACGGGCAACCCGCTCGACATCGTCGACATCACGATGCGGGGCGAGGTCTACGCCCGCTACTACTACTGGGTGGGCCTGCGGGTCTGGACGCCCTGGAAGACCTACACGATCACCCTGGCCCGGGGCGGCAAGACGTTCGCCCGGATGACGCTCTTCACGCTGGTCTTCGAGGGGAGCGACGGTCCGCCGGCGTATGCCAGCAAGGTCACCTCGCTCGACCGCGACGGCAACCAGCGGCCCAACACGCTCCTCCTGCACGCCGGCACCAACGCCCCCAAGCGTGTCAGCAACCAGGATCCGCTCAAGACGAAGGACGGCCCCGAGCGGTTCAAGATCTGGAACGATCCGAGCAATCCCGGCACGGTCAAGGTGCAGTACCTCAACTACTCCACGACCCGCGAGGAGACTTACACCGGCATCAGTCGGGTGCTCTTCGACGGCGGCATCGGCGACGACTCGCTCGACGCCAGCGGCCTCCACGGCCTCCCGATCGAGTTCGTCGGCGGCGCTGGTGACGACACGGTGCTCGTCGGTTCGGGATCAGAGACGCACCTCAGCATCCTCGACGGCGGGGCGGGCAACGACAGGATCGAGGTCGCGGGTGGCGGCCGGTTCCGGATCCTGGGCGGCCTGGGCGACGACGAGATCGAGGCCGGCACGGGCACGGTCTCGGTCAACGGCGGCGGTGGCGCCGACGACATCACGACCGGGGCGGGCAGCACGTCCACGCTCGTCTTCGACAGGCAGTACGGCACCGACGAGCTGTTTTTGTCGGCCGCGGCCCTCGTCAACCTGCTCGACTTCACCGAGTCTTCCTCGGGCGTGACGGGCCTGCTCGGGGGCGATGGCAGTTCGGTCGCGGCCGGGGCGGGCAACGTCGTCGCGTTCAACCTCGCGGCGGCCACGGAAATCCGCGGCTCGCAGCAGCGGGACCGGTTCACGGTCACCAATCCCACCACCCGGCTGGCCAACGGCGGCCGCGGGCTCGTCCTCCGCGGCGGCCTGGGCGACGATCTCTACGAGATCATCGCCGACACGGTTTCGGGCGTCGCGGCCGACGGGATCACGATCGACGACATTCTGCCCCCGCTCCAGGCGGCCGCCGCCGGCGACGTCACGCTCTCCGCCGACGACTGCGGCCACATCTGCGAGATCGAGGTGGACGATCCCGGCCTGGGCTACACCGTGGCCCCCGACGTGGTGATCGTCGATCCGACGGGCTCCGGGGCCCGGGCGGTCGCCAGCCTCGACGAGCAGGGCCGCGTCACTCGGATCATCGTCACCCGCGAGGGCCGCGGCTACACCGACCCGCAGGTGTTCCTCGTCAACCCGGCGAGCACCTCCGACAGGCTCGTGTTCAACTCCACGGCCCTCACCGCCACGCTCGACCGCGGCGGCAACGGCTCGGCGGGCGACTACCGGATCGCCACCGGCGGCAAGGCCTTCAAGTTCGTCGGCTGGACCGACGTGGGCGCGATCCGCCCCGAGCAGTTCGACGCCAGCGAGATCGACAGCGTGACGGTCAACCTGCCCCAGGGCGTGCTCACGCTCGCCCAAGGCATCGACCTGTTCGACACCTTCACGGTCAACGCCCACCGGCTGGAGCAGAACGCGCGGATCGTCGCCGACACCGTGTCGCTGACGACCGACAACGGCTTCCAGGTGCGGCATTCGATCGACGCCGTGAACAACGGCGACGTCACGATTCGCTCCACGGGCAACAACCTCGACAACTACGCCACCTCGTGGGCGAAGGCCGACGCCACGATCACGTCCGCAGCGATCTCGGGCGTCACCCTCACCAACCCCGGCAACCACTACTGGTTCGCTCCGAGCGTCACGTTCGTCGACGGCGGTGGCAGCGGCGCCCGGGCGCAGGCCACGGTCGCCAACGGACAGATCACGGGGATCACGGTCCTCGGCGGTGGCTCCGGCTACTACCAGTCGCCGCGGCCGCAGGTGGTGATCGCCCCGGCGGCGAGCATCCAGGTGGATGCGATGATCACGAGCACGAACCCGGGCTCGGGCGTCGGCTACGGCGACGGCCGGGGCCGCGTGTTGCTCTACGCCGACAAGGGCTCGGTGGTGACGGCGGGCGAGGTCTTCTTCCCGTTCGACACGCGGCTGGGCGTGCCCCGCGGCGCCCGCACGATCGACTGGCTCGACGGCGACTTCCGCTACCGCTCGACGGTGGCCATCGACGACCTCCTGAATGCCACCGCCCATCCCGGCATCTCGGTCGGCACCGGTGCGGAGTTCACGGCGATCCTCGACGACGACGGCCGCGTGGTCGGGTTCACGAAGGTGAGCGGCGGCAGCGGCTACTCCTTCGACCTGCCGCCGAGCGTCGACATCGAGGGGCTGGCCACGGCCGTGGCGATCGTGGCCTCCGACGGCACGATCGAAGGCCTGCGGATCACCTATCCGGGCGAAGGTTACGGCCAGGCCCCGCGGGTGACCATCCGGCCCAACGGCTTCGGCCGGGTCGTCGATTTCGACGTCGCCCAGCCGGCCCTCACGGCCGACGGCACGCCGCTTAACCGCGCCCACATCCAGGCGGCCGGCGGCCGCCTCGTGACCGTGGCCGGTATCCAGATCGGCGATCCCTCCAAGCCGCTCAAGAGCGACGTCGAGACCTTCGTCGCCCAGACGCTCCAGGCCGGCGGCAGCATCTCGCTGCTCGAGAAGGACGGGCTGCGGATCGGCCGCGACGAGGCGGTGGACGGCATCATCACCAGTGGCGGCAACGTCGCGATCACGACCTTCGGCGGGGCCCTCGAACTCGGGGCTCCCGTGCAGCGGGTGGACGGACAGGGCCGGCTCCTCTGGCAGGACGACGCCAAGACGATTCCGATCTACGAGCGCGACGCCAACGGCGACATCGTCTACGAAGGGGGCCAGATCCGCGTCGGCGACGCGAGCGTGAAGCTCACGGCCGACGACATCGAGGTCAACGTGCCGCTCAACGACGGGCTGCTCGCCTCGACCGGTCGCGAGATCATCCTCCAGCCGGTGAAGGTCGATGCCGAGATCGGCCTCTCCGGCACCCGGGCCCGCGTCGAGGCGGTCATGACCGACGGCGGCATCTCCGCCTTCCAGAACGTCTGGGGCGGCCGCGGCTACCTCACGGCTCCGACGGTCGTCGTGGCCCCGCCCGGCGAGCGGGCCTTCGGCACGGCGACCGCCCGCGCCGGCGCCGTGCAGTTCGTCGAGGTCGTGTTCGGCGGCACCAACTACACGACGGCTCCGGTCGTGAAGCTGATCGGCGGCGGCATCGGCGGTGTCACCCCGGCCAACCCGGCCGTGGTCGAGGCGGTCGTCGGCGACGACGGCTCGATCATCGGCTTCACCGTCACGAGCGGCGGCTCGGGCTACGTGACCGCGCCCCGCGTGGACGTGGCCCTGCCGGGCCAGCAGGCCCGCGTGCGGGCCGTCCTCGACACCGCCAACCCCGACCCCGTCAGCGGCCGCTTGGCCGTCAGCCACTTCGAGATCCTCCAGGCCGGCACCAACTACACGGTCACGCCGCGGATCGAGGTGGCGGCGCCCTACGACTTCACGCTCGACGCCGACGAGATCGACCAGTTCAACGACTCGTTCGAGACCGTCACGATCGGGCGGATCGAGGGCGAGCACCTGTTCCACTCGCCCGAGGGCTCGTTCCGCGACGGCCTCGTGCTCCGCGCCCCGCGGGCCGGCGGCACGATCGACATGAACTCGCTCGTCTCGACCGGCTCGGTCTCGATCGTCGGCTCGGGCAACACCTTCCACTTCGACTCGGCGGCCGCCACGGTCTCCGGCACCTCGATCTCGATCGACGACAACGTGATCGTGCACATGGGCGTCTCCGGCACGGCCACGGCCACGACCGGCTCGATCGTGGTCTTCGGCACCGGCAAGGGCATGATCGATGGTGACCCGAACGGCGACGACGTCGGCGACGATGAAGACCTGCTGCTGGAGGCCCGCACCAACGTGCTGGTCACGGGCGCGATCGGCAGCCGCTGGAAGCTCGATGACCTCACCGTGACGAGCGCCGCCGGCGCCACCGTCGTGTTCGAGCAGTCGGTGGGCCTGACGGGCGACCTCGCGATCACGGCCGGCGCGGTCACGATCGGCGGGGTGGTGCATGTGGCGGGCGATCTCGTGATCGACGCCTCCGGCATCGTGGCCTTCGGCTCCGGCGTCACCGTCGGCGGCGATCTCGTGATCAGGAATGCGACGGGCGTCACCTTCGGCGGCCCGCTCGCCGTCGGCGGCACGATCACGTTCGTCGGCATCACGGGCACGACCCGGTTCACGGAGCTCGTGACGGCGGCCGACGACCTCACGATCGCCTCGACCACGCTGGTCGAGTTCCTGGGGGGCCTGGCCGCCGCGGGCGACGTCACGATCACGTCGAACGAGGTCGAGTTCCGCGGCGGCACGGCGTCGGTCACGGGCCCGGCCACCGGCACGCTGGTCGTGCGGCCCCACACGGCCGCCCGGCCGATCCGCGTCGGCACGCCGACGGGCAGCAGCCGTGACACGCTCGACATCTCCGACACCGACCTTGCGGCGGTCGCCCGGGGCTGGGCGCGGGTGGTAATCGGCGACGCGGCCGCGGGCACCGGTGCCGTCACGATCGGCTCGATCGGCACCCAGCAGGGCAGCAGGAACTCGTGGCTGGCGAACTCCACCACGATCGTCGGCGGCAGCGTGACCGTGGCCCAGAAGCTCGACGCCGCGATCCCGACGGGCGAGCTCCTGCTCCGGGCCCGCACGGGCGACGTGACGGTGAACGCCGCAATCAACGAGACGGCGACGGATCGCTCGGCGACGGTCTCCATGCACGCCGCCGGGGCGATCGTGCTGGCCGCCCCCGTGTCGTCGGCCCAGACCGTCAACCTGACCAGCGGCGGCCCCATGAGCCAGACGGCGGTCGCCCCGCTCGTCACGCCGCACCTCCGCATCGACAGCCAGGGTGCGGTGTCGCTCCTCAGCCCGAGCAACGCCTTCGACCTGCTGGCCGTGAGAACGAGCGACGACGACGTTGCGATCCGCGAGGATTCGGGCTTCGAGATCGGCAGCATCGCCGGCGTGATCGGCATGCAGGTGGGCACGGCCACCGCCCGGTTGATCTCGAGCGGCTTGGTCACCCAGGCCTATGCGATCGACGCGGGCCGCCTCGAGCTGCAGGGGACGGGAGGCCGCTGGGTGCTCACCGCCGGCAACACGATCGGGACGCTGACGGCCGACACCGGCAGCTTCAACGTGGCCGATGCGGGACAGCTCAACGTCGGTCGGCTCGTCGCCTCGCAGGCGAGCGGCACGGCGATCGAGCTCTCCGCTCCGGCGGGCCTGACGCTCACCGACGCGATCACGACCGCCGGCGGCGACGCGGTGTTCAACCACGCCGCGACGCTCGCCGCCGACATCGCGATCGACGTGGCGGAGGGGGCCGCGATCGGCACGGCCTGGTTCCTCTCGACGGTGGAGGGCAATGCGGCCGGTCAGCAGGGGCTCGCGATCACGGGCAACCTGTCGACGGCCGGCTCGGTTGGGGCCGTCACCGCGCTCGAGAACCTCGCGGTGTCGGGCGCGTCGGCGCTGGCGGCCGGCTCCACGATCCGCACGACGGGCGACCAGACCTACTCCGGTGCGGTCACGAGCGCGGGCGCGGTGACGGTCAGGGCGGGGAACGGCTCGACCGTGCGGTTCCAGGGCGACGTGTCGCTCGGCGGGCTCGTTGCGGCCCCGACCCAGGCGTCGGCCTACCACGTCGCGGTCACCGGCTCGACCGTATCGATCACCGACCCCGTCGCCTTCGGCAACCTGGGCATGGTCACGCTCGGCGACCAGGCGACCGACGACCTCCATTTTCTGGGCGGCGTCTCCACGGCCACGGCCTCCGGCACGAGTCTCGCCGGCACGATCCGCACGACGAACGCGGCGGCCACCTTCGGCCGCACGAGCCCGAACTCCGCCGTCGCGCTCACCGCCGACACGACCGTATCGACCGGAGCCGGCGCCGCCCTGTTCGCCGGCACGGTCGATGGGGCCGCCCGCCTCGTCGTGAACGCCGCGGGTGACACGACCTTCGCGGCCGCGGTCGGCGGCACCACGCCGCTGGCCCATGTCGAGACCGATGCCGCCGGCCGCACGCTCGTCGACGGCGGGGCGGTCACGACCGGCAGCCCGACGAGCCAGGTCTACAACGACCCGGTGCTGCTCGGGGCCAACACCGTGTTCACGGCCCAGGCGGCCGGCGCGATCACGTTCGTGAGCACGCTCGACGGCGGCTTCAGCGCGACGCTGAACACGCAGGGCGTCACGACCTTCGGCGGAGCGGTCGGCGGCACGGCGCCGCTGGTGAGCCTCACGACCGACGCGGGGGGCACGACGGCGCTCGACGGCGGCTCGATCACGACGAGCGGCTCTGCCGGCCAGGTCTTCAACGACGCTGTCACGCTCGGCAACGACGCGGCCCTGACGGCCTCCAACGCGGGTGCGGTCTCGTTCGTGACGACGCTCGACGGGGCCAAGACGCTGGCGGCGAACACGCAGGGCCTGACGACCTTCGGCGGGGCCGTGGGCACGACGACGCCGCTTGTGAGCCTCACGACCGGCGCGGGGGGCACGACGGCGATCAACGGCGGTTCGATCACAACGAGCGGCTCGGCCGGGCAAGTCTTCAACGATGCCGTCACGCTCGGCAACGATGCGACGCTGACGGCGAACAACGCGGGCGCCGTCACGTTCGCGACGACGCTCGACGGGGCCAAGGCGTTGGCGGTGAACACC
>JAJTED010000081.1 GCA_021300535.1 Planctomycetaceae bacterium | reverse complement strand
CACCGATCTTCAGTCGAGCAAGCGTCGGCCCGCCGTCGTGCTCGCGACGTTCGCACGGGGCGACCTGCTGATTTGCCAAATAACGAGTCGATCAGAATCCCACCCGACCGCGGTCGCCATCGGCACGGATGATTTTCTACGCGGTGGCATCGATCGGCCGAGCGTTGCTCTTCCCCACCGACTCGTCACCGTTCACAAGGCGGTCATCTTGCGGTCGGCCGGCACGCTCACGCCGTCCAAGCTGGCTGAACTGGTTGAGCGGGTGTGTGCCGTTATTCGCGCTGGCGGCGATGTGTAGGACTGCTGCGCCGTATTCGCGGGGGAGGACTACGGGGCGGCACAGCGGACTCGCCGGTCGGTTCAGAAACCCCTCGCCAACCGCGAGAGGCAAGACGGTTATCCAAGGTGAGTCGGGGCGACTGGATTCGAACCAGCGACCTCTACGTCCCGAACGTAGCGCTCTAGCCAGGCTGAGCTACGCCCCGAATGGTGCGACAGATCACCGCACACGGGAGAGATGCCAAGAGATTACACGGATCAGTGCCGCGGGACAATGTCGCCGTGTTCCAGCCGTCCGGCCGGCGGAAATGGCCGCGGCCGACTGCCGGACGGACCGGTCACTCCGCCGCGTTCACGCACGCGAGTTCGCGGTCGTTCCGCACGAAGATGCAGCGACCGGCGAACGCCGGATGGCTCCACACGACCTCCCGACCGAAGCACTCGTTCGTCGGGTCGAGCACATGCATGCGAGCCAGTTCCTCGTAATTTTCCGGTGACAGGCGGGCGAGGATCAGGTCGCCCGTTTCGCTGAACAGCCAGGTGCGGGTCGTGCCCGGCGGGTCGCCCGCGACGACCGTGGCCTGCCGCACGAGGAACGCGGTGCCGTGCTTGCCGCGGCGGTCGCCCGTCGTGGGGGCGGCGGTCTCCCACAGCCGCCGGCCGTCGGCAAGGGCGACGGCAGTCAGCATGCCCGTTTCGCAGTCGCAGCCGTAGAGCACCTCCCCGGCGATGAAGGGCGTGCTGTTGGCGCAGTAGACGGCTGACTTCGGCGCTCCTCGCCACACGACCTCCGCGCCGGGAGCGTCGGCACCGAGCCGGAAGAGCGCCGCCATGCGGCCGATGCCGCTGGCGAAGAGCACGCGGCCGGCCTGCGTGTCGGCCACCTGCGGGGCCATGATCGACATGCCATACATCGGCTTGAGCGGCCGCGACCAGAGCACCTTGCCCGTGGCCACGTCGAGGGCGTTGAGGTTGTCGGCGTCCCAGATCACGAGCTGCCGGCGGCCGGCAGCCTCGATCATCGTGGGCGGACAGTAACCGCTCTCACTGGCCGTCAGCGCCCGCCACCGTTCCGCCCCCGTGATCTTGTCGAAGGCCACGGCCACGCTGCCTGGTCCACCGACCAGGCAGACGAGCAGATCGCCCTCCACGAGCGGATGCCCGCAGAAGCCCCAGATCGGCACCGGGGCGGCGAAGTCCTGCTGGAAATTCCTCGTCCACAGCACGCGGCCCGAGACCGCATCGAGGCAGGTGAGATGCCCCTCGGCGCCGATCGCGTACACCCGGCCGTCGGCCACCGTCGGCGTGCACCGCGGCCCGGCGGCGTAGGAGATCGAGTACGGGCAGTCGTACTCATGCTTCCACAAGAGCTTGCCGGTCGCCACATCGAGGCACAGGATCCGCTCGTTGCCCATGAGCAGCGTGCGGTCGTTTGGGGCGTTGGCCAGGTCGCCGGCGCGGCGGTCGTAGTCCATGAGGTACAGGCGGCCACCGGCGACGGCCGGACCGGCGTAGCCCCCCTTCACCTCCACCCGCCACTTCACCGGCAGGCCGGCGGCAGGCAGGGTGGCGGTCAGGCCGGCCTCGCGCCAGATCCCGTCCCGCCGCGGCCCCATCCATTGCGGCCAGTCGTCGGCCCAGGCGGCCGGAGCGAGGAGGAGCGAAACGAGGCAGGGGAGGGAGAGAATGTGACGCACGGAACTGGCTCCTGGGGTCAGGTGGCGGCCGGGCATGACGTGGCGGCGACAGGCTCCGGCAGATCGAGGCCGACGTCGATGCCGTCGGGACGCCAGTCGATGACCTCCATCTCCGCCGTCCGTCGTCCGCGAAACTCGTTGATCTTCGGCTTGAAGGCCACATGGAAGGGCTGGCCAGGCGCCGGCAGGTGTGGCAGCCACTCCGCGGCACCGAAGGCGACCCCACGGACCTTCGCGCCGTGCTGCCGGAACTGCAGCGCCAGGTGCTTGCCGCCGGCGCCGATCACGCGCGGCGGCTCGGCGAGCGTCACGGCGGAGGCGCAGAGCACGGGCCGGCGGTTGGCCTGGCCGAAGGGCGCGAGCCGCTCCAACTGCTCCACGGCGTCGAGCGTGAGGCCGCCGAGCGTCGTCTCGCCGTCGAGCGTCACCTGGGCCCGCCGCAGGTCCTCGGGCAGCCGTCGGTCGACCGCCGCCCGGAAGGCCGCGCGGAACTCCTCGATCCGGTCGTCCTCGATCCGCAGCCCCGCCGCCGCGGCATGACCACCGCAGGTGACGAGGTGCCCGCGGCAGGCCAGGAGCGCCTCGTGGACGTCGAAGCCCGGCACGCTGCGCACGCTCCCGATCCCCGGCCGGCCCTGATGGGAATCCTGGGCGATCATCACCACGGGCCGGTGGAACTTCTCGGCGAGCCGGCCGGCCACGATGCCGATCACGCCGGCGTGCCAGCCGCGGTCGGCGAGCACAAGCGCCGCGTCGGCCTCGGGGTCGAACCGCTCGCGGGCCTGCTTCGTCGCCGCCAGTTGGATGCTCCGCTCCTCGGTCTCGCGTTGGGCATTGAGCTCGTGGAGATAGGTGGCGAGGTGCGCGGCTCGCGCGGGGTCGGCCGTGGTGAGCAACTCGATGCCGCAGGCCGCCTGGCCGAGCCGCCCCGCCGCGTTGAGCCGCGGCGCGAGCCGGAAGGCGATATCTTCGGCTTCGAGGGCCGACTTCTCGTGCAGGCCCGCCAGTTCGATGAGCCGGGCCAGGCCGGGCCCGCCCCGCTGCCGCAGGCATTCGAGACCGTGCTTGACATAGATGCGATTCTCGTCGAGCAGGGGCACGACATCGGCCACCGTGCCGAGGGCCGCCAGCCCCATGCCGCGGAGGAGCATCTCCCGGAGCCGGGGCGTCACCTGCTTCGCACCGCTGGCCCGCGTCGCGATGGCCCAGGCCAGCTTGAACGCCACGCCCGCTCCGCAGAGCTCACCAAAGGGGTAGCCGGTCCCCGGCAGCCGCGGATGGACGAGCACGTCGGCCTCCGGGAGGGTGTCGCCGAACGAGTGGTGATCGGTGATGATCAGTTCCAGTCCCAACTCGCGGGCCCGCCGCGCCTCGGCGACGCTGGCGATCCCGCAGTCGACGGTGACCACGAGGCTGGCGCCCCCCGCCGCGAGCGACTCCAGCGCGCCAGAGTTGAGGCCGTAGCCCTCTTCCAGCCGGTCGGGCACGTACCACGACGCCTGGGCGTCGATCGCCTCCAGGCAGCCCATCAGGATCGCGGTGGCGCACATGCCGTCGGCGTCGTAGTCGCCATAGACCACGACCTTGCGGCCGGCCCGCGCGGCGGCCAGAACGCGGTCGGCCGCGGTCGATATCCCGGGCAGCGCTTCCGGATCGCGGAGGTCGGCCATGGTGCCGGCGAGGAACGACTTCACCTGCTCCGCGGCCGTGATCCCGCGGGCCGTGAGCAGCGCCGCGACGATGCTCGGCACGCCTGCGGCACGCTCGAGCCGTGCCACCGCCGCGCGGTCGTGGGGGCGAATATGCCAGCGTTTCGGCACGGCGGGATTCCCTTCCTCGAACGACGGCGATCCGCCGGCAGTATATCGGCCCGAAACCGCCGCCCAAACACGCTAGCCGACGACCCGCGAGGAGTTCGAGTACATCCGCTGGTTCCTGCTCCACGATCAGGCCACCGTGTTCACGGAGGACGGCGACTGGTACGTCTGCGTGCACACCGTCTGCAAGCACCTCGGCGCGGATCACCGCTGCGGCATCTATGACACCCGGCCGCAGATCTGCCGCGAGTACACGACGAAAGAGTGCGAGTACGAGGACGACTGGGTCTACGACCAATACTTCGAAACCTGTGAACAGGTCGAGGAGTACATGGACGCGGTGCTCGGCCCGGGCGGCGAGCACGTGGGGGACGGTCGCAAGAAGAGCAACCGCCGCAAGTCGATCCGCAGCCCGAAGCCCCCGTTGCTCCAGATCATCTGACGGGAAGAGCCTCGTGATCGAACCGCGCACCCTGAAGGGCTTCCGTGATCACCTGCCGGCGCAGGCCCTGGCCCGCGAGCGAATCCTCGACGTCGCCCGGCGGGTGTACCGGTCCTACGGCTTCGCCCCGATCGACACGCCGGCGCTCGAGTACCTCGAGATCCTCACCGGCAAGGGAAGCGAGGAGACCGACAAGCAGATGTACCGCTTCACCGACCATGGCGGCCGGGAGGTGGGCATGCGGTTCGATCTCACCGTGCCCTTCGCGCGGTTCGCCGCCCAGCACGTGCACGACCTGGGCCTGCCCTTCAAGCGGTATCACATGGCGACCGTGTGGCGCGGGGAGAACACCCAGCGCGGCCGGTACCGCGAGTTCATGCAGTGCGACTTCGACACGATCGGCACCACCAGCCCCGTGGCCGACCTGGAGATGGTGCTCGTGGTGCACGATCTGCTCGCGGCGATCGGGGTCGGCGGCTTCACGATCCGTCTCAACGACCGGCGGGTGCTGGCCGGCGTGTTGACGCGGCTCGGGCTCGCCGACCGGGGCCCGGTCGTGCTGCGGAGCCTCGACAAGCTCGGCAAGGCGACTCCGCAGGCGGTGGCCGCCGAGCTCGCCGGACACGGCGTCGCCCCGGAGGCGGTGGCGGCTCTGCTGGAGATGGCCGGCCTCGCGGGGCCGGTCGATGCGGTCTTGGACCGACTGGAGTCGCTCGGCGGCGCCGTCGAGGCGGGCCGGCAGGGCGTGCAGGCGCTGCGCGACATCACGGCCGGGGCCGCGGCGGCCGGCGTGGCCGCTGGCCGCATCGCCGTCGATCCGTCGATCGCCCGCGGCCTCGACTATTACACGGGCATCGTGCTGGAGAGTTTTCTCGACGATCTGCCGGCCCTCGGCAGCATCTGCTCCGGCGGCCGCTACGACAACCTGGCCGGGCTCTACACGAAGCAGCCGCTGCCCGGCGTGGGGGCGTCGCTGGGCATCGATCGGCTGCTGGCCGGGCTCGAGGAGCTCGGCCGCCTCGAGATGGTGGAGACGCCGGCCCAGGTGTTCCTCGTCCACTTCGAGGCCGACCGCCGTGACGACTACCTGCGGATCGCTGCCGCCCTCCGGGCCGCGGGACTGGCCGTGGAGTTTTTCCCCGAGGCGAAGCGGGTCGGCCAGCAGTTGAAGCTCGCCGCCAAGCGCGGGTTTCCCGCGGCCCTGATCCTCGGCGGTGACGAGTTCGCGGCCGGCAAGGCCCAGTTCAAGAACATGCGGACGCAGGAGAGCGTCGTCATCGACTGGCACGGCGACCTGCCCGTGCTCGTCGACGCGGTGCGATCGCTGATCACGGCTCTGGGCGTGGGCTGAGCGGCAGGCCGCCGCACTCGACATCGACGTCGGCGGTCTGTTCGAGAAGCGTCACCAGCCGTTGGGCGGCGCGGGTCATCCAGGGCTCCGCGAGCCGGTCGTCGTCGAGCGCCAGCGCCAGCACCTCGAAGACGTGGCCGGTGGCGCCGAGGCGGGCGAAGACGTCGGGCGAGGTGCCCGGCCGTTCGAAGGAGTGGATGGAAAAACAGCCGTCAGCCTGCTGGAAGATGCGGGCCCGCTCGATCGCATCCTCGAGCACCGCCTCCGCCAGCGCCCAGCCGCTGTCGTGGCTGATCGGCAGGCCAGACCTGCGGCGCGCGGCGACCGCGGCAGCCAGGCCGTAGAGCCGATGAGCGCCGCCGCAGGCCGCGCTGAAAATGTCGGCCTCGGCCTCCATGCGGACGACCCGCTCGACGTTCCACGTCGACCCGTCGCCGGCCGTCCACGAGGCGTCGGTGGGGAGATAGGCGGCCAGGGCCATCAGCGTCCAGGTCGCCTCCTGGCCGGGGCGGATATCGTGCTGTGCCTGGGCGAGGAGGTCACCGAGCGTGAAGGAGCGGCCGGCGAGCGTGAGCGGTGTGTCGAGCGGGAGTCCGGCCGGGCCGTCGGCGTCGACGCCGCACTGCGACAGGTAGCCGAGCCACTGGTCAGGATGGCCCTGGCCCATCGTGCTCCCCTCCTCGACGACGGCGACCACGCCCGGCTTGCCCGGCCGTAACAGCCAGCCGGTGAGCCGGCCACCGCCGAGCAGGTGCTGGAGGGCGGGTGACACGGTGCCGTCATGGGCCAGCGGCAGTTCCGGGCCGAAGGCCAGGATGCCATGCACCACCTGCCAGGCCCCCTGCACGTCGGCATCGAGGAGGCGGGTGTCGCGAACGTGCGCGAGGGCCGCCTCGATCCGGCTGCAGAGCGCTGCGGAGGGGCGATCGCCGGCCGATCCGGCGGGGGGGTCTGCCGCCGTCGGCCCACCGCAGCCGGCCGCCGCGAGCAATCCAAACGCCAGGAGCGGTCCCCAGGGGCGGGGAACAATCAGCGGGGCGGGTGCGTAGAACATCCAACAGCCTGCGAGGCGCGAACCGGAGCCGACGACGGCCGCACCCTGCCTACAATACCCCCGGTTCAGCCAGAAGCTCGCCACCCAGGAGAAAGAAGTCCGATGCCGTTCTTCTACTTCGACCCGTACTACATGCCCCTGACGGGGGCTGCCGCGGCCCGGCACATCCTCGACTCGGCGGGCGCCACCGACGTGGAGATCGAGGCCGTGCCCGGCCATCTGACCGACCATTACGACCCGCGGTCCAAGGTCCTGCGGCTGTCGCAGGACGTGTATGGCGACCGCTCGTTGGCGGCGGTGGGCATCGCCGCGCACGAGGCCGGCCACGCCCTCCAGGATGCCCAGGGCTATTCGTTGATGACGATCCGCAACGCGGCCGTCGGCGTGGCCAACATCGGCAGCGGATTCGGGTTCTTGGTGTTCATGATCGGCCTCGGCTTCGCGCTCAAGCCGATCGCCTGGCTGGGAATCGCCTTGTTCGCCGCCACCGTCTTCTTTCAGCTGGTGAATCTGCCGGTGGAGCTCGACGCCAGCAACCGCGCGAAGGCGCAGCTCGTGGACCTCGGCATCGTGCCGGCAGAAAGCTGACGATCAGGGGCAGCAGGGCGCCGACGATCGCCGACAGGCCGCCCGTGCCGACGAGGTTGTCGCCGCCGCCGACGAGCGAACCGATGGCCGGCACGAGGAGCGGGAGGATCTTGCCGCCGAGTCCGCCGCCCACGAGGCCGAGAACGGTGTTGAGCATCGGGCCGAGGTTGCGATTCTTGAGCAGGGCGCCGACGATGTTGCCGCCGGCGCTGCCGGCGATGAGGCTCACGATCCAGCTGATGATCTGGGGATCCATAGAAAGAAGTCCTTCGCGAGGGAAAGAGAAAGTTCCGCAGGCCGCACCCTCCGCCGGGAGCGGCTCTCGGAGGATGAGTTGCCGGCGGTGGGAGCCGCGTCACGCCGCGGCCGAAGATTTTCTGCGTGTCACGCCGCCGGCCCTCCGATCGTGCCGATCGTGCCGATCATGCGGGCTGGAGGCGGTCAGTGGTGCAGGGAATAGAGCAGCACGTTGAGGGCGATCTTCTCGGCGTCGTCCCGGCCGTAGCCCGTGCACTCCATGGAGTTCTGCTTTTCCAGGGCGCAGGACAGGTCATAGGGCGAGAAGATCACCGCCCAGCGGTCCCCCATCCGCACGCCCTCGAGCTTGGGGGCGATCTTCCGCTTCCGCACGCCCAGCGGGCCATCACCGCCGGCCGGCTCGCGGAGCGTCACTTCGCGGATGTCATAGCCGCCGTACTCCTGCGCCGTGAAGATCGGGTCGGCGGCGGGAATCTCCTCGAGCTTGTGGCCCGGGAGCAGGGCCGCGATCTCCGCCCGAAAGGCCTGCGTGAACCCGCCGGCTGCGCAGACGCTGTCGGCCACCAGCGTGCCGCCCCGCTGGAGGAACGTCGTGAGCCGCGCGCGACGTGGGGCATCGAAGGCGAATCCCTGCCGCCCGTGCATGAACACGAGGTGGTAGTCGAAGAGCCGTTCGTCGCCGGGATCGATCTGGCTCGGCGTGTCGTCCACGCGGACGCCGAGCTCGCGGGCCGCCGCACGGAGGATGTTGGCCAGCGCCGCCGGTGCCGCGTCGCACATGCCCGCATGCTTGAGCTTGCCGATGGCGATCTGGCCGCGGTCGCGGCGGTCGGGCTCCGAGCGTTCGGCCGGAGCCACGGCGAAGAGCTCGTCTTTCCTTTTCAGTTCGCGATTCGTGGCGTAGGCGAGCACGTTCGTGCCGATCGCCAACGCCGCGTCCACTTCCGCCTGGATCGACGCGGGCAACGCCCGCCGCGCGGGGCCGCCGAGCTCCCACAGGCAGGAGAGGCTGGGCATGGCGGGGTCTCCGGGCCGGGCATCCGTCGGCGGAGCATAGATCAGGCAGGTGCGGCAGCCGTAGTCGACGCCCAGCAGCGGCCGGTGCAGGTCCGGGGGCACGATCTCCTCGGCGTGCCAGGCCGGATGCTCGGGGGGCAGGAGGTTCAGCCGGTACTCCGGCTCCGGAAAGATCTCGCCGACGAGTTGCCGGAAGCGGCGGTCGAACTCGCCGCTCTTCGGGCAGCAGGCCTCGGCGAAGATGAAGCCGCCCTCGTCGAGATAGCGCCGCAGCCGCGGTCCCGCCTCCGGCCCCAGATCGCAGGCCACCTTGCCCGAGAGCCAGAACACGGGCGCCTGCAGCAGATCCTCGAGGCCGGCCGACGGCGTGTGGAGGACATGCCAGGAGAGGCCGGCGGGATAGTCCTTGCGCCACCGCTTCTCGACGTGCTCCACGAGGTGGGCGATGTCGTGGCCGTGCCGGTTCCAGTCGGTATCGGGGGCGTGCCGGCTCTTGGCGACGATCACCGGGCGGCGGCCCTTGGCGAGAAAGAGCAGCGCGAAGCTCGTGGCCACGACCGGATCCTCGATCCGCGGGGCCACGAACCGACCCGTGAGGCCGTCCTGGACGTTGACGAACATCTTCGCCCCCTCCAGGTACCAGTCGTGCTCGCCGATGTACCGTCGGGCGGTGAACCGGCCCACCCGCTCCAGGCCGTAGAGGTAGTAGTAGAGCCAGGTCTGGCCGCCGGTGCCCGGGTTCTCGAAGACGGAGAACCGCCGGCCCAGCCAGTCGATGCCCCGCTCCAGCACCTTCGGCGTCGAGCCGCCTCCGCAGCACGAGACGCTGTCCTGCGCGGCGCGGGCGTCGGGCGTGCCGATGTGCTCGGCGGTGATCCACACACTCGAGATCCCGGCGCAGGTCATGCTGCCCGAGCCACCCGTGTTCCCGATCGTGTAGCCCCAGGAGCCGTCGGCGTTGGCGCAGGCCACCCAGTACTGCTGGGCACGGACCCAGGTCT
Organism: Planctomycetaceae bacterium; assembly: GCA_021300535.1. Classification (GTDB taxonomy): domain Bacteria; phylum Planctomycetota; class Planctomycetia; order Pirellulales; family UBA1268; genus QWPN01. Next base: position 22,118 of record JAJTED010000081.1, on the reverse strand, counting down.
GCTCCTTCACCCGCACGCCCACGCGGGCCGCCTCGTGCAGGGCCAACAGGGCGAACTGGGAGTTGGAGTTGTCGCCCCCGCCCCCGCGATCCCGCTGACCGTAGGACCAGGCGCCCGCGGTCGGGCCCTGCCGCACCTGGGCGTCCTCGAGCCAGGCGGCGCTGCGCTCGATGAGGGCCCGGTCGGCGTCGGGCGAGAGCATGGCGAAGACCATCGTCTGCAGCGAGACGGCGTAGGTGTCGTCGGCGGTCTGACCGCGGAGCCACTGCACCGCCCGCTGCATGTTGAGGTTGTTCTCATCGACGCCGGCGTTGGCCAGGGCCAGCACGACCAGCGACGTGGCGCCCACGTTCGTGTTGCTCGCCCGCATCGCCGCCCAGGAACCGTCGGGACGTTGCTGCTGGATCAGCCAGTCGCGGGCCCGCTCGATCGCCCGCTGGATCCGGCCCGGCGTGAGCGGGGGCTCGTCGGCCGCCCGGGCCGGGGCCGTGAGCAGGAGAATGGTCGCGGCGGCGACGACGAACCACGGTTGGCGATGGGCGGGCCGCACGGCCGACCTCGTGCGCGAGGCATGGGCGATCACACTCCTCCCAATCGTATCACGTTCCACGGCGCCGCGGCACGCGGGGCCGCCATGGCCCGCTCGAAAGCGTGCCGCCGATTGCCGCTGCGGCCGCGGAAGTCGATACTGAACGAACTAGGCTCTCGCCCCGTTCTCCAGGAAGGATCGCAGCGTGTCCACCGGACCCCGCACCAAGACGCTCGACGACGTGCTCCAGGAGTTCGCGCAGCACCGCCGGCTGATGCAGGAGGAGCTGCAGAAGGTGATCGTCGGCCAGGACGACGTCATCGAGCAGCTGTTCGCGGCGATCTTCACCCGGGGCCACTGCCTGCTGGAGGGCGTGCCCGGCCTGGCCAAGACGCTGATGGTCGCCACGCTCGCCAGAATCCTCGACGTGGGCTTCAAGCGGGTGCAGTTCACGCCCGACCTCATGCCCTCCGACATCACCGGCACCAACGTGCTGGAGGAGGACGAGACCGGCCGCCGGCACTTCCGCTTCGTGGAGGGGCCGATCTTCACCAACATCCTTCTCGCCGACGAGATCAATCGCACCCCGCCGAAGACGCAGGCCGCCCTGCTGCAGGCGATGCAGGAGCGGGAGGTGTCGGTGGGTCAGGAGACCTACACGCTGCCCGACCCGTTCTTCACGATCGCCACGCAGAATCCGATCGAGCAGGAGGGCACCTACCCGCTGCCCGAGGCCCAGCTCGACCGCTTCATGTTCAACATCAAGGTCGGCTATCCCTCCGCCGCCGAGGAGGAGCAGATCCTCATGGCCACCACGCGGGCGGAGAAGCCGGAGGTCCGCAAGGTGCTCTCCGGCCGGGCGATCGTCAACATCCAGAAGCTCGTCGGCAGCGTGGCGGTCAGTGAGTACGTCGTGAAGTACGTGGCCCGGCTCGTGCGGGCCACGCGGCCGAAGGACCCGCAGGCTCCGCCCTACGTCGCCGAACTGGTGGACTGGGGGGCCGGCCCGCGGGCGGGCCAGTTTCTCATCCAGGGCGGCAAGGCGATGGCCGCGATGGATGGCCGGTTCAGCGTGTCGCTCGACGACGTCCGCCGGATCGCGGTGCCCGTGCTCCGACACCGGATCGCCACCAACTTCCAGGCCCAGGCCGAGGGGCTGACGAGCGAGTCGATCATCGAGCGGCTCGTTCGCGAGACGCCGGAGCCGGAGATTCCCAAGCTCGTGAAGTGAGCCGACGAGGGACGCGGGCCCCGGCCCGTGACGAGGCATGCCCCGCGCCGTCGAGGAATACCTGAAGCCGGAAGTCGTGCGGCAGATCGCGCGGCTGGACCTGCGCGCGCAGTTCATCGTCAAGGGCTTCCTCCAAGGGCTTCATGCCAGCCCCTATCAGGGCTTTTCGGTCGAGTTCAGCGAGCACCGCAAGTACGCCCCCGGCGACGACCCGAAGGACATCGACTGGCTGGTCTACGCCAAGACCGACAAGCACTACGTCAAGAAGTTCGAGGCCGAGACCAACATCACCGGCTACCTGGTGGTCGATGCCAGCGGCTCGATGGCCTACACCTATCGCCAGCAGCTGTCGAAGCTCGACTACTCGATCTCGCTGGCCGCCGCGCTGTGCTGGCTGATGGTCCACCAGCAGGATCCCTGCGGGCTGATGATCTTCGACGAGAAGCTCCACGCGTCGCTGCCGGCCCGCTCGCGGCGGTCGCAGATCGCCCAGGTGCTCTCGGTGCTCTCCAAGGTGAAGCCCTCGGGGAAGACCGACATCGCCCGGAGCCTCGTGCAGGTGGCGGCCATGCTCCGGCACCGGTCGCTAGTGATGGTGTTCAGCGATCTCCTGGCGGATCCGGCGCCGATCCGCGACGCGCTCCTGCGGCTCCGGCACCGGGGACATGACGTGATCCTGTTCCACGTGCTCGACGAGGCGGAGGTGCGGTTTCCCTTCGAGGGCATGGTCGAGCTGACCGAACCGGAGACCCGTGACCGGCTCGTGATCGACGCCGACGCCGCCCGCCAGGCCTACGTCGCGAGCGTGGTCGCGTTCCGCGAGGAATACCGGCGGACCTGCTTCCACGCCGGGATCGACTACGTGCCGCTCGACACGAGCATGCAGTTCGACAAGGCGCTGATGGAGTATCTGATCAGCCGGCGGAACAGGTTTTGAGCATGGGCCTGTCGTTCCTCTCGCCGATGCTGCTGGGCGGGGCGGCCCTCGTCGCCGTGCCGATCATCCTCCACCTGATCATGCGGCGCAAGCCCGTGCCGCACGAGTTTCCCGCCCTGCGGTTCCTCCGCGAGCGGGCCACGGCCACGCGGCGCCGCCTGCGGCTGAGCCACATCCTGCTGCTCCTGGTGCGGGTGGCGGCGCTGGCGCTCCTGGCCACGGCGCTGGCCCGGCCGGTGCTCCGGGGGGCGGGCTGGCTCGGCGATCGCGAGGGGCCGGTGGCGGCGGTGTTCGTGTTCGACACCGCGCCACGGATGCTGCTGCGGGAGGCGAACCGCACGCGGCTCGACCAGGCCAAGGCCATGGCTGGGGTGCTGTTCGGCAAGCTGCCGGCGTCGAGCAAGGTCGCCGTGCTCGACACGTCCGGCGGGGCGGCCGCGTTTTCGCCCACGGAGGCGGCCGCCGCGGTGCGGATCGAGAAACTCGCCGCCGCCACGCCCGCCGTGCCGCTGGCAGCCGCGATCGCCGACGGCATGCGGCTCCTCGAGGGGGCCGGCCTCGACCGCCGCGAACTCTACGTGTTCACCGACTGCTCCCGCGGCGCCTGGGACGGCGCGCCGCCGCTGAATCTGGCCGACTCGCATCCCGGCACGGCTGTGCTGTTCGTCGACGTGGCGGCGGCCGCACCGCAGAACTTCGCCATCGAGGGCATCGATCTCTCCAGCGATCAGCTCCCCGCCGGGACGCCGCTGGCGATCACTGCGTCCACCGGTCGCAGCGGGCCGGAAGCGACGCGGGCCGTGGCGGTCGAGGTGCTCGCCCCCGACGGCCACTACGCCCGCCGCGGCGTGAAGCCGCTGGAGTGGAAGCCGGGGATCGCCGGCCAGGTGGACTTCGAGGTCGCGGGTCTGGAGCCGGGCCTGCGGCAGGGCCGCGTGATCATCGACGGTTCCGACGATCTCGAGGCCGACGACGTGCGCTGGTTCACCGTGGAGGTCGGGGCGCCGGCGCGGGTCATCGTGGCGGCCCCGCCGCCGGCCGCCCGCTCCGGCCTGTTCATGATGCAGGCGATCGCGCCCGCGGCCCTGCGCAAGGCGGGCAAGGCACGGTTCGACGCCACGCTCGTGGACGTGGCGACCCTCGACTCGATTTCCTGGGATGCCGCCCGCGGCATCGTGCTGGTCGATCCTCCGCCGCTGCCGCCGCGGACCTGGGAGATGCTCGAGCAGTGGACCGCCGCCGGACGTGGCCTCGTGATCTGGCTCGGGCCCCGCGCCGGTGACCCGGCCCGCTTCAACTCCGCCGCCTCGGCCCGCGTGCTCGGCGGCACGATCGTGCGGGCGTGGCGCAGCCCCGACGGCGGCAACTTCCTCGCGCCGGCGGCCCTCGACCATCCGATCCTGGCGGCATTCCGCAGGGTCGGCGACGAGGTGCCGTGGCAGGATTTTCCCGTCACGCGGCACTGGGAGTTTGCGGCGCCGGTGGCCGGGGCCGACGCCGAGGCCGGCGCGGCGACGGTCGTGGCCGCCTACCGCAACGGGCTGCCGGCCGTTCTCGAACATCGCCTCGGCCAGGGAACCGTGGTCGTGGTCACCACGCCAGTGTCGCAGGCCGCCACCGATCCCGACGCCTGGAACACCCTGGCCACGGGGTTCGAGCCGTGGCCCTTCGTGATGCTCGCCAACGAGATGCTGCTCCACGCCATCGACACGGCGGACGACCGCAACGTGATCAGCGGTACGCCCGCCGTGCTGCACCTCGATCGTCGCGACGTGGCCGCGGCCTTCGTGCGGTCGCCGGGCGGCGATGATTTTCCCGCCGCCGTCGATCAGAAGCGGGGCACGATCACGGTCACGGCGACGCGGATGCCGGGCAACTACGCGGTGCGGGCCGGGGGGCAGGATGATGGATTCGCCAAGGGATTCAGTGCGAACCTGCCCGCGGCCGCCACCGACTACGCGCGGCTTCCGCCCGAACCGCTGGCGACGGTGCTCGGCGCCGGCCACAGGCTCGCCCGCACGGAGGCCGAGCTCGTTCGCGACGTGAATCTGGAGCGGATCGGGGCCGAGCTCTTCGGGTGGCTGATCCTGTTGGCGGCGGTGGCGATGGCCGCCGACTGGATCGTGGCGAATCGGTTCTACGCGCCGCGCGAGGCCGCGGATGGCACGCCCCGGCCCGCCGCGGTGTTCGCCGAGACGGCCGCCGCGGCGCCGGCGGCCGCTGCAGGGCTGCCGCCGATTCTCCCGCCCGTGCCCGCGCCCCCGCCCGTGCCGCCTCCCGCGCCGCCGGTTCCCTTGTCTGGAGCCGGCACATGATCGCGAGCACGGCCCTGGAAGAGGTGTCACTGCAGTTCGACCCCGTCGGCTCGTGGACGCTCGTCGGCCTGGTGGCCGCGGTCTTGGCCGCGGTGCTGCTGGCGGTGCCGCCGGACCGCTCGCGGGTGTCGCGGGGCCGGCTGGCGGCGCTCGTGTTGCTGCGGCTGGCGGCGTTTCTGGCGCTGGTCGCCTGCATGCTCCGGCCGACGCTCGTGGCCGAGACCAAGGCCCGGCAGCAGGGCACGGTGCTGGTGCTCGCCGACGCCTCGGAGAGCATGACCGTGGCCGACGGCCCGAGCGGCAGAACCCGCTGGCAAGAGATGACGGAGGCGCTGCAGTCTGCCCGCGACGCGGCCCGCGATCTGACCGGGTCGGGAGACTTCGACCTCTCGGTCTGGCGGTTCGACCGCGAGGTGCGTCCTGTGCCGCCGGCGGCCGACGATCCGTTTCCGCTCGGCGCCTGGCAGGACGGCCCGGCGGCCGACGAGACCGCCATCGGCGCCGCGATCGAAGACTGCCTGCGGGCGACCGCTGGGAAGACCCTGGCCGGAGTCGTGGTTTTGAGCGACGGTGCCCAGCACGCCTATGCGCCGCGGGATCTGCCCCCGCAGACCGCGGCCCGCCGGCTGGCCGAGACCGGCACGCCGCTGTGGAGCATCACTTTCGGGCAGCAGCGCGGCGCCGGACAAGGCCGCGATGCCGCGGTCGTGAACCTGGCGGCGGCCGAGAAGGTGTACGTGAAGAATGCACTCGAGGTGGCCGGCCGCGTGCGGCTCGAGGGCATCGCGGCCGCAGCGGCGGTGAAACTGCTCGCCGAGAACGACGCCGGACAGATGGAGGAGGTGGCGCGGACCACGGTGCGGGCGACGACGCCCGGAGGCGAGGAGCCAGTGCGGCTCGCGTGGACGCCGAAGAGCGTCGGCGAGCGGAAAATCGCCCTGGTGGTCGAGCCGCAGGAGGGGGAGGTGATCGTCGCCAACAACGAGCTGTCCACGTTCGTGGAAGTGGTCGATGGCGGCCTGCGGGTGCTGTACCTGGAGGGGGCGCTGCGGGTCGAGCAGCGGTTCCTGCGCCGCGTGCTCGCCTCGAGCCCCGACATGCAGGTGGACTTCCAGTGGATCGACTCCAGCCGCCGCGACCGCTGGCCGGTAAATCTCGGGCGGACGCTCGCCGCAGACCACGACGTGTTCCTCATCGGCGACCTCGACTCTGCGGCGCTGCGGGCCGAGGACCTGCGGGCGATCCTCGACAAGGTGAACGCGGGCGCCGGCATCGGCCTGCTTGGTGGCTTCCACGCCTTCGAGGCGGGGGGCTGGGCGTCGTCGGCGCTCGGGCCGTTGGTGCCCTTCGAGGCCGACCGCCTGGCGCGGCAGCCGTTCGAGGGACCGGTCCGTGAGAGCCTGCATCTGCAGGGCAAGGTGCGGATGGTTCCCGACCCGCGGTTCGGGAACGTGTCGATCCTGCGGCTGGGCAAGAGCGAGCAGGACACCCGGGCGGCCTGGGAGGCACTGCCGCTGCTCGAGGGTGCGAGTCGGATCGGCCGGCTCACGCCGGCCGCCAAGTCGCTGGCCGGCACCCCCGATGGACAGCCGCTGCTCGTGGCCCGCGAATATGGCGGAGGACGCGTGCTCGCCTTCGGGGCCGACTCGACCTGGCGCTGGGTGATGCAGGGTGCCGGCGAGCAGCACCGCCGCTTCTGGCGGCAAATGGTCCTCTGGCTGGCGCGGCAGGACGATTCCGATCAAGACGCGCTCTGGGTGCGGCTGGCCCAACGCCGAATTTCGCCGGGCACGCCGCTGGAGTTCGACGCCGGACTGACCAAGCCCGACGGCACCGCCGTCGCCGACGTGGCCATGGACGCCACGCTCGTCGGCCCGGGTGGCCAGCGGCGGCCGATCCGCATCGCCCGCCAGGCCGGCGGCTTCTCCGGCGTGATCGCCGACTGTGCCGAACCGGGCGACTGGACGCTGGTCGTCAAGGCGTTGAAGCCCGGTGATCCGACGCCGCGAGAGCGGTCGGCGCGGTTCACGGTCTTCCGCCAGGACATGGAGCTGGCGAACCCACGGGCCAATCCCCTGATCATGCGGCAGCTCGCCGAGGCGACCCCCGGCGGGGTGCGGCTGCCCGAGGAGCTGCCGGCGATCTTCGCGGAGCTCGCCGCGCGGCCGGCCGCCTTCGAGACGCGGGAGCAGTGGTCGTATGCGCCGTGGGACAAGTGGCCGATGCTGCTCGTGCTCGCGGGGTGCCTGTGCGCGGAATGGTTTCTGCGGAAGCGCTGGGGCCTCGTGTAGGGTGCGGCCCACTCGGTGGGGCGCCGGAGGGGTTGCTCATGCCCCATCGCCGGACGTTCGCTGCGGGCCCCCGGCCCTCGCTCACTGCGTGTCCGCGGCGCTTCGGCATCCATGCCTTCGCTTGCTCCCACAGTCCGGCTCACGGGGCATGGGCAACCCCTCCTCGTCCGTATGGTTTCGTGATTGGGCTGGGAAAAAGCGGCTGCTGCGGCCCCTTTTCGTCTAGGGGGAAGGTGGGGGGTTTGGTACGGTTCCCGCCCCCGGGCCGCCGGCCGGACGGATGGAGCAGCGCATGCAGAAACGACGGGCGATCCGCGAGAAACTCCTCCTCGGCGCGCTGCTGGTGGGCGTGATGGTGGCGGTGCTGTCGGCGTCGAGCTTCCTCGGCGTCTATTCCTATCGCCGGCTCGTTCGCGCGCTTTCCAGCCGGGCGGCTGAACTGCCGCGGGCGAGCGAGCTCGGCGAGTGCGTGGGGCTGCTGCGGCTGTCGCACGCCCGGGCGCTGGCCGACGATGCGCGGGGACATGATTTCATCGGTCAGCTCCCGGTCGCCCGCGATGCGCTGCAGGGCTACTGCGCGGAACTGGAGGAAGGGGAGATCGAGAATACCCCATTCGGGGACCGCAGCCGCGAGCTCGCGACGACCCAGCACATCGCCGACTGCCTGGCCACCATCGAGGCCCGGGTCGGCCTGCCGGCCGAGGAAGCCGGCCCGGCCACCGCCGCGATCGCCGGCCGGAGGCAGATGCTGCTCGACGTCGCCCCGCACCTCGACCGGCTCGCGGCCCTGACGGCTGAGCTGCCCTCCTACCTGCAGGATGGCCTGCACGATCTCTCCCACGAGGTGCGGACGGGCTACCGCACGCTGATCGTCACCACCTGGACCGCGGCCCTGGCCGCGGCCGTCCTGCTGGCGGCGATCGCCGTCCTCACCTACCGCTGGGTGTTTCGCCCCCTGCGGATGCTCGGGCACGGCTCGCGCCGGGTGGCGGCGGGCGACTTCGGCTACCGCATCCACCTCGACACGCGGGACGAGATGGCCGAGCTCGCCGAGGCGTTCAACGACATGACCGAGCGATTCCAGGCGATTCGCGACGACCTCGATCGGCAGGTGCAGTCGCGCACCCGGGAGGTGATCCGCAGCGAGCAGCTGGCGAGCGTCGGTTTCCTGGCCGCCGGCGTGGCCCACGAGATCAACAACCCGCTCGCCTCGATCGCGATGTGTGCCGAGTCGCTGGAGAGCAGGCTGGCCGATCTGGCGCCCGCGGCGGACGATGCCCGGGTCGTGCGGCGGTACCTGGAACTGATCCAGACGGAGGCCTTTCGCTGCAAGGGTATCACCGAGAAGCTCCTCGACTTCTCCCGGCTCGGCGAGGTGCGCCGGCAGCCGACGGCCGTCATGCGGCTCGTCACGGATGTCGCCGAGATGCTCCGCCACGTCGGCCGCTTCGCCGGCCGCACGATCGAGACCGATCCGGGGCCCGACGTGCTGGTGATGGTCAACCCGCAGGAGATCAAGCAGGTCGTGCTCAATCTCCTCGTCAACGCCCTCGACTCGGTCGCGGAGGCGGGCCGTGTCACGGTAGCCGCCCGGCGGAGCGGCGGGGAATGCGTGCTGACCTTCACCGACGACGGCTGCGGCATGACCGACGAGGTGCTGGAGCATCTCTTCGAGCCGTTCTTCACGCGCCGCAAGGCGGGGCAGGGCACGGGACTCGGCCTGTCGATCGTGCATCGGATCGTCGCCGACCATGGCGGCCGGATCGAGGCGACCAGCGCCGGCCCGGGCCAGGGCGCGACGTTTCGCGTCGCACTCCCGCTGGCCGACGTGGCCGCGGAGCCGGTCCGGGGCCGGGATGCCGCGGGCCGCGCGGCCTGACTCACCAGGAAGGGACACCATGAAGCAGCATGCCAAGGCGATGCGAATCCTGTATGCCGACGACGAGACGTCGATCCAGGAGCTGATGCGGATCGAGCTGCCGCGACTCGGACACGACGCTACGGTGTGTCCGGACGGCCGCACGGCGCTGGCGGCCCTCGACCGCACCTCCTACGACTGCGTGATCGTCGATCTCGACATGCCGGGCGTGGGGGGGCTCGACGTCATTGCCCGCGTCCGCGAGACCGCGCCCGACACCGAGACGGTGATCATCACCGGAAAATCGTCGCTGGAAAGCGCCGTGGCGGCGGTCCGCCAGGGCGTGTTCGACTATCTCACGAAGCCCTGCAAGCTCGCCGACATCCAGGCCGTGCTGGAGCGAGTACGGAAGAAGCGGGAGCTGACGTCGCGGCTCCGGGCCTTGGAGCGGCGGGTCCGCCGGGCCGAGGGGTCCTCACGGCTGGTGGGCCGCTCCGCGGCCCTGGAGCGGGTCCGCCGCCTGATCGCCCGGGTGGCCACGAGCGAGGCGGCCGTGCTCGTGCGGGGCGAGACGGGCACCGGCAAAGAGCTCGTGGCCCGCGCCATCCACGAGGGGAGCGGTCGGGCGAACGGGCCGCTGGTGGCGGTCAACTGCGGCGCCCTGCCGGAGCAGCTCGTGGAGAGCGAGCTGTTCGGGCATCGCACGGCGGCACGCTGTTTCTCGACGAGATCGGCGAGTTGCCGAAGCCGCTGCAGTCGCGGCTCCTGCGGGCGCTGGAGAGCGGCGAGATCCGCCGCGTGGGCGACAACCAGCCGATCACGGTGGACGTGCGGCTGGTGTGCGCGACGCACCGGTCGCTCGAGCAGATGGTGGCGGCGGGCGAGTTTCGCGAGGACCTGCTCTTCCGTATCAACACGTTCGAGATTCCGGTGCCGCCGCTCCGCGACCGTCGCGAAGATATCCCGGAACTCGTCGAGCACCTGGTGCGCAAGGCCCGCCCTCAAACGCCGGCACAGGCTGTCATTGCCGAGCCGGCCGTCTGCGACGTGCTCGCCGCCCACGAGTGGCCAGGCAACATTCGGGAATTGGCCAATGCCATTGAGCACGCGCTGGTGCTCTGCGACGAACTGCCGCTCAAGGTCGAGCACCTCCCGGCCCGGCTCGCCGGTCTGGCGCCACGCGCGGAGCAGCCGGCCCCTCCACGCCCCGCCGCCCGGGGCCCCGTCCGACCCGCCTAATACGCTTCGCACTTGAACCTCGCGCGTGACGCTGGTCGGGGCTGCCCACGCCCCGTCGCCGGACGTTCGCTTCGGCCTTCCCGGCCTCCGCTCCCTCGAGGCTGCCTGCGATCCGCCGTCCCTGGCTGCGCTGGTCAGCCACGCCGGCTCCTGGGGCATGGGCAACCCCTCCCTGACCGTTGTTGCCCAGGAGTGGTTCGTGCGCGAGGCTCAAGTGCGACCCGCCTAAGGCCGGTCAGGTCTTTCTGACGACGCCCACGAGTACGCCGAGCACTCGGGCGCTCTTCACGTAGATCGGCTTCATCGAGGAATTGGCCGGCTGGAGGCGGATCCGATCCCGCTCGGGAAACCACTGCTTCAGGGTGGCATCGCCGTCCTCGGTCTGGGCCACGACGATGTCGCCGGCGTGGGCTGTCTGCTTCTTTTGGATCACGACCCAGTCGCCGTCGGCGATTTGGGCGTCGATCATCGAGTCGCCCATCACCTTGAGCACGAAGTGGTTGTCGCGATTGAAGAGGCTTTCGAAGTCGATCCGCTCCGACTGCTCGTCGGCCGTCCGCAGCGTGCCCGCGGCAACCCAGCCCGCCAAAGGAAGGCCGCGGAGATGCGCGGGTTCCGCGACGAGTTCGATCGCCCGCGAGATGTTCTTGCCACGGGTGATCAGCCCCTTCCGCTCGAGCGCCTTGAGATGGCAAACCACGCCGTTGGGTGAGCGGATCTTGAAGGCCTGCCCGATCTCCCGGACCGTCGGCCCGTAGCCCCGGGAATGGATTTTGTCGCGGATGAACGCGTAGATCTCCATCTGCCGCTCCGTCGGCGCCTCGGACGGATCGCCCTCGTCGACCGTGTTGAGGCCGAACGGGTTGCGGCTCACGGCGGCGACGGCCGCGGCGGTGCGGCGGGCGGATGGCCGGCCAGTGGCTGCGCGGGCGGAGGTGCGGGTGGACGTCTTGCGCTTGGACATGCTTGCCGGGCGGGTAAACCGCTTCCTGTTGCGGGAATGGGGGTGAATAAGTATGGACGTCAGTATCCTACTATACGACCGTTCATTTTCAAGGGGTGTGCTGTGAGTTTTTGCCGGTGGGTTCCCTCGCTACAGTACAGGCTCTCGAAACCCAGCCTCCCGTGGAGTCGTTGCCCATGCGCAATCCCCGTGCCACACGCGTTGCCGTTCGCCTGCTCGCAGCCACGGCCATCGCCTGGCTGGCAAGCGGCGGCCAGGCCCGCGCCCAGACGGCCGTCGCCGAGCCGGCGGCGTCGCCGGCGGGTGAGCGGCCGGCGAAGCGGAAGTCCACCGCCACGATCGCCCAGGTGCGCCTGACGCCCAAGACGCCCGCGTGAAGGGCCTGGTGCTGGCGATCGAGTCGCCGGACTTGGGCCGGGCGCGGGCCGACGAGATCCGGGCGGCGATCGGCCGCGTCCGCGCGGCGGGCAAGCCGGTGGCGGCCCACCTCGTGGGCGGCGGGCCCGTGCCGTACATGATCGCCCTCGCCTGCGACACGATCGCCATGCCCCCGGCGGCGCCACTCGAAATCACCGGCGTGCGAACGGAGATGACGTTCTTCAAGTCGATGCTCGACCGGCTCGGAGTGAAGGCCGAGATTCTCCAGGTGGGAGAGTTCAAGGGCGCGGGCGAGCCGCTGACCCGCGACTCGATGAGTCCGCAGTTGCGGCGGCAGTACGAGGCCTTTGTCGGCGACCTCTTCGAGCAGCTCGTCGAGCGGGTGGCGGAGGGGAGGAAACTGCCGGGGGAACGGGCTCGCGAACTGATCGACACCGGCGTGTTCACGCCCGCGGCGGCCCGGGCCGCAGGGCTCATCGACGCCGTGGCCTACGAAGACGAGGTGATCGACGGCCTGGCGAAGCGGCTCCGGCTGGAGGAGCCCAAGGTGGTCCGCGACTACGCGGAGCGGAAAATCGACGACGATTTCTCCGGGTTGGGCGGGCTGGTCAAGCTCATGGAAATGCTTTCTGGGCAGAAGCAGGCCACGCCTGCGGGCAAGGGCAAGCGGATCGCGATCGTGCATGTGATCGGTGAGATCCGCGACGGCAAGGGACGGGATGATCTTCTCGGCGGTGCCGCAGCCGGCTCGGAGACGGTGATCAAGGCGGTCCGTGAGGCGGCCCGCGACGAGGCCGTGGCGGCGATCGTGCTGCGGATCGACTCGCCCGGCGGCTCGGCCCTGGCGAGCGATCTCATCTGGCGGGAGGTGAAGCAGGCCGGCAAGCCGGTGGTGGCGAGCCTCTCCGACATCGCCGCCAGCGGCGGCTACTACGTGGCCGTTGCGGCCGAGCGGATCGTGGCCGCTCCGGGCACGCTTACCGGTTCGATCGGCGTGGTGGGCGGCAAGGTGGCCATCGGCGGCGGCCTGGAGAAGCTCGGTATCCACACCGACGTCGTCAGCAAGGGGCGGAACGCCGGCTGGCTGTCGCTCACCGAGCCCTTCACCGACGCGGGCCGCGCGGCCTTCATGGGCACGATGCAGGACGTCTACCGCCTCTTCACCACGAAGGTCGCCGCCGGGCGGAAGCTCGACCTCGAGCAGGTGCAGGCGCTGGCCGAGGGCCGCGTGTTCACCGGCAGGATGGCAAAGGAGGCCGGGCTCGTCGACCGGCTCGGCACGCTCGACGACGCGGTGGCGGAGGCGAAGCAGCTCGCCGGCCTCCCGGCGGACGAGGCCGTGGAGCGGCTGCTGCTGCCGGAGCCGCGGGGGTTGTTCGAGGATCTGTTCGGCATGGTCGGCGGCGGGGATTCCGTGGCCCGGGCATTGGCGGCGGCGGGCTCACCGCTGCGGGCCGCGATCGTGGCGCGGATCGCCGCGTTTCCAGGGCTCGGCGGCGAGATCGATGCCTTCGAGTTGCTCGCGTCGGGGCGCCCGCTGCTCATGCTTCCGGCCCGCATCCGCGTGAAGTGACGGCAGCCGGCGAAGCCGCGGCCGGAACGGCTGATCCGCCGCCGTCAGTCCATGCCCGGGCGTCAGTCCGCGTAGAATCGGCCCATGCTCGTCCCTGCCCATGTGCCGCTCGTCGTCGCCACCCGTGGCGCCGCGATCGAGAACGTCCACTACGGATCGATCGCGGTGGTTGAGGCGTCGGGCCGCCTGCTCTGGTCGGCCGGCGATCCGCGGGCGCTGACGTTCACCCGTTCGACGCTCAAACCGTTTCAGGCACTGCCGTTGCTCCGCGACGACGGCCCCCGCCACTTCGGCTTCGACGCCCGCGAGGTGGCGCTCCTGACCGCGAGCCACTCGGGTGAACCGTTCCATGTGACGGCGGTCGAGGGCCTGCTGCGGAAGTCGGGCGGCGACTGGCGGCGGCTGCAATGTGGCTGCCACGTGCCGTTCGTGTACGAGACGCTTGGCCGCACGCCGCCGCCCGACGAGCGGTTCGACGCCCGCTGGCACAACTGCTCGGGCAAGCACGCCGGATTTCTCGCATGGTGCAGCCTGCACGGGGCGCCGTTCGAGACGTACCTCGATCCCGGGCACCTCCTGCAGCGCCGCATTCGCGACGAGGTGGGCGGCCTGCTCGGCCTCGAGCCCGACGCCATGGTGGCGGGCATCGACGGCTGCGGGGCGCCGAACCTGGCGTTGCCGCTTGCGGGATTGGCCCGGCTGTGGGCGCTGCTCGCGGCCGGCGGCTCAGGGCCGGCGACCGACCCGTTGCTCGATCACCTGTTCACGGTGATGACGTTGCACCCCGAGTACGTGTCGGGCACGGGCCGCAGCGACCTGCGCTTTGCACGCGCCGGCCGCGGCGACTGGGTCGCGAAAGTCGGGGCGGCGGGGGTGCAGGCGATCGGCGTGCGGTCGCGCGGGCTCGGCATCGCGGTCAAGATCGCCGACGGCCATGCCGCGGCCCGAAGCGTGGCCACGTTCGCGGTGCTCCGCGGACTCGGCCTGGCGGCGGATGACGACGCCGACATCGCCCGGTATGCGGCGATCGCTGAGACGAACGCCGCCGGCGTCGTCATCGGCGAGATGCGGCCGCTGTTTTCGCTGACGCGGCACTGAGCACGGACCTGTCACGCCGGGCGGCCGGCGGCGCGTTGCGCGGCCGTTACCGGCAGCGGCCCGTGGCGTGGGTATACATCCGGCATGGGATTCATTCGCTCCGGAGGCCGTGCCATGTTGCGAAACGTCCGTTCCAGGATCGCCGTCGCGATCATGAGTGCCTCGGCGGCGACACTCTGTGCCGCGCCGCCCGGCCCCGGGGCCGACAACCCTCACCTCTGGAAGCCGGCGGTCAAGTCCGTGGCGGTGTTCAAGAACGGCCTCGGCTTCTTCATGCGTGAGGGAGACGTGCGGCTGCGGGATGGCTGGTGCGCCGCCGCCCAGGTGCCGCCGGCGGCGTTCGGCACGCTGGCCATCTACGCGCACGCCGCGGATCAGGCGGTGGACATCGTCGGCTCTGGTCCGGGCGAGGCCGTCGATTTCGACGGTCGCGACGCCGCCGCCGATCCGGCCGCCCGCCGCGGCCGCCTCCAGGCCGCCCAGGGCCTGAAGGTGCAGCTCACCTCCCTGAGGGAGGGCGTCGAACGCACCGCGGCCGGCAGACTGGTCAGTGTCGGGGCGGAGTACGTCGTGCTCGAGGCCGAGGCGGCGACCCTCGCCGTGCCCGTCGATGGCGTGACCCGCATGCAGGTGCTCGAACTGCCGATCCGCGTGCATGTGGTCGAGGACTCGGGCCAGCCCGCCGCCGCCGCCACGCTCGGCATGGCCTACCTGCGCAAGGGCATCACCTGGATTCCCGAGTACACGGCGAAGGTGCTCGACGAAACGACCGCGGAAGTCACGCTTCGCGGGACGCTGATCAACGAGGCTGAAGACCTCGTCCACGCCGACGTGAACTTCGTCGTCGGCGTGCCCAACTTCGTGCACAGTGAGTTGCTCGCCCCGCTCGCGGTCGGGCAGATCATCCGCACCATCGGCGGCGCGGTCGTGCCCGCCCAGTTGCATGCCCAGTTCACGAATCGTTCCGCCATCGCCGGCGACCAGCCCGCCGGCACCGACGTCGTGGAGCGGCCCGCCGCCGACCAGGGGGGCGACCTCAATCGCGTCCTCGGCGGGCTGCCCCGGGTCGACACCGCGGGCAGCGACTTCACCGTCTACACCCGTAAAGACCTCACCGTCCGACGCGGCGAGAAGGCCATCGTCACCCTGATGGTCAACCAGGTGAAGTACTCCCACCTGTACCGCTGGAACGTGCCGGACCGACTGCAGCACGCGCTGGTGCTGCACAACCGGACCGACGCCGCATGGACCACCGGTCCCGTGCTGCTGGTCAGCGCCGGTCAGCCCTTGTCGCAGGACCTGCTCCCGTACACGCCGATCAAGGGTGATGCCGAAATTCCCGTCACCGCCGCGATCAACGTGTCGCACGAGCAGAAGGAGAGCGAAACGAAGCGGACGATGAAGGACGTCACGCTCGGTGACCGCACTTTTCTCGACCTTCCGCGAGCGGAGCGGATCGATTCGGTGGGATGTGACGCTCGGTGTCGCCGAAACCAAGGAGCTCACCTACCAGTACGAGCGGTACGTGCCGTCAAATTGAACAGGGCGGAGCGCGCCCATCTCGCAGCGCAGCTCCGCCAGACTGCCTCATGTGCCAGGCAATGGGTTTCCGGTGCGTCGGTGTCGCTCCTTGAAGCCCGAGGCGTGAGTGTTGATGTTGCGCCGAGTGGCTTGAGAGAGCGTCGCCGCTGCAGGAATCCTGTTGCGAACGTTGTGTTGCAGATCCTTTGCGTTGGGCATCGGTTTCGTCATTCGTCCAAGAAGCCCCGGGTGGAAACCCGGGGACTCCGGGCATGAAAACCACCCCACCGTCCATATCGGATGAAGGCACGCAATGTCCCGGTTCAAACCCACATCACATGGCACCTGGGAAGGCATGCCACCCGGTGTCCCCCGGCTTCCGCCGGGGGCTTCTTGTGCCGTTCACGCGCGCGAAGTCGAGAGCAAGTTCTGAAGAACGCGCAACATTAAAAGGCGCGAGCCGAGGGAATGCGGATGGCCTTGGGTGGAGCGACGCGGATTCCCTCATCTGGCGATTCGGGCTTCCCGGCAGCGGCGCTGGCGTAGCCGCGGCGGCAAGCGAGATGTGCGAGTCACCCCCGGGCATTTCGCCTGGTTCTACCAGGCGAGCGGTCGCAGGAGGCGACCTGGCCTGCGAAGCAGGCCCGCTGACGATCCGTGGGCAAAGCCCTCCATGGCCTTTGTCCACTTGGCCGACCGGTGGAAACGCCGAGGGTTTCCACGGTCGTCATTCCTCACATCCTGCTCGGGCAGACTTGTTCCACAGTCTGCCAGCGAAATGGCCATGGATGGCATTTCGCGCCGTAACAGGCATTTCGCCTGGTTCTACCAGGCGAGCGGTCGCAGGAGGCGACCTGGCCTGCGAAGCAGGCCCCGTAGCGAAATGGCCATGGATGGCATTTCGCGCCGTAACAGGCATTTCGCCTGGTTCTACCAGGCGAAATGCGCGAAGGCCTTGTTCGCGTCCGCCATGCGATGGACGTTGTCCCGCTTCGTCACCGCCGCGCCCTCGCGCTTGTAGGCGGCGATGATCTCCTCGGCCAGCTTCTCGTGCGTGCCACGGCCCTTCTTCTCACGCACAGCCTGGAGCATCCAGCGGATCGCCAGCGACTGCTGCCGATTACGGTTGACCTGCATCGGCACCTGGTAGGCGGCGCCACCGACCCGCTTCGACCGCACCTCGACGGCCGGCTTCACGTTTTCGATGGCCCGGTTGAAGATCTCGATCGGTTCGGCGTCGGTGATCTTCTTGGAGACGATGTCCATCGCCTTGTAGAAGAGATTCTGCGCCACGCTCTTCTTGCCGTCTTCCATCAAGCAGTTGATGAACTTGCTGGCAAGGAGCGACCCGTAGCGCGGGTCGGGGCGGAGTTGTTCGCGGCTGGCGGTGATGTTTCCCATGGTCGTGGTCTTTCGGGGTTAGCCCTTCTTGGCGCCGTAGAGGCTGCGAGACTGCTTGCGGCCCTGCACGCCGAGCGTGTCGAGCGCGCCGCGGATGATGTGGTAACGCACGCCCGGCAGGTCGCGGACTCGGCCGCCACGGACGAGCACGATCGAGTGCTCCTGGAGGTTGTGCCCCTCGCCGGGAATGTAGACGGTGACTTCCTTTTGGTTCGAGAGCCGCACACGGGCGATCTTCCGCAGTGCCGAGTTCGGCTTCTTCGGCGTCATCGTGCGGACCTGGAGGCAGACGCCCCGCTTCTGCGGGCAGCGGTCGAGCACGGGAGACTTGGAGAACTTCCGCTTCGGGCGGCGGCGGCTGCGGACGAGCTGACTGATCGTGGGCATGTGAGGTCCGGGGTCTGGTGCGGCAAAATCGCGAGTCTTGAAAGATAGCCGACGCCCGCTGCCGCCGGAAGGCGCCTGGCAAAAATTCTGGTTTTAGGACGCTTCGGGGCACCAAACCTCGCCCCGTCCCCCCGTCAGCAGGTCCCCGTGCCACTGTCGCCAGCGGCCGGGCAGGGTGGCGGCGATGCCGGCAGCGGCCAGCCGCCGCAGCAGAAGCGGTAGAAAGGTGGGCGTCCATGCCGCCCCCCGGCTAAACGTCGGAGGGAGCTGGGGAGTCGACCTCAGGAGGACCAGCGACCCGCGGCGCATGCCGGCGGCCGGGTGGCCGCCGACCGCACCGGCGACGACGACGGTGCCGGCCCGCATCTCGAAGGCCGCGGCGGCGCCGCAGGCGCCCCCGATGGCGAGCACGCCGCGCCGCATCCGGGCCCCCGCGAGGCCGCCGGCATCGCCTGCCACGACCACCATGCCGCCACGCATGCCAAGCGGGCTGCCGGGCAGGGCAGCGGCGGCGTTGTCGCCGCACCGGCCGCCAACGTGCACCGCGCCGCCGGTCATCTCACAGGCCAGCCAGTCGCCCGCCGAGCCGGTGACGGCGAGCGTGCCGCCCGTCATGCCTTCGCCCGCGTGCCGGCCGACCTCGCCGTCGACGTCGATGCGGCCGGCGGCCAGGCCCGCTCCGACGCGGTGCACCCGCGAGAAGTCACCGCGGCACTCGATCCGGTCGTCGTCCGCGGACCCGCTTACGGCGAACAGTTCGCCGAGCTCGCAGCGCCGGCCGTCGGCCGCGATCGGCAGCCGCGCGATCTCCATCGCGGCCAGGCCACGGACCCGGTCGGGCAGGATGCCGGCGAGATCGACCGCGAGCGGTCCGCCGGGGGCAGCATGGGGCACGAGGACGAGCGGCATGGCGGCTGAATCCGGAAAAAAGCGGTGGCCGCGGGGCACGATCGCGCCCCGCGGCCACGCTTCATCATAATAAGGCCCCCGGGCGGCGCCGGGCCTGCCGCGCTGCAAGCGTGCCGCACACACCTGGCCGGGCTGCCGCCCTCACTTCGCCAGCACAGGCACCTTCCTCGAGGCGCTGCTGGGCGACTTCGTGAGCTCGACGGTGAGCACGCCCTTGTCGTAGCGGGCGGTCACCTTCGTCGGATCCACCGTTTCGGGCAGCGGGATCGCCCGGCTGAAGGACCCGTAGTGGCTCTCGCGATGCGTCCAGCCCTCGCCACTCTCCTCCTTCTCCGACTTCTTCTCGCCGGAGATCACGAGTCGGTCTTCCGAGACGCTGACATCCACGTCCTGGGGATCGATTCCCGGCAGTTCGGCCCGCACGTGGATCTGCTTGCCGGTCTCGGACATGTCGATCGCCGGCAGCCACTGCCCCGGCTCGATCGTCTCGAACCAGCCGGGCATCGCCAGCGGGCGGGAGAAGAAGCCCTCGAAGAGGCGGTTCATCTCGTTGCGGAAGTCGGCCAGGGTGGCCATGGTGCCCGGCTCCATGCCGGTCGTGCGCTTCGTGCGAAAAGGAATCAGGCTCATCACGTCGCTCCTTTTCTCGAATCGAAGGGGAAAGGGAAACACAGGATCATCGCCGGGCGGCGCGCGGTCGGGCCACGCAGGGCGGCCGGGCCGTGCGCGAGTGTCGGGGCTCACGCCGTGCGCACCGCGACCTTCCGCGGGCGGACCGCCGCCAGTCGCGGAACGCGGATCGTGAGCACGCCGCGGCGGTAGTCGGCAGTGATCAGCGAGGCGTCGAACCCTTCGCCGAGCCGGAACGACCGGCGGTAGTCGCCGATACCGTATTCGCGCCGCAGCACGGCGCCGGGCAGTTCACGCGGCGGCACGGCCGCCTGGACCGCCAGCACGCCGTCCTCGAACGTCACGTCGACACGGTCCGGCTGGGCGCCCGGCACGTCGCAGACGAGAAGCACTTCCGCTCCGAGGTCGCAGATGTCGACGTTGGGCTGAAACGTCAGGCCCGGCTCCGCCGCGGTGGGGGCAGGGGGCGTCGCGGGGCCGTTGCTGGTGACCATGGGATCGTCTCCGGGGGGTGATGTGAAGGGTATGGCTGATGGAACACCGCGGGCGGACGTCACGACGTCCGCACCTCGACCTTGCGGGGCTGGCACTGCGGCGCCTTCGGGCAGGTCACCGTCAGCACGCCGTTGACCAGCCGGGCTTCGACCCGGCCGGCATCGACGGCCATCGGCAGAGCGATCCGCCGTTCGAACGCCCCGCTGCCCCGCTCGCGGCGGTGCCAGGTGACCGACGGCTTTCGCTCGCCGTCGCCGGCCGCAGTCTCCGGGGCGGCACACTCGGGTCGCGCGCCCTTGAGGACCAGTTCGTCGTCGGCGACGGAGACGTCGACGTCGCCGGCATCGAGCCCAGGCAATTCAGCCTCGAGGAGAATGGCGTCGTCGGTTTCGCGGACGTTCACCGCCGGAAACGGACCTGTCGCCTGACGGGCGGCCCAGCCCTGCAGCGGCGGCGCGGTGGTGATCGTGTTCCACACACGATCGAGTTCATCCCGCAGTTCCTCGAACTGGGGCGCGAGGTTCAGGGGAAAGCCGGCGCGAAACGGAGGCATGACGAAGGCTCCTTCGGGTGGTGGTGTGGTTTGGCACCGTCCCTGGAGCGGATGACTCGTGGCGCGGACGAATCATTCGCTGGCACGACGCCAAAAAACAAATCGAACCGACGTGCGAGCGAGAGAAGCAAAGAGCGTGCCGAAGATGCATGAACGCCCGAACATGTGTCGCGGGGCATGCTGCGGGCCTGAAATCCGCCGGTTCCGTGTCGCGCGGCGTGAAAGTGTCGCGGTTGCCCGGGTCATCCGGTCTGTCAGCCTGGCAGCCAGTGGTTTTCAGGCTGCCGCGCGGCTGGCGGACGGTTGTGGGGGGCGGGTCATTCCCTATACTGCCCGCCATCGCCGAAAGGACTCGCATGAGATTCACCCTCCTCGACCGCGTGGTCGCCATCGAACCGGGCAAGAGCATCACGGCGATCAAGAACGTGTCGCTGGCGGAGGAATACCTGGCGGACCACTTTCCGCGGTTTCCCGTGCTGCCGGGCGTGTTCATGCTGGAGGCGATGACCCAGGCGGCCGCCTGGACGATCCGGCTGGGCGAGGATTTCGCCCATTCGATCGTCGTGCTTCGCGCGGCCCGGAATGTGAAGTACGGCGACTTCGTCGAGCCCGGGCGCACGCTCACGGTCACCGCCGAGGTGCTCGCGCAGGACGAACGGACGACCAAGATCAAGGCGAGCGGCTCCGTCGGCGACCGGACGAGCCTCACTGCCCGACTGGTGCTCGAGCGATACAACCTGGCCGACACGCGGCCGCACGGAGCGGCCCTCGACGCCCGGGTGCGGGCGGAGATGCGGCGGCTGTGGTCGCTGCTTCACCCGGCCGGCCGAGCCGTCGCTTCCCGGCCGGGAGTCTACGGGGCCCCCGTGGTGCCGGCGGGGTCTGCTGGACAGCCTGTCGTGGTGGGGTGATCGGCCGGTCGATTCGGCCGTCGGCAGCCCTCGAGCCGGACGTTTCTACCGCGTCCGGCGGAAAAATGCCCGATTCGGGTTCCCATGGGGACGGGCCGGGATTACAACCTTCCCTAGTTGACTGGTTTTCCATCCCTCGTTTTGAAGGTGAATAGTCGATGCCGTCCCGCGACGAAATTTTTGAGAAGGTGAAGACAGCGCTGGTCGATGCCCTGGGGGTGGATGAGGAGGACGTCTCCCCGGCCGCCACCATGGTGGGCGACCTCGGCGCGGAGTCGATCGACTTCCTCGACATCGTGTTCCGGCTCGAAAAGGCCTTCGGCATCAAGATCTCCCGCGGCGAGTTGTTCCCGGAAGACGTGCTCTCGAGCACCGATTTCGTGACCAACGGCAAGGTCAACGCTGCCGGCATCGCGGCCCTCAAGGCCCGCATGCCCTTCGCGAACCTGGCCAAGTTCGAGGCCAATCCCAGCGTGCAGAACTTTGCCAACACGCTCACGGTGGAAGACATGGTCCGGTACGTCGAGAGCAAGCTGGCGGCCTGACAGCCGGCCGACGTCGCCGCGACCACTCACCGAGGACGGCCCTGCGCCGCACTGCACCCATGCGCTGGTTCTGGATCGATCGCTTTGATGAGTTCGTTCGCGGCAAGCATGCCACGGCCGTGAAGAATGTTTCGCTCGCCGAGGAGCATTTGCACGACCATTTTCCGGGGGCGGCGCTGATGCCGAACTCGCTGATCGTCGAGGGCATGGCCCAGACGGCGGGTCTGCTGGTGGCCGACGCCATCGACTTCAACCGCCGGGTCGTGCTGGCGAAGGTGGCGGCGGCGGAGTTCCATTTCGACGCTGTGCCGGGTGATTCGATCCGCTTCCACGCCGAAGTGCTCGACCTCAAG
>JAJTED010000080.1 GCA_021300535.1 Planctomycetaceae bacterium | reverse complement strand
GCGCTCGCCGCCGTCTACACGGTCGCCTGCCTGGAGTTCGCGGCCGCGCGGATCGCGCCGCCGGCGGAGAACCACGCCCTGCGGCAGCGGCTGCTCGCCCTGCTCGTCGCCGCGTCCTGGCCGCTGGCCGGCTGGTGCGGCACGCGGGAGGCGGCCGTGGGCACCGTCTTCGGCACCGCGCCGCTGCTCGCCGCCACGGCCGTGGCGGCGCTCGTCGAGCAGCCGAGCCGCCTGCGGACGCTGTTCGCCGGGTTTCGACGGGCGGGCCCTGCCGGCCGCCTCGCCGCCACGTTCTTGGCGCCGGGCTGGGCGAGCGGGCTGGTGTTCCTGGCGATCCTGGCCGCTGTGTGCGGCGCCGGTTGGCTCGGCGTCCTCACGCGGTTCGTGACGGCCGACGACCGCCCCGTGGCGATCGCGTTCTCCGCGCTCGCCGCGGCCGCGATCGTCGTTCCGCTGCCGGTGACGTTGCTCTGCGGCCGGGTCGGCCATCCGCTCGTGCTCTACGCGCTCGTGCAGATTATTTCCTTCTCCGTGTTCGTCTTCGCCAACGCCTTCAAGGAAAACGACCAGCCCTGGGCCGAGTACGAGATGGGACGGCTGGTGACGCTGCCGTTTCCCCTGGCCGCGGCCTGCGCGCTCGTCGCCACGCACAAGACGGCGGTGATGCGGCTCGTCGCGCCGATGTTCACGACCGCGGCCCTCGCCGTGATCGGCGTGGTGCTCGCGATGCTGGCCTGGCCTTGGCTCCGCGAGCTCGCCGCCGCCGACCGGCTCGTGCGGGGTGAGGCGCCGGCGGGCCCGCGGCCCGGGGCCGTCGCCCTGGCGCGGCGGGCCGCGGCCGCTCGGCCCTGGGTCTGGCGGGGCGACGACTTTCCCGGCTGGCTGTCGCCGATGCTCGTCCGCGAACTGCGGCAGGGCGTGCAGTCGGGGATCTTCGCCTGGACGTTCATCGGCGTCCAAGGGGCGATGTTCGCCCTCATGACCTGGGCCGTGGGCACGTTCGGCGGCACCCTGGAGGGAGGCTATGCCCGCGACTTCGCCGGCATGTTCTGGGCGGCGATCGCCGCGGCGATCGTGGTCGTCGTGCCGCTGCGGGGCCTGACGGCCGTGAGCGGCGAGCGGGCGGCGAGCAACCTCGATCTCGTCCGGCTGACGCGGCTGTCGGCCACGCGGATCATCCTCGGCAAGTGGGCGGCGCTCGTGGGCCAGGGGCTGCTCGTGGCCACGGCGCTCTTGCCGTATCTCGCGCTGCGGTACTTCTTTGGCGGCGTGAACGTGGTCGTCGATCTGGAACTCTTCGGCTGGATGGTGGCCGGCTCGATGGCGGTGGCCGCGGCGGCGCTGGCGCTCTCCACGCTGCCAGTGTGGGCCCGGATCGGGATCGTCGTGGTCGTCGGCCTCGTGGGCTTCATTCCGGCGGTGGAACTCATGCAGGCAGTCGTCCGCGGCCGGCTGTCGTTCGCCCGCCTGGGCGCCGGGCGGCTGGGGATCCTCGCGGGCGTGGGACTCGCGACCGTCGCGCTGTTGGAATATGCCGCCGCCCGGATCGCCCCGCCGGCCGAGAATCATGCCGGACGCAAGCGGCTGATCGCGGTGCTCGTGGCGACCGCTTGGGCGGTGGTCGGAGCCGTCGGCACGGAGGAGGCGTTCCTCGTCACGCTGCTCGTCGGCGGGCCGCTGCTTGTGTGCTACGCGATCGGCGCCCTGCTCGAGGAGCCGGTGCCGATCGCCACGCTCCACCGGCCGTTCGGTCGCCGGGGTGTCGCGGGGCGGCTGGCGGCGGCCGTGTTCACGCCCGGCTGGGCGACGGCGGTGCCGTTCGTGGCGATCATCGCCGGGCTCTGCATGACGGGCTGGCTGGCGTTCGTCGCGCGACACATACGAAGGGATTTTATCATTGGGCCGACGGTCGGCTGCCTGATCGCGGCGGCCGTGATCTTTCCGTTGCCGGTGCTCGTCCGCTGGCCGCGGGTCCGGCCGCGGGTGCTGCTCTACGGGCTCGTGCACCTGGCCTGTTTTCTCTTCTTCGTGTATCTGCTGGCTGTCGCTCCGCGAAACCAGCCGTGGGCCGCGGCTGGCGGCTGGGTGCTCACGCTCCCCTTCCCGCTGGCGGCCTTGCCGGCGTTCATGGCATTGCAGGCGGCGACGCCCCGCCTCGCCCCCGTGTTCATCGCGGCGACGGCCGTCACGACGCTCATCGTGCTGGCGTGCGTCGCCGGGCCGTGGCGCGCGGAGATGCGCCGCACGCTCCGGCTCGCCCGCGGCGCCGGCCACCCCGCGACGGCCCGGTCGGCATGACGGAGACCCGATCGATGGCCGTGATGACGACGCATGCCGCGACGAATGATGCCGGGGCCGGCCAGCCCTGGCGGGGCGACGACTTTCCCGACTGGCTGTCCCCGATGCTCGTCCGTGAACTGCGGCAGGGGATCCAGTCGGGGGCGTTTTTCTGGACGTTTCTCCTCCTCCAGGCAGCCCTCGTGCTGCACGCGGCCTTCACGGTGCTCGGCTCGTCCGCTGGTTCCGAGCGGGATCTGATCCGCATCAGCGGCGGGTTCTTCTGGGCGATCCTCGTGATCACCGTGGGACTCGTGATTCCGCTCCGCGGCCTGCAGGCGGTCGCCCACGAGCGGGTGGGCAACAACCTCGACCTCGTGCGGCTGACGCGGCTGTCCGCCACGCGGATCGTCGTCGGCAAGTGGGCCGCCATCGTCGCCCAGGTGCTGCTCGTCACGGCGGCGATTCTCCCCTATCTCGTGCTCCGCTACTTCATGGGGGGCGTGAACG
Organism: Planctomycetaceae bacterium; assembly: GCA_021300535.1. Classification (GTDB taxonomy): domain Bacteria; phylum Planctomycetota; class Planctomycetia; order Pirellulales; family UBA1268; genus QWPN01. The sequence continues at coordinate 11,176 of JAJTED010000080.1, read as the reverse complement.
TGGTCGAGGAACTGTCGCGGCTGCGCTGGCTGGTCGTGGCCGCGGCGGTGGTGGCCGCCCTGGCCGTGTATGCCTCGACGCGGCCGCAGCGGGAGCGGGTGGGTCTGATGGCGCTCCTGGGCTTGGGTGGCTGGGGCACGCTCATGGGCGTGGCCGCCCGCGGCAGTCTGCCGACTCTCGTCGGAGGCTGGTCAGGGCTCGGCGTGGCGGCGGTCTACGGGACGTTGTTTCTCGATGCCGCGGCTGCGAGCATCGCGCCCGCCTCGGAAAATCGCGGCTTCTGGAAGCGGCTGGTGGGCCTGGGATGCGCGGCGGCGGTCGCGGCGGCCGGCCTGCTCGGCACGCGGAGCGATTTCCTCGTCGTCGCGTTGCTCGTCGGCCTGCCGGTGCTGTTCCTCGTGGTCGGGTCACTGTGCGAGCGGCCGGTGCGGTTTCGCCGGCTCCATGCCGCCTTCGCCCGCGGCGGTGTTGTGGGGCGGCTCGCGGCGGTGGTGCTCACGCCCGGCTGGGCGACGGGCCTGGTGTTCGCGGCCGTGGCCGGATGCCTTACGGCCGTCGGGTTTCTCGCGCAGGCGGCGCCGAGCGCATTCGTCGCGGCCTGCATCAGCCTCACGGTTGCGGCGGTCGTGTTCCCACTGCCGCTGTTGCTGCTCCTGCCCAGGCTCAAGGAACGACAGCCGCTCTATGTGGCAGTGCAGGCGTTTTGTCTGGTGATCTTCGGGGTTGATGCCTTCCTCCATGGCATGCCCGGTGCGGCTTGGAACACGCGGGCCGTCGTGGCACCCTTTCCACTGGCGGGCCTGCTGCGGCTCTTGGTGGACGACGCGCCTGGTACTTGCGGCACACTTGTGGTCGCCGGTCTGGTGGTGCTGGTGATTGTTCTGGGGCTGGTTGCCCGGCCGTGGTGGCGGGAGATGCGTGAGACCTGGCGGCTCGTCGGTGCGGAGACGCGACCATGAACCTCCGCGAGATCCACGCCCGGGCGAAGGCGGCGGCGGCCGTGGCCCGGCTGCCGTTGCGGAGCGGCCAGTGGTCGGGCACGGCGGGCAACGTACTCGGCCGCGGCACCGGCAGCTCGATCGACTTTCAGGACCATCGGCAGTATGTGCCCGGCGACGATCCGCGGCACATCAACTGGCAGGCCTACGCCCGCACCGGCCACTACTCGATGAAACTCTACCGCGAGGAGGTGACGCCGCGGATCGACCTCGTGTACGACGTGAGCGGCTCGATGTTTCTCGATACGGCCAAGGCGACGCGGGTGTGGGAGCTGTTTTACTTCTGCCTGGAGAGCGGGCTGCGGCTCGGCGGCCATCTCAAGCTCTTCGTGCTCGGCCGCGCGACGGGCGACATTCCCGAGGAACTGCCCGTCGAGCGGGCCCTCGCCGACGGCTGGCCGGACGCGGTCGCCGCCACGGCCGCCGCACCGGGAAAGCCTTCGGCCGTCACCGAGCCGGCGGGGCTCGCCGACCAGCTCGACCGCGTGCCGCTGCGGGCCGGCTCGCTCCGCGTGCTCGTCAGCGACCTGCTCGACGAGTCGCCGCCGGGCCGGGTCGCGGCCCGACTGGGGGCGGCCCGGAGCCGCGGCATCGTGCTCGCTCCGTTCGCCGCGGCCGAGCGGGAGCCCGACTGGAACGGCAACGTCGAGTTCGAGGATGCCGAGCGGGGCGGCCGCTCGCGGCAGCGGGTCGATGCCGAGATCCTCGACCGCTACCGCGGTGCCTACCGGCGGCACTTTGCCGCCTGGCGGGAGGAGTGCGCCCGCCGCGGCCTGGGATTCGCCCGCGTGGGCGATGCGGGCGACCTGCTCGCCGCGCTCCGCGGCGAGGCTGTGCCGGCCGGCGCCATCGAGATGTAGGGGGGGCTCCATGGCTATGGATGCGTTAGTCGGGGTTGCCCATGCCCCGTCGCCGGACGTTCGCGTCGGCCCTCCAGGCTTCCGCTCACTCGGAGCTGGCTGCGCTCCGGCATCCGTGCCTCCGCTGGCCAGCTACGCCGGCTCTCAGGGCATGGGCAACCCCTTCTTCGATCTCGGACAGAACAACGCGGCAATGAGCCGGCGCCTTGTGTGTCACTCGTTGAGTGTTTCCAGCGGAGCGTGACGGTTTCATGACAGGCATGTTCTTCGCCAATCCCTGGGGCCTGCTCGCACTGGCGGCGGTGCCGGTGCTCGTGGCGATCCATTTCCTCCAGGAGCGGTCGCGGCGGGTGCGAGCGAGCACGCTGTTCCTGCTCGAACGCGCCGCGCCTCTGCCGGCCGGTGGCATCCGCTGGGAAAAGTTCAGGAACTCGCTCCCGTTTTGGATGCAACTGCTCGCGGCCACGGCCCTGGCCTGGCTGCTGGCCGACCCGCGGTGGATCGCGCAGGAATCGCGGCAGACCGTGGCCGTGGTTCTCGACAGCTCGGCCTCGATGCAGGCCGCACGGCAGAAGACGCTCGACCTGCTCGCCCGGCGGCTCGCCGCCTGGGACGCCGTCGCCGCCCGCACCGACTGGCACCTGCTCGAGACCGGGCCCGGACGACCGCCGCTCTACGCGGGGCGGGAGCTTCCCGCCATGCTCGCGGCCGCCCGTGGGTGGCGGCCGACCCTCGGAACGCACGACTGTTCCGAGTCGCTCGCCATCGCCGCCACGCTCGTGCCCCCCGGCGCCGGGGCCGTGATCCTCGTCACCGATCGGCCGACCGAGGTGCCCGGCGGCGTGGGCCTGCTCTCGGCGGGCGCCGCGTTCGACAACGTCGGCTTCTCCGGGGGCGACGTGGAAGGGGCCGGTGACGGTGCCGCGTGGCGGGTGCTCGTCACCAATCATGGGGCCGCGCCCCAAGAGCGGGCCGTGACCGCGCGGAGCGCGGTGGCCGGCGGCGAACCTCTGCCGCTCGGTCTGCCCGAGATCATCAGCCTCGCGCCGGGGCAGACCCGCACGCTCCAGGGGCCATGGCCCGCCGGCGCCGAGCGGATCGTGCTGGGGCTCACGAGCGACCGTTTCAGCTTCGACGACACCCTGCCGCTCGTGCGGCCCGTGCCGCGGACGGTGAGGGTGGCCGTGACGATCGGCGGGCCCACGGGCCAACTTCTCGGCCGCATGGTCAAGGCGGCCGACGGCGTGGAGATCGTCGCCGATCCTGCAGCCGCGGATCTCGTGGTCGGCCGTTTCGGCCCCGCGGCCACGACCGACGGCATCCAGGTGGCGGTGGACGACACGTCGGCGACGGACGCGGCGAAACCGCCCGCGCCGCAGGCGGCTGTCGAGAATAAAAAACCGGGCAAGCCAGCGGCGTTCGATCCGGCCTGGGTGGCCGCGGAAGACACCGCGCTCACCCGCGACCTCGGCTGGGGCGGGCTGTTGTCGGGTCCCGCCGGCAACCTCGGCCTCACTGCCGCCGACGAGCCGTTGCTCTGGAAGGGAGGCCGGCCCCTGGCGTTCGTCCGCACCACCGGCCTGCCGGGCGGCCGCAGCGTGCAGTCCCTCGTGCTCAACTTCGACGTCGCAGCCTCGACCGCGGCTCGCGCGCCGGCGCTGGTCGTGCTCGTGCAGCGGTTCATCGACCGCATCCGCACGCGGATCCCGCGGCCGTGGGCCGACAACTTCGACACGGGCCAGGCGATCGACCTGCCCGACGCGGTCCTCGATGCCCCGGCGGGCCGGGCCACGCTCGCCGTGGAGCCGGTCGCGGGGGAGGCCGCGGGACCAGTGCCGTTTCGCGGCCGGGCGCCGCGCGAGCCGGCGTTCTTCACGGTGGCGGCCGCGGTCGGTGGAGACGCCGCGCCCGCGAGGCTCGTGACCGGCGCCGCCCAGTTCGTCGACTCGCGGGAGGGCGACTTCCGCGCGGCCGCCCCCCTCGACACACTGGAATCGATCCGCATGGAGCAAGCGGTCAAGCAGTCGGTCGCCGATCCGTGGCCGCCGCTCTGGCTGGGCATCGCGACCGCCGCGCTGCTCGTCGCCTGGGGATGGAAGGGCCGGGGCCGCCGCAGCGAGGGAGCCGTGTCATGATCCAGGGCCGTCAGGAATTGTGCGGGTCATGGCGAGTGGGCCGGAGTTGCCCATGTCATCTCGTCGGACGCTCGCGTTCGGCATCCTGCCTCCCGCTCGCTCGGAGGAAACCTCGCTTCGCCTTCCGGGCTCCGCTCGGTTTCCGACGCCGCTCGATTGGCATGGGCAGCCCCTCCGACCGATGAAAGTTTCCGAAGAACCATGATCCAGTTCGCCGCCCCCCACTGGTTTCTACTGCTGCCGGCCGTCGCGCTCGCGGGCTGGTTCTGGCGCGGGCTGCACCTGGAGCGGCCGCTGCGGGCGTTGTGCCTGCTCCTGGCCGTGCTGCTGCTCGCCGAGCCACGGGTGCGGCGGCAGGGGGACGGGCTCGACCTGTGGGTGCTCGTGGACCAGTCCGACTCCGGCTGGGAGGAACTGGCGCCACGACTGGCGGAGATGGAGACGATCCTGGAGAAGTCGCGGGGCGTGGACGATCGGATCTTCCACGTCGACTTCGCCGCCGAGGCGGTGACCCGCGGAGCGCTGCTCCGCGCCGGCGCGGCGGCCACGGAGTATGCGGGCAAGCGGACGGCCACGCGGCTGGCCTCGGCCGTCTCCTACGCCCTCGGCCAGATGCCGGCCGATCGCGCGGCCCGGATCCTGGCGATCACCGACGGCTACTCCACCGAGCCGCTCGATCGGCTTGCCGACCAGCTGCTGGAGAAGGGCGTGGCCGTCGACCTGCGGCTGCCGCCGGGGCGGGAGCGGGACGACTTCTCGCTGGCCGCCTTCCGCGTGCCGCGTCGCGTGCAGGCCCGCGAGGGGCTGCTGGCGGAGATGGTGGTTCGCGGCGGCCGCGACGCCACCGTGCCGCTGGAAATCCTCCGCGATGGCAGACCGATCGGGAAGCGGGAGGTGGAGGTCCGGGAGGGCGTGGGCCGGGTGCGGTTCACCGACCGGCTGGCCGCGCCTGGGGCGCACAACTATGCCGTGCGGATCCTGCCCGACGGCGACCCGATCGCGGGCAACAACGTGGCCGAGCAGTGGGTGGAGGTGCAGGGAGGCGGCCGCGTGGTGCTCGTGACCGCGTATTCCGACCCGCCACTGGCCACGGCGCTCGAGGCCCAGGGGCTGGAGGTGCAGGTGATCGCCGACCTCGCCGCCGCGCACGTGGGCGTGCTCTCCGGGGCCAAGGCGGTGATCCTCGACAACGTGCCGGCCTACAAGCTCGATCCCGGCTTCGTGAAGGGGCTCGACTTCTTCGTCACCGCCCAGGGGGGCGGGCTGGCGATGGTGGGCGGAAAGTTCTCGTTCGCCGCCGGCGGCTGGTTTGGCTCGCCGCTCGACCCGCTCTTGCCGGTGAGCATGGAGCTCAAGCAGGAGCACCGCAAGCTCGCCGTGGCGATGGCGATCGTCATGGACCGCTCGGGCAGCATGTCGATGACGGCGCCGGGCACGACCCAGACGAAGATGGCGCTGGCCGACGAAGGGGCGGCCCGGGCGATCGAGCTCCTCGGCGACGACGACATGGTGGTGCTGATCCCGGTCGATAGCGCGGCCCATCCGCTCTCGGACGCCCCGGTCGCCGTGGGCCCGAACCGGGCCAAGCTCGTGGCCGCGGCCCGCAGCGTGGAGAGCACCGGCGGCGGCATCTTCTGTTACACGGGCCTGGCGAAGGCCTGGGAGATGCTGAAGGAGACCAAGGTCGGCCAGCGGCACGTGATCCTGTTCGCCGACGCGGCCGACGCCGAGGAGCCCGGCGACTACGAGAACCTGCTCGCCGAGATGACGAAGGAGAAGTGCTCGGTGAGCGTCATTGGCCTGGGGGCCGATACCGACGTGGACGCCGAGTTCCTCAAGGACATCGCCAAGCGGGGCAACGGCCGGATCTTCTTCAACACCGACGCCAAGGAGCTGCCCGCGCTCTTTGAGATGGAGACGGCCACGATCGCACGGTCCGCCTTCATCGACGAGCCGGTGGCCGTGAAGGGCACGCCCGGCTGGACGGAGATTGCCGCCGCCCCGCTCGCATGGCTGCCGGAGGTCGACGGCTACAACCTCACGTATCTCAAGCCCAAGGCGGCGCAGGCGGCGATCACGGGGGACGAATACGCCGCGCCGCTGGTCGCCTTCTGGCGGCGGGGCACGGGACGGGTGGCGGCGGTGACGTTTCCGCTGGGGGGCGAGTTTTCCAGGCTGACCCGCGACTGGGATGGCTACGGCGGCATGGCCCAGAGCCTGGCCCGCTGGCTGGCCGGGCCACCGCTGCCACCGGGCGTGGGCATGCAGGCCCGGGTGGATGGAACGCGGGTGCGGGTGGACCTGCTTTACGACGACTCGTGGGCCGACCGCGTGGCGGCCGACGCTCCGGAGTTGACCGTGTCGCGCGGGGCCGGGGGCGTGGCGACGGCGGTGCCGTGGGAGCGGCTGGCGCCCGGCCACTACTCGGCGGCCTTCGACGCGGCCGACGTAGAGTATGTCCGCGGAGCGGTGCGGCTCGGGGAGACGGCGCTGGCGGTGGGGCCGCTGAACGTGGCCGCCAATCTCGAGTGGGCCTTCGACCGCGGCCGCGTGGAGGAACTGCGGGCGGTGAGCGGCCGCTCCGGCGGGGTGGAGCGGGTCGATTTGTCCGACGTCTGGCGGGCCCCGCGGCCGGCGGCCTTCCGCGACATCCGCCGCTGGCTCCTGCCTACGCTCTTGGTCGTGATGCTCCTCGAGGCCCTGCAGACGCAGGTCGGGTGGACATGGCGGCGGCCACGGCTCACGGTCACCACGATGGTGTAGGCTCGATCTCACCGCCAGCCGGGCCCGGCCGCGGTGGGATCCCAGGATTCACGACATCCCCGGGGCCCAGGATCGCGAACGCGTTGCCGGCCAACGCCACGAAGGGACGCGATGAACGCCGTTCAGACGACGATCATCTCCGCCCTCCCCATGCCACGCGTTTCGCGGCCACACGCTCCCGGCGGGCGGCGTGGTGGTCGCGAATCCGATCCACCTGACGGGCCATGGCCTGGCCGACGCGGGCGGTCGCCCGGTCCACGGCCGCCGCCCAGTCGCTATCGGCCACGGCGGCCACGACCACCCCGCAGCCGTGCGTTTTCACGAGGATGCGGCAGAGCTTGTCGATGCCCCCCTTGGGGCCGTTGTGATCCTTCAGGAACACGAACACCTTGCCGATGCGGCCGCCGAACCGCGCCAGGGCGAATCGCAGCCGACGCTCGATGTGGTTCGGCAGATCCTGGGGCCGCCGCACGCCCTTGTCTTTGAGGTGCCAGATCATGGGGTTCCTCCTTCGCGACCGGCCGGACGCCGGCGGTCATGCCAGGATTATTCGCCCATCCGCCTTGGTCCGGGAGCCTTGTTTGTTTCGTGGTCGTGCATAGAAAATATCGATGCGTGACGGCCGGGAGATTGGCTTGATGGACTGGCTCAACTACCACCACCTGCTCTACTTTTGGGCGGCCGCCCGCGAGGGGAGCATCACCAAGGCCTGTCGGCGGCTGCACCTGACGCAGCCCACGGTCAGCGCCCAGATCCGGGCGCTGGAGAAGTCGCTCAAGGCCACGCTCTTCGACCGCTCCGGCAGGACGCTCGCGCTCACCGACACCGGCCGCATGGTCTATCGCTACGCCGACGACATCTTCGCGCTCGGCCGCGAGCTGCAGGACGCCCTCCGCGACCGGCCCCGGGGCCAGGCCCTGCGGTTCGCCGTGGGCGTGGCCGACTCGCTCCCCAAGGTGCTGGTCCATCGGCTGCTCGCCCCGGCCTTCGAGGCGGGCGACGACGTGCGGGTGACGTTCATCGACGGGGAGCCGGAGCGGCTGCTGGCGCAGCTGGCCCTGCACGAGCTCGACCTGGTGGTGAGCGACTTCCCCGCCAGCCCGCGGCTGGGGCTCAAGGCCTTCACGCACGTGCTCGGGGAGTGCGGCGTGACGTTCTTCGCCGCGGCGGCGCTGGCCCGCGGCCGCCGCAAGGGTTTTCCCGGCTCGCTTACCGGAGCCCCGATGCTGCTGCCGATCGCCACTGCAGCCCTGCGGCGGAGCCTCGACCAATGGTTCGACGAGCACGACATCCGGCCGCGGGTGGTCGGCGAGTTTTCCGACAGTGCCCTGCTCAAAGCCTTCGGCGCCGCGGGTGACGGGGTCTTCGCCGCGCCCACGGCCGTGGAGGACGATGTGGTGCGGATGTACGGCGTGCGGGTCGTCGGCCGCGTGGCGGCGATCCGCGAGCGGCTGTATGCGATTTCCGTGGAGAAACGGCTCGTCCATCCGGCCGTGGTGGCGATCTCGCGTGCCGCCCGGACGAAACTCTTCCGCGGCCGGCCGGCGACGGACTGACTGCGGCGGGAAGGAGAGCCCGGTCAAGCGGACTTCTGCAGGCCTTCTCGGGCTGGTGCGCAGGCAGGAACGTCGGCGGAACGCCTGCGGGCGGCGGAAAACGCGTCCGGGGCCGATCCAGACGCGTGTTCGCCGTGCTTTGCATCCGGACGCGTTCGGGATGCGAAACCGTCAACAAAGTCCGCATCGGACTGCCGGGGCAGCCTGCGCGGGGAGATTCTCATGGCCATCACATGCCGCGACTCGATCCTCCAGCGATGGCTCTGCTGGTGCTCCCTGCTTCTGCTGGTCTTCGCGATGCCGGTGGCCCAGGCAGCGGGTGATGTCGAAGCGACAAGCCCATCAGCCGGGCCGCCGCCTTCCGCGACGCCCCCCATCACGCTCCCCCCCGGGGACGAGCGGCTGGAGAATGTGTTCGCGGGGCGGAAAGCTCCCGCGTCGAAAGACGATCTCCGCGTCCTCGAAACGCGACTGCAAACGATCGCCGCGGCCGTCCTGCCCTGCACCGTGGGCGTGCAGATCGGCGGTGGTTCGGGCAGCGGTGTCATCGTGTCGGAGGATGGTTTCGTCCTCACCGCCGGGCATGTGTCCGGCAGGCCTGGCCAGAAGGTCACGATCGTCCTCCAGGACGGCCGGCGGGTGCCCGGCAAGACGCTCGGCGTGAACTTCGGAATCGACTCCGGTCTCATCAAGATCGACGGCGACGAGAAATGGCCGCACGCGGAACTCGGCCGGTCGAAGGACCTCGCCTTGGGCGCGTGGTGCGTGGCGGCCGGGCACCCCGGCGGCTTTCAGCCGGGCCGCACGTCGCCGATCCGGGCCGGTCGCGTCCTTGCCAACCAGCCGGGTGGCATCGTCACCGATTGCATGCTGGTCGGCGGCGACTCGGGCGGTCCGCTGTTCGACGGCCGGGCCCGCGTCATCGGCATCAACAGCCGGATCGGCGGCACCGTGGCCGAAAACGTCTGCGTGCCCATCGATACGTACCGCGACACGTGGCCCCGCCTGGCTGCGGGGGAGGCGTGGGGGCTTCCCGCGCGGAAGGGCGATCCGTTCATCGGCCTCTCCGGAGAAGACGCAGAGTCCGGTGTCCGCGTCACGCAGGTCCAGCCCGGCAGCCCCGCCGACAAGGCGGGGCTGAAGGTGGACGACGTCGTGTGCCGGTTCGGCGCCGGCCCGATCGCGTCCTTCGAGGACCTCGTGAAGGCGGTGCGGGCCAGCAAGCCCGGCGCGTCGGAAAACGCGAGGACTGAGGACCCGACATGCAACGCTCCGCCCTGGCCCTGGCAATGATGCTCAGCTGCGTGATCGGTATGTGGGGGGCGCGTCTGCCGGCTGACGAGTCCGCCCCCGCCCCGGCGGTGAAGAAACCGCCGGGAACGACTGCGGAAGAAGGCCGCCGCAGATGGGAGCAGGCGTTCGCTCATCAGCTCGACATGCTCCGTGACCAGCAGGCGCGGCGGCGGGTGCCGCCGCAGGCGCGGAATCACGAGGCGATCCTCGAGGCGTTCCGCGAGTCGGTCCTGCCGGTCCGCCTCGGGACGGTGACCGTGCTGGACGGCGACGAGCAGGTGGCGCTCGGAACCGTCGTCGATCGGGAGGGACTCGTGCTCACCAAGGCCAGCGAGCTCCGCGGCACGCCCGCGGTTCGCCTCGCCGACGGCACGCGGCATGCCGCCGAGGTGGTCGCCGTCAGCGAGGATCACGACCTCGCCCTGCTCAAGATCGGGCGGACGGACTTGGAGCCCGTGAAGTGGGCCACGGTGGAGCCGGCCGTGGGCAGCCTGCTGGCGACCGCGGGCATTGGCACACGGCCCGTGGCGGTGGGCGTCGTGAGCGTGGCATCACGGCCGATCCGGTCACGCGTCGTGTTGGGCGTCGAACTGCGGCCCGCGGCCGACATGGCGATCGTCGACAAGGTGGTGCCCGGATCGACGGCGGAGAAGATGGGCCTCCGGCCCGACGACGTGAGTTGACGGCCCGCCTGGAGGCCGACGGAGGGCTGTCGCCGCGCCGGCAGGGGCGGCTCGATCGCCAGAACATCCTGGCCGGGGACATGAGTTCCAGGCGGGGGAGTTTTCCGGAGGCCCTGCAGCATGACACGGTCCTGCAGCTGGAGGACTGCGGTGGTCCGCTGGTGAACCTTGATGGCGAGGTGGTGGGGGTCAACATCTCGCGTGCGGGCCGGATCGAGAGCTACGCCCTGACGCCTGCCGTGGTCCTGCCCGTGCTGGAGGCCATGAAGGCGGGTCAACATCCGCCGCCGGGGAACTTCCCTCACGTGCTCGAAGGCCGTGCACTCGACGCCAGGATCGCGCGGCAGGAGAAAGATCTGCGGGCTGCGGAACGGGCGCAGGTGGCGGCGGAACGGACCCGTGCGGAGGCCGAAAAGCTTTTGGAAAAGGCCAGACGCCAGCGGCGGGAATGGGCGGAGCGGACGCCGTAGCGGGTCGGAGCAGGAGGCTCCTGGTAGGTCTGCCCCATCCCCCGACCCTGGCTCGGGCGGCGGATTTCGCCGCAGGATCGTGCGGCTGGGAGGCCGATGCTATACTTAAAGGACTGATCCGTGAGGCCGCCATGCTCCGAAACCGCCTCCTGCCGCCACCGCTCGTTGTGCTCGTCGTCCTGGCCGCGGCGACCGGGGTGACGGCTGCCGAGACTGCCGCCGACCCCGCTGCCGTCGCGACGGCGGCCGACCCGGCCCAGATCGAGTTCTTCGAGAAGAAGATCCGGCCGGTGCTGGTCGAGCGGTGCTACGAATGCCACTCGGCCGAGGCGGCGAAGGCCGGCAAGCTGGAGGGGAAACTGGCCCTCGACTCCCGCGCCGGCATCCGCCAGGGGGGCGAGAGCGGGCCGGCGGTCAT
>JAJTED010000079.1 GCA_021300535.1 Planctomycetaceae bacterium | reverse complement strand
CGGCCGGACGATTGTGACGGCCGGGATTTTTCCTGCCAAATACCCGGGAAAACCCGTGGCGTGAGCAACCGGGAATAAGCGAGTTACCCGTTCGGGAAACGCACCTATTCCCGGCTGCTTACTCTCCCGGAAAACCGGCTGTTTTGCACCTCTTCTGCCGGTACCTAGCGCAATAGCGGCAGGCCGCCTGCGGCGAGGTACGCTATTTTGCGATTATTGCTTCACAGGCAATTATCGAGAAATAGAATACCTCCATGCCCCGGAAGCTTGGCCAACTCGAAACCGCCGCTCTCGCCCTCGCCCAGATGCGGAATCTCCGCACCATGCGCGTGGGCGAACTGGCCTCCGGGCTACGCCTGTCGGCGAAGCAAGAGCGGGAGCTCCTCAGCCGCATGTCGCGATCCGGCATGATCGCAAACGTCCGCAAGGGGCTGTACCTGTTTCCCCCGCGATTGCCTCTCGGCGGGCTCTGGACGCCGGACGAGGCCACCGCCATCAACGCCCTGATGGCGGACAAGAACGCCCGCTATCAGATCACCGGGCCCAAAGCCTTCAATCGGTATGGCTATTCGGAGCAACTCCCTGCTCTCACGACTATCTACAACGACGCGATCTCCGGCGAGCGACGGGTTGGGAGCGTCTCGCTGAAACTCATCAAGGTCGCCCGCGATAGGCTCGGCGGTGTTGAGAAAGTCCGAATGCCTTCCGGCGAGACCCTCGTGTACTCATCCCGCGCCCGCACCCTCGTCGATGCCGTTTACGATTGGTCCCAGTTCGATAGCCTGCCCGAGGCCTATGACTGGATTCGAGCCGACCTCGCCGCCGGCAGGATCACAGCCGACGAGTTGGCCCGGGCCGCCGTGCAATACGGGAACATGGGGACGATACGCCGCATCGGAGCGATCCTCGAACGTATCGATGCGAGCAAGGCCGCCAGGTCACGGCTCGAACGAGCAGTGACGGCAACGACCGCGAAGATCCCGCTAGTACCAACTCGCCCGGCCCGCGGGCCCGTCTCAAGAGCGTGGGGAGTTGTGATCAATGGCTGACCGCGAATACGCCCTCATCAAGCTTCATGAAGATGTCCTGCTATTTCGCGAGGCGATCACATTCACGGCGGCGAAGACCGGCTTCAATGCATCGGTGATCGAGAAGGACTACTTCTGCACCGTTCTGCTCGATGATTTCGCCCGCCATGGCGGGGCCGATCTGATCTTCAAGGGCGGCACGTGCCTTGCAAAAGTGCACGTGGGCTTCTACCGGCTCAGCGAGGATCTCGATTTCACAATTCCGATGCCGGTCGACGCCAGCCGCGGCGAACGGAGTCGTGCTGCAGACGCCATCAAGCAGGCCGTGGCAGGCGTGTCGCAGCGACTACCCGGTTTTTCGTGCGTCGCGGAACTCAAGGGTGCCAACGATTCGGCCCAATACAGCGGCGTTGTGACCTATCGATCCGTCCTGAGCGACGAACCGCAAACGATTCTCATAGACGTTAGCGTTCGCGAGCCGGCACTGGTGGCGCCCGCCTCCTTCACTGCTCGGACGGTGCTGATGGACCCGATCAGCGGACAGTCCGCTGTACCCGGGTTAGAGGTCGCCTGTATCAACGCCTTGGAAGCCATGGCGGAGAAGTTTCGGGCCGCGCTGTCCCGGCGCGATGTCGCCATACGCGACTTCTATGACCTCGACTATGCGGCGCGGAAGCTGTCGCTGGAGTTGGGCAGCGCGTCGTTCGTCGACATGGTGCGCCAAAAGCTGGCGATTCCAGATAATCCGCCCGTGGACGTCGGCAGCGATCGGATGGCTGACTTGCGAAGGCAGGTCGACGCAAAGCTCAAACCTGTGCTTCGGGAAGAAGAGTTTCGCGACTTCGACCTAGATAGGGCGATAGCGCTGGTAGTGGATATGGCGACACGTGTCGCCTGAACGTCACCCGCAACGGCGGCGGGCGAGCTGCCGGGCCTGAGCACGCCGTGAGGCGTGGCTTTCCAACAGATAGACCCCGCGGCCGGCCAGCCACTGGGCCAGCGACACGCGGAGATGGCGAGCACGGCCAGTCGGCCGCCGCTCGTAGAGTTTCAGGATGACGGAGCCGTCGGGCATGTATCGAACATGCTGCACCGGCCGATCGTTGAATGTGGTGACTTTCACCATGGGACCTTCCGTGAAAAAAGAAGGCAGGGGCGGCACCCGAGGGCACCGCCCCTGCCGCAAAAAACAAAAGAGCCGACCGGGCTACGACGCCCGTCGGCCAAAGCCCCGCTGGCCTGTTGGCCGGCCTACCGCGGGTCTGCGTAGAGTTCCTGTGAGCCGCTCCCGCTCACCTACCTCGAACCGAAAAAGGGCCGACCCATGCTGACGCCGACCTCGCCGCTCATGATGCGTTTCGTTCTCGCCACCGCCATGACGCTGCCGGTGGCCGCCTACGCCGCGGATGCCCCGCACGCCGATGCCGCCGCCAAGGACGCGTGTATCAAAGCCTGCAACGAGTGTCTCCGGGCGTGCCGCGAATGCATTCTCGGCTGCGACTGCCCGGGCTGCGAGAAAACCTGCCTCACCTGCATCGAGACGTGCCGGACGTGCGTCGCGCTCTTGGAGTACGACTCGCCGTTGGCCGAGGAGATGTGCGAGGTCTGCGAGGAGGCATGCGAGCAGTGCGCCGCCGAATGCACGAAGTGCGGCGACGAGCCCTGCTGCAAGGCGTGTGCGGCGGCCTGCAAGAAGTGCCACGACGCGTGCCGGGCCATGCGGCGGTGAGCGGCGTCGGGCACGCGGCCGTCAAGACTCCCGAAACACGAAGTAGACGGCCGCGCAGATGCACATGGCCGCCCACAGGTAGTTGAGCTTCAGCGGTTGCTTCATGTAGAGCACCGCGAACGGCACGAACACGGAGAGCGCAATCACCTCCTGCAGGATCTTCAACTGCCCGAGGTTCATCGTCGTGTAGCCGATCCGGTTCGCGGGCACCTGCAACAGATACTCGGCAAGCGCCACGCCCCAGCTTACGAGCGCCGCGATGAACCAGGGCCGGCCACTCATGTCCTTGAGGTGGGCGTACCATGCGAACGTCATGAACACGTTCGAGCAGATCAGCAGGAGCGTCGTCTGGAGCAGGACGGGCATACGTGAGGGTCCTTTCGTAATCGGTCTACAGAGTGCGAGTAATCTATTGGCTAGGATCGCTAGCCCGTGAGACGGCTTGCCGCTTCAGCAAGAAGGAGCCTGGGCCATGACGCTAAAACCCAAAGATCACGACACTACGATCTCGGACATTCACCGGACGCGACGCCGCATCGCAGAAAAGTTCGGTGGCGATCTCTCGGCGATTCTCGAGGACGCCAAGAAGCGACAGGAAAGCTGTGGTCATACAATCTGGCGGCGGAGTCCAAAACCGTCGAGCGGCCCCGAATCGCCGGCATCATGATGGTCCGGGAAACTTGCCGCCGACGGGTCAGCTTGAGGCTACTTGCCTCGGATCTACTTCGGCCATTAGCCCGCCAACACGGCTAATGGAAGGGACATCATGGCGACCGTAACCATCGAGATGCCTCCGGCACTGCCATCTGCTCTGGGCAAGCGCCCTGCGGATGTGGCGAGGGAAATCCAGCTCATGGCGGCCCTCAAGATGTTTGAATGCGGCCGCATCTCGGGAGGCATGGCTGCGGAACTAGCTGGACTGCCACGACCCGAGTTTCTCGCCCTTTGCGGACAGCACGGCGTCAGCGTTTTCCAACAGACCGCTGATGAGCTTGCCGAGGATGTGAAGGCAATCGCAGATGCGCGTCATCGTTGACACGTCAGCCTTCGTAGCGCTCGACCGCATTGAACAACTCGACCAGCATAAGCCAACTCTTCCAGTCGAGTATGCAGTCCTTGAAATCTGGAACCCCCGGCAGGTGATCAGCGATGAGTGAGACGCCAAAGCATCCGGAGACGGCGGTCCCGCAGATACGCCGCGTCCGTGACCAACTGAATCAGGAGATCGAGGCGAAGACAGGAAAGTCGTTGCTCGAACACATCCATGCGCATCGGTATTTGAGCCCGTTCTTGCAGCTTCTGGCGTCGAAGGCCGGAAAATCGCGGGACGGTATCCGGTAGCCATTGACCGCAAGCGGTCGACCCGCCCCTCAGACCTCGTTTAGCCTACTCGCATTAGTGGCAGATCGGTTTCGATACCGATCATTGTTTTGCCTCCCAGTCCGCTTCAGCCGCACTCTCGAACGGACCGTCATACTCCACCTTCATTCCACTGAGCGGATACCGTGACGTACCGTCTGCATCTGGATGCAGCAATCGGGCTGATCGTGATCTTCACCCGTTGGCCAAGTGCAAATGGCAACTGTTCGATAATGACAGAGCCGTGCGCGCCGACTGTCGCCTGAACATGCACAGGCTGGTGGTGGCGATTCATGGGTGCGGCACCTCATGGGGCAACGTCAAACCGTTTTTAGTCTACGGGCGGACAGTGCGGTCAGCACCGTAAGTGGTTGCGGCATTTGAAAGCAGACAGTGGCGGCACCCAAGGGCACCGACTCTGCCCTGACCAACACCGAGGAGCCGAGGGACTATGACGCCCGGCGGCGCTTTTCCATCCCTGCCGTCGCCCTCCTCGCCGGCCATCCCGGTCTCTCTTTTCAGCGGTCGTCCGCCAAGGGCGACGGCCTGCCCTGAAACAGGGTCGGATCTAGGGAAGTCGGTTTTGAAAACCTGCGTGTTTATCGGGGTTCATTGAGATTCACTGATCCCTGTCGGGGGTATTGTCCCTGTAGACTGCAATCCATGTCGATCGCCACTTCGTTCGTACATTCGTTTTTGAAGCAACGCTTGGCGGTGCGGATTGCGGGCGTCGGACTCGTGGCCTGGCTCGCGATGCTCTGCGTGCTGCCCGACCCGCGGCCGCTGGGTGCGCCGGAGTGGACGGTGCAGCTCGTCCAGCGCGTGGCCGCGCTCAGTGAACCAAAGGCACGATTCGCGGCGACGGCGCTGCTTCGCGGTGCCGGCGTCGGCCTGATCGGCGTGCTGTTGGCCATCTCCCTGTCCGGCTGGAAGTCGCGGGCCGCCGTGCCGACCCTGCTCGTCGGCGCACCCCTGCTCGCGCTGGCCGCCAAGCGGATCAACTTCGGGGCACTGCCCATCTGGCCGCAGCTGATGTTCATTCTGCTCGTCGCGTTTCTGGGCGGGCTTGCCGGCCTGGCACTGCGTCGCAACTGGGCGGCCCTGGGCACACTTGCGATCCTCGCCGGCGGCCTCTCCGCATGGGGCGCTACCACCGGCGTGGCCGACGACTTGTACGAGGCCTGGCAGGGCACGGCCCGTCACGTGCTCGAGGCGGCCGCCGACGTCCCCGACGGCGACGCGGGGTTCCTGCGGCTGCTGGAGATCGCGCTTGCATATGCCGAGGACAACTCGCACGGTACCGACGCCGTCCTGCCTAATCGAGCCGCGATCCTCGCCTTGGGAAAAATCCTCGGTGACGACAGCGTGGCCCGAGTCGGGGGCCGTGATCTCGACCTCGGGCCGGCCAACGACCGGATCGCACTGCGCCGACGAATCCTGCTCGGCGGTCGCGGCGATCTGTCGCAGCACTTCTGGGTGAGTGCGGCGCTGGCCGCGCTGTCGGACGAGTCGCGGGCGATCGCCGTGGGTCTCTCCAAGGAGGCGATGGATTCGACGCCGGGAGGCTCGGGCTTCTCGTTCGTGGACATGGCGGCCAACTCCGCCGGCATTCGCCTGGCGGTCGAGGCCACCCGGAACTCGCGATCGGCCCACACGATGCAAACCCGAATCCGGCAGGGCGTGGAGGTCTCCGACCTGCTGCCGTCGATCCGTGGCCTACCGGAGGCCATCACCCGCGACCAGCTCCAAGCGGACTACGGTGGTCTCGGCGGCACGGAGACCCGGCGGCTGCTGGGCGAGATCGACCGCCGCATCTCGGAGTTGCCACTCTACCGGTAGCGGGCAATGCCCGACTCCTCGACCAGCACACGGTTGCGGAAGCATCGTTGGCCGGCCTCACCGATGACCGCGATGCACGTCAGGGGCAGAACCGACGCCCCCGACAAAAAAGCTGCCGCCCCACGAGGGGGCGGCAGCCGTAGGAACTATTTGGTGGGCTGCATCAACGGCAGGCCCGTCGACTCGCCGCTATCGGCGCAGCCCTCCGGTACAGTCTTGCGTCACTAGACCACCTCCTTTCGCCAAAGGAATCCCAGCCGTCGCGATCACTGCGAGATCGCCGCCGGGCGGTTATCTCCCCAGCCGTCGCCGGGGAACGACAGGAGGAGTATAGGCGATCCGCCGTTTCCGGCCGCACGTTCGGCTAGGCTGTCGCTTCATGGGAAGAAGCGTCGTTCGCGCCGGGGCCGCCCGCTGCCCGCGGTGCAGCTTGCCGCCACGGTGGTGCACCTGCGACCTGCTGCCGCCCGTGGAGACGCAGCTCGCCGTGCACGTGCTGATCCATCGCGGCGAACATTGCAAGCCGTCGAGCACGGGCCGGCTCATTGTACGGGCCGTGGCCGGCGCCGCGTGCCACGTGTTTCAACGGGCAACCCGCTTCCATCCCGCCGCCGGGTTTGCCGCCGACTCGCTCGAGCCCGGCCGCGAGTTGTGGATCCTGCATCCCGGCGGAGACCCGATGCCCGAGCCAGTCGCAGCGACCGCGGGCGGACAATACACAGGCACGACGGTCTTGCTCCTCGACGGCACCTGGCGGCAGGCCGGCGAAATGCTGCGCAGCGTCGAGGCCCTGGGCCGCTGTGTCCGTCTGCCCGACGCCAGCAGCGAGCCGGGCCGCTACTGGCTCCGTGACCAGCCGGGGCCGACGCAGCTCTCCACCGCCGAGGCGCTGCTGGGCGTGCTGCGCGGCGCCGGCGAGCTCGATGCGGAGGGACGACTGCGGCTGCACTTCGAACTGCACGTCTACGCGACGCTCCTCGCCCGCGGTCGCCGGGAGATGGCGGAGCGCTACCTCGGACATTCACCGCTGCTCGCCGAGGCGCCGGATGCACTCGCCGTCCTGCACGCCCGGTAGGCACGCCAACTCCATCCTGTTCCTCGCCCGTCGTGCCGCGGACGGAGGCATCGTGGCAAGCGTGTCATAAGGCGGCCGAAAAAGCGTTTCCGGCAGCTCATGGCCGATACGATGCAGCGTGGACTTCGTCCTGTCGGAGGTTCCTGGCATGCAGAGCATCGTGCATCTCGACCGGGCGCGGGCTCGTGGTCTGGTGACCGGCGCCCAGCGGGCTGCAGTGATCGACGGCCGGGGCTGCCTCACCTTCGACCGCTCCGACCCGCTCGTCGCAGCCACAGACGGCCGGCTGACGCTCGGGCTGCCGACCGGGCCGGGCACGCCGCCCACGGCGATCGGCAACTACCAGACCGAATTGCGCCTCCCGGGCGTGCGGCGGCTCCCCCTGTCGGTCGCCCGCGAACTGGCCCGGCACCGCGGCCACCTCTTCCTCGATGACGTGGCCACCATTACCGCCGCGGTGGCCGAGGCACTGGCACGGCACGAGGGGGGCGTGCTTTCGCTCGACGGTCTGCGATCCCTCTCGGAAGAGGCTGCCGCCGCCCTCGGCCACCACGACGGCGATCTGTTTCTCAACGGCCTGCAAACGCTCCCCGCGTCGGCAGCCCGGGGGCTCACACCGCACAGGGGCAGGCTGTCGCTCGACGGGCTCACCCGGCTCTCGAGCGGGGCCGCCGCGGCGCTGGCGCTGCACGGTGGCAATCTCACGCTCGACGGCCTGCAGGTGCTGCCGCCGCGGCTCGCCAGGCACCTCGCCCGCTACCGCGGCTCGATGCACCTCCACGGCCTGACCGCCCTGTCGGACGGTGCCGCAGAGACGCTCGGCGGCCGGCAGGGACACCTCTGCCTGAAGAATGTCCGCCATCTCTCACCCCGACAGGCACAGGGGCTCGCCAGCCATACGGGCGAACTCCACCTCTACGAGGTCTCAGTCACCGACGACGTGGCCGAAGCGCTCGGCCACCACGAGGGTGCACTGCTGATTCGCGTGCCCGACGATCTCCCGCACCATCGACTCCAGGCGCTCCTCCGGCACCGGGGGCCGCTCGAACTCGCCGGCATCGCCTCGCTCGACGAGCGGCGGGCGCTGGCGCTCGCGGCCCAGCCCTTCTGCCGCGGTATCGCGGGGCTCTCCTACCTGGGCCTCGGCGGCGTCACCCGGCTCACGCCCGCGACCGCCGCGATCCTGGCCACGCACCGCGCCGGCGGGCTGGCACTCCATGGCCTACGGACGCTCAGCGTCGACGTGGCCCGCGAACTGGTCAGGCACCCACTCCTCGCGCTGGATTGCTTGGAACGGGTGACCGACGACGTCGCCGCGGTCCTTGCCACCCACGCCGGCGTGACGCTCGCGCTGCGCGGCATCACGCAGATCGGACCTACGGCCCTCGGGCGGCTCAAGGACAACCCCGCCATCGAGTTGTCACGCCGGTTCTATACGGAGTAGCCAGGTGGTGCAGGCCGGCCTGTGCCGCGCCGGCAATCAGCGGCCGGCGGGCGTGGGCTGCTCGTTGCCCGCCGGCACGAGCACGCTCCGCGTGCCGTCTGGAATCTCGAGCTCACCGCCGGCCGGCACCACGCCACGATCGCCGGTGGCCCGCGGCTGCGGCAGCGGCGCGGGAATCCGCTCCACGGCGAGGGCCGCGGGCGGCTGCGCGACGGGAGCCGGCTGCGGGCCTGGAGCCGGTCGGTCTGCCGGCTTCGCGGCCAAGGGCTGAGCCGGAACTGCCGCAGCGGCCGGCGCTTTCACCAGCGGCGGCGA
Organism: Planctomycetaceae bacterium; assembly: GCA_021300535.1. Classification (GTDB taxonomy): domain Bacteria; phylum Planctomycetota; class Planctomycetia; order Pirellulales; family UBA1268; genus QWPN01. The sequence continues at coordinate 24,879 of JAJTED010000079.1, read as the reverse complement.
CGCGATCGCCGGCCCCACGCCCGGAGTCACTGTGACGACCGGCGCGGGCGCGACATCGGCCGGCATCGCCAGCCGGCGGCGGACGCGGCCGGCGGGACCGACCACGATCGCCGGACCCCCGGGCGTGATCGGCACTGCCAACAGCGGATTGGGCCGCAGTGGACCGGCCGGCGGAATGACAGCCGTGCCGGGCGGCGGGGCCGGGAGCACGCCGCGCCGCGCGAGACGGCGGGCCGGAGAGGCCGACGCATCGGCCGCGAAGGCGGCAAGGGAGATGATCGCCGCCGCGACGATCACAACAGCCCGAAAACGAACCGCGAACATGCGGCTGCTCCTGCGAGTCTGGCGGCACGGTCGCGCCGCGATTCGAGCAGTCTAACGGGAATGAGAAATGTCGCCCATTCGCGGGACCGTTCGGCCGCGGCGGGCACCGGAAGCCCCCCATCGTCACCCCGTGCCTCGCCGCCCCGCCCGGCCGTCGCCGTCGTTGACGTGCCCCGGTCACGAACGTAGATTCGACCCGATTTTCGCGGGAATCGGCCCGCCGTAGTCGCTTGTAACTCCTCCTCCTGTCGAAAGGGCTCCACGTTCCCATGGCCACCTCCCTCGGAAAGAAGTCCGCCAAGAAGTCCGCCAAGAAGTCGGGAGGCGGGGGCAAGCAGGGCCGGATGATCTATTACTTCGGTGCCAAAAAGTGCGACGGCGACGGCACGATGAAGCCGCTCCTCGGCGGCAAGGGGGCCAACCTCGCCCAAATGACCAAGATCGGGCTGCCGGTGCCCCCGGGCTTCACGATCACAACGCAGGTCTGCATCGACTACTACAAGAACCACAAGAAGTTCCCCAAGGGCCTCGAGGAGGAGGTCGCCTCCGCCATGAAGCTCATGGAGAAGGAGACGGGGAAGAAGTTCGGCGACCCGAAGAACTCCCTGCTCGTCAGCGTTCGCTCCGGTGCCCGTGACAGCATGCCGGGCATGATGGACACGATCCTCAACCTCGGCCTCAACGACGAGACCGTGAAGGGCCTGGCCGAAGCCACCGGCAATCCCCGCTTCGCCTACGACTCCTACCGCCGCTTCATCCAGATGTACGGCGACGTGGTGATGGGCGTGCAGAAGCGGCACGAGAACGAGCACGACCCCTTCGAGGAGACGATGGAGGGGCTCAAGCACCAGCTCGGGATCCACGACGACACCGACCTCACCGAGGCCCATCTCCGCGAGCTGATCAGCCGCTACCTGCGACTCATCAAGGAGCGGACCGGCAAGACATTCCCGCAGGAGCCCTTCGGGCAGCTGATGGGCGCCGTGGGCGCCGTCTTCGGCAGCTGGATGAACGAGCGGGCGATCCTCTACCGCCGCAAGTACAAGATCCCCGACGAATGGGGCACCGCTGTCAACGTGCAGAGCATGGTGTTCGGCAACATGGGCGACGACTGCGCCACGGGCGTTGCCTTCACCCGCGACCCGGCCACCGGCGAGGACGTCTTCTACGGCGAATATCTCGTCAACGCCCAGGGTGAAGACGTCGTGGCCGGCGTGCGGACGCCGAAGCCCGTGGCCGAGATGGCCCACGAGCCGATGTTCGCCGGCACCTACAAGCAGCTGGAAAAGGTCCGCCAGACGCTGGAGAAGAAGTTCGGCGACGTGCAGGACTTCGAGTTCACCGTCGAGAAGAAGAAGCTCTACATGCTGCAGACGCGGCATGGCAAGCGGACGGCGCTGGCCTACGTGAAGATCGCCCACGACATGGTCAAGCAGAAGCTGATGACCGCCGAGCATGCGATCCAGTCGGCCGATCCCGACGCCCTGTCGCAACTTCTCGCCCCGATCTTCGACCGCCACGACTACGAGGCGGCCAAGAAGAGCGGCCGGCTCCTGACCACCGGCCTGCCGGCCGGCCCCGGCGCCGCCACCGGCCAGCTCGTGTTCTCCGCCGCCAAGGCCGAGGAACTCGCCCACAAGGGCGTGAAGGTGGTGCTGGCCCGCGTGGAGACGTCGCCCGAGGATCTCCGCGGCATGATCGCCGCCGAGGGCATCCTCACCAGCCGCGGCGGTGTGTCCAGCCACGCGGCCCTCGTCGCCCGGCAGATGGGGAAGGTGTGCGTGGCCGGTGCCGGCGCGATCCAGATCGACTATGCCGCGGGCACGCTCAAGTGTGCCGGGCAGACGCTCCGCGAGGGCGACGCGATCTCGATCAACGGCTCGACCGGCGAGGTGTTTGCCGGGGGCATCAAGACGGCCGACAGCGAGCTCAAGCAGGTGCTGATCGCCAAGACGATGAAGCCCGGCGACTCGGAGGTCTTCCAGTACTACGACTTCATCATGAAGCTCGCCGACAAGCACCGGAAGCTCGGCATTCGCACCAATGCCGACACGCCCGAGCAGGTGCGGCATGCGATCGCCTTCGGCGCGGAGGGCATCGGCCTGACGCGGACCGAGCACATGTTCTTCGAGGGCGACCGCATCGACGCCATGCGGGAGATGATCCTCGCCGAGAACGAGGCGGCCCGCCGCGAGGCCCTCGCCAAGCTCCTGCCCTACCAGCGGGACGACTTCGAGGGCATCTTCCGGGCCCTCGAGGGACGGCCGGCCACGATCCGCTTCCTCGACCCGCCGCTGCACGAATTCGTGCCGCACGACGAGAAGGCCCAGGCCGACCTGGCCAAGAAGCTCCGCCTCCCTGTGGAGACGGTCAAGGCCCGCGTCCATGCCCTGCACGAGTTCAACCCGATGCTCGGCCACCGTGGCTGCCGCCTCGGCATCAGCTATCCCGAGATCTCCGAGATGCAGGCCCGAGCGGTCTTCGAGGCCGCGGCCAAGGTGCAGAAGGACGGCGGGAAGGTGAAGCCCGAGATCATGATCCCGCTCGTCGGCTTCAAGAAGGAGCTCGACAACCAGGTGGACATCGTCCACCGGGTGGCGGAGCAGGTGCAGAAGGAGACGGGACAGAAGATCAAGTATCTCGTCGGCACGATGATCGAGATCCCGCGCGGCGCGCTGACGGCCGACGAGATCGCCGAGACGGCCGAGTTCTTCTCCTTCGGCACCAACGACCTCACCCAGACCTGCCTGGGCATGAGCCGCGACGACATGGGCTCGTTCCTGCAGAAGTACACGGAGGAGGGCATCTTCAAGGCCAACCCGTTCGCGTCGATCGACGCCACGGGCGTGGGCAAGCTGATGGAGATCGCCGTCGAGAAGGGGCGGAAGAGCCGTCCGGACATCAAGCTCGGCATCTGCGGCGAGCACGGCGGCGATCCCCACTCGGTGGTCTTCTGCCACCACGTGGGGCTCGACTACGTGAGCTGCTCGCCGTTCCGCCTGCCGGTGGCCCGGCTGGCCGCCGCCCAGGCCGCGCTCGCGCCGAGGCGGCGATCGGTGGCCGCGTGCAGGGCGGAGCACGCCTCCGTGGCATTCCCTGAATGAGCACGCAACCCGGCTTGCAACGAGGCAGCGGCCGCTGCGAGAAAGCACCGAGTCGCCGTTCATCACACGACGGGAGGCTTTCGGCTATCGCTGCCCCGGGAGCCGGCGTTGCTGGCCAGCGCAGGCAGGGATGCCGGAGCGCAGGCAGCATCGAGTGAGCGGGGCCCAGGAGGGGCGCAGCGAACGTCCGGCGATGGGGTAGCGGTAGCCGGAAGCCAGAGCCGTCTGGAAGACGACATCGGCCCGCGCCCATCCCATCGGGAGGCGCGATACAGTGTTGCCATGGAAGCCCTGACCCCCGAAGCCTGGCGGCTGGCGGCGATCGTCGCCGTCGTCATCGTCCTCTGGTGCACCGAGGCATTGCCGCTGGCGGTGACGGCTCTGCTCGGGGCAGCGGCCTGCGTGCTCCTCGGCGTGGCCCCGGCTAAAGAGGTGTTTCGGCCCTTCGCCGACCCGCTGATCTTCCTGTTCATCGGATCGTTCCTGCTCGCCGAGGCGATCCGCCTACACCGCCTCGACCGCCGGCTCGCCTACGCGGTGCTCGCCGTGCCCTGGGTGGGCGAGAAGCCCGTCCGCATGCTCGCCGCCGTGGCGGTGGTGTCGGTTGCCATCAGTGCATTTATCTCCAACACGGTCACCGCGGCGATGATGGTGGCGATCGTGTCGGGCATCCTGGCAGCGATCGACGAGGCTGCCGTGAAGACCGGCCGCCGCCCCGATCCGGCCTTCGCCACGGGGCTCCTGCTGTGCGTCGCCTTCGCGGCGTCGATCGGCGGCCTCGCCACGCCGATCGGCACGCCCACGAACCTCATCGGCCTGCGGTTCATCGCCGACGAGCTCGGCGTGGCGATCTCCTTCGTCGGCTGGTGCGCTATCGGCCTGCCGATCGTGGCCGTGATGACCACGATCACGGTGTTCGTGCTCGGCCGCCTCTTCCCGGCGGGCATCGCCCGACTCGACGGCGTGTCGGCCTACGTCGCCGCCGAGCGGGCACGACTCGGCCCGTGGACCGCCGGGCAATGGTCGACCGCGCTGGCCTTCGCCGCGACCGTCGCGATGTGGATGGTGCCGGGATTCCTCCTGGCGGCGCTCGGCCCCGACCATGAAGTCTGCGTGTGGCTGAAGAACAGGCTCCCCGAGAGCGTGGCCGCGATCATCGGCGCGGCGTTGCTCTTCATTCTGCCGGGCGACGCTGGCCGCCCCGCCCTGGCCTGGAAAGACGCGCGGATCGATTGGGACGTGGTGCTCCTCTACGGCGGCGGCATCGCCCTGGGTGAACTGTGCTTCAGCCAGGGGCTCGCCAGCGCGGCCGGCACGGCGATCACCGGCTGGATTCCGGCGGGCGCGTGGGCTGGCACGCTGCTCGTGGTTGCGGCGGCACTTCTGGCGGTGTTCACCAGCGAGTTCACGAGCAACGTGGCCAGCGCCACGATGGTCGTGCCCGTGGTCATCGCCCTGGGCCAGGCCGTGGGGGGCAACGCCCTCGTCGCCGCCCTGGCCGCCACCTTCGCGGCCAGCCTCGGCTTCATGATGCCGGTCAGCTCGCCGTGCAATGCGATCGTCTATGGCACCGGCCGGATCCCGCTGCGGGCGATGATGGCCGGGGGCGTGATCCTCGACCTGGTCGGCCTGGCAGTGATCGCCGCCGTGATGCTCGGGGTGGCCCGGATCTGGTGAGGCGGCCGCCGCACGACCGGCGCCACCCGCACCACCCCACCCGGCGGCACGACCGCTGAACCCCCGCCGCCCGGCACGACGAAAACGAACGTCGAGGCGGGTGTGTGCCCGCCCCTCGCCCGAGCAGCCTGCCAGAGGAGCCCATCCGGTGCGCACCATCCGTCGCGGCCTCGTCGCCGCCCTCGCCGTCGCCGCGTTCTCGTCGATCGCCACGATCCGGGAAGTGTCCGCGCAAGAGACGGTCATCATGGAAGGTGCCGCGCCGGGGTCCGACTGTGGCTGCAAGGGCGTCCAGCGGCCGCCATGGCACGGGAGCGTGAGGGGGCCAGCCTGCGGGCCGGCATATGCCCCTCACGGAGGCATGTTCCACGCGAACCCGTGCGGTCAACTGCACGTGCGTCAGCAGTTGCACGCGACGGGAGCGACCATGCCGTCGCTCTTTCCGCGGCTGCACACGTGGTGCGCCGAGGGCTACATGCCCACTCCCCGGCCGCTGGCCCTGCCCCGGTGCCATCACTGCGGCATGCCGATCGAAGGCGCCGGCATGTGACCGCCGGCCGGCGGAGCCGCCATAGCCTCCGCCGGCCCGGCCGTGATGGCGACGTGGCGATGTGCGGCAGTGCCGTCACGCCTGAGGCGCGAGCCGAGCGAATCCGCGTCGGGTTTTGGTGGAGCGACGCGATGCCCGCTGCTGATTGACCCGGCCCTCCGGGCCTAAAGATCACCCAAGAAGCCCCGGGTGGAAACCCGGGGACACCGGGAATAAAAACCACCCCGTCATCCATGCCGCACGACGGAACGTGATCCCCGATTCAAACCCGCATCGCATGGTACCTGGGACGGCATGCCACCCGGAGTCCCCCGGCTTCCGCCGGGGGCTTTTTGTGTGAGCGCCAGGCTCGGAGGGCCGGGTTGACTGCACGCGGGCGGAGGCCCGCAAAGCGAACTGCAGCACGATGCCGCAGTTTCACGCCGGCGCATCCCTGCGGGCCTGCGGCGGCTTTCGGCGCGGCTCGCCTGGAGGGCGAGCCATCGCCCGGCGGGTCGCACCTCGGCTGCGACCACGCCGGGCCAAGCCTGCCGGGGGCTGTGTTTCGCGCCGGCGCATCCCTGCGGGCCTGCGACGGCTTACGGCGAGGCTCGCCTGGAGGGCGAGCCAACGCCCGGCTGGTCGCACCGCGCTGCGACCACGCCGGGCCAAGCCTGCCGGGGCCATGGATGGCCCGGCGGGCGTGAAGTCATATCGCGGCGGCTGCCGTCTCGCCGGTGCGAATCCGGACGACCTCGGCGAGGTTCGTCACGAAAATCTTGCCGTCGCCCACCTGGCCGGTGCGGGCCGTCGTCATGATCTTGCTGATCACCGCCGGAGCCTCGTCGTCACTCACTACCACCTCGATCTTCACCTTCGGCAGGAAGTCGACGGAGTACTCGGCGCCACGGTACGTCTCCGTGTGCCCCTTCTGCCGGCCGAAGCCGCGGACCTCGGTCACCGTCATGCCCTTCACGCCCTGGGCGTTGAGCGCGTCCTTCACCTCTTCGAGCTTGAAATGCCGGATGATCGCTTCGATCTTCTTCATGGTTTCGTCTCCTCGGGAGCGGGTATCGACTTCAGGGCCGACGTGGGTCGCGGCCGACGACGGAAAGAAGATGCACGTCGCGTGCCAAACGAGAACCTGCGGTATTCACGCCAATCCGCGTGCCCGGCGCGTCGCGCCGGTGCGGCGCCCCGCGGCCCCACCAGCCGCCGTGACGAACGCCGGTGCGGCTTTTCCCGCCGGAAACCAGCCTGTCGCGCCGGCGCGGCGCTATTTTCGAAACGAGGCGCCGTCGAGGCCGTGCCCCTTCATGAGCCGGTAGAGCGTGCCTCGGGGGAGCCGGGCCTCGCGGGCCGCGGCCGACACGTCGCCCCAATGCCTGTTCAGCAGGTCGGCGAGATACTGCTTCTCGAAGCGGGCCACGTGCTCGGCCCGCTGGGCGAAGAAGCCGACGGCCCCCGCCTCCGCGCCGGCCGCACGCCCGGCCGCCGCCACCACCTCGTCGGGCAGGTCGTCCACGCCCGCCATCGGTGACCGTGTCATCGCGATCGCCCGCCGCACCACGTTCTGCAGTTCGCGGACATTCCCCGGCCAGTGGTAGCTCTTGAGGATCTGGTAGACGTCGGTGGACAGGCCGCCCACCGTGCGGCCCATCTCCTGCGCGGCCCGGTTGGCGAAGCATTCGGCCAGCAGGCCGATATCGTCCCCGCGCGACCGCAGCGGCGGCAGGTCGATCCGCACGACGTTGATCCGGTAGAAGAGGTCGCGGCGAAACTCGCCCCGCTCCACCATCTGGTCGATGTTTCGCGACGTCGCGGCGACGACCCGCACGTCCACGGCGTTCTCCTGCCGGGCCCCGACCCGCCGCACTCGCCGCTCCTGCAGCACCCGTAGGAGCTTGGCCTGGAGCGGCAGCGGGAGTTCGCCGATCTCGTCGAGAAACAGCGTGCCGCCGTCGGCGAACTCGACGAGCCCCATCCGCCGGGCGTCGGCGCCCCGGTGACCAGCACGTCCACGGAACTCACGGCCACCCGCTCGATGATCGAATACACCTGCTGCATCGCCGGGCTCTCGCCCAGGAAGTCGTCGAACGAATAGGGCCGTTCGACGGCCCGCCGCAGCACCTCCTCCGCCGCCCGCCGCCGCGACGCCGTCAGCAGCCGCACGAGCGCATCCTCGAGATCCGTCTCGGTGCGGGCGATGTCGAGGTAGTCACCGGCACCCGCCTGCAGGCAGGCGCGGGCCGTGTCTACCGACGGTCGCGGGTCGACCACCACCATCGGCAGTTGCGGGTCGGCTTTGTGGAGGGCGCCGTAGAGCACGTCGGCCGTCGGCCCCGAACGAGCCGTGACGACGCCGAGATCCCAGGAGTCGCGGGCGAGCGTGCTGAGGGCCTTCTCCAGCGAGGTCTCGACCCGCACCTCCATCGGCTGCAGCCGGGCGATCAGCCGGGCGTAGGGCAGGCCCTCGGGGCCTTCGGAATCCACGATCAGGATGCGCGGCTGCTGCACGGGACGAATGCGTGATGGTTCGCCGGTCGCCTCGCGGAGACGCCGCGAGGCCCTGCCGCGCCGGCCGCCTACCCTCGCTCGCAGGTCCACGAGTATGCAGGCCGTGGCGGAGGCGGGCAAGCCGCGCGGCCGCTTTCGCCTGGGGTGCGCTCTGGTACATTTCAGGGTCCGCAGCCGCATTTTCCGCGGGCCGCACGCCCCCCGGAGCCGATTCTTTCATGGCGATCGACACCTACGCCCCGTGCCCGGGAGGCACCGGCAAGAAGATCAAGTTCTGCTGTGCCGACCTCGTCGGCGACCTCGAGCAACTCGATCGGCTCATCGAGGGAGACCAGATCTCGGCGGCACTCGACCAGGTGCGGCGGCTGTCCGACAAACATCCCGACCGCCCCTGCCTCATGGCCACGCGGACGAAGTTGGAACTCGGCACGAAGCAATTCGCCGAGGCCGCCGTGTCGAGCCAGGCATTTCTCACCGCCCATCCCGAGAATCCGCTCGCCCTCGGTCAGGCAGCCGTCACCGACGCCGTCGCCGGCCGCGTGCAGGAGGCCGCGGCGCTATTCGACAAGGCGCGGATCACGGCCCTGGCCGCCGGCCGCACCGAGGGGGGCCACGACGTGTCGCCCGAGCTCGTGCGCATCGCGGCCACGCTCGTCCAGGCCGGTGCCCAGCTCGGCCACGTCGGCTTCGCGCAGGGCATCGTGGAGTGGCTCTTCGACCGCGGCCTTGGCTCCGACGAGGAGCGGCGGCTGTTGGCCGCGATCGTCGGCTCGGCCGGCGTGCCGCCCGCCCTGCGGACGAAGGTGCGGCTCGCGCCGACCGCTGCCGACGCGGCCTGGCGACCGGAGTTCGACGCGGCGCTCGAGCATGCCCGCCAGTGGCGGCTCTCCAAGGCCTTGACCGCGTTCCGGAGCCTCAAGAGTGTGGCGGGCGAAAGCCGGGAGCTGTTCACCAACATCGCGCTGATCTGCGAGATGCTGGCCCGGCCCTTCGAGGCGGCGGAGGCCTGGCTGGCGGTGGCGAAGCTGCGGGATGTGTCGCACGACGACGCCGTCGAGGCCACGGGCCGGGCGATCGCGCTGGAAACCGAGGCCGATCCCGACCGCTCGCCGCTGGTGTCGTTTGCGACCGCGATTGCCGCCTTGGCCGTGGGCACCGGCGAAGAAGGCACGACGGCGCTGGAGTTGCTCGAAGACAAACTCCGGCACGACAGCCGCTGCGAGACGGCGCCGTTCGACCGCTCGAGCTGGGTGTCGCGGGGCGCCGTGCCGCCGCGGTCGGTGTGGCGGATCTACGAGCCGGCGGCCGGCGGCGATCGCCCCGCCCGCATGCTCGCCTCGCTGCTCGTCTTCGGCCGTCAGACTGACCGCGAGCCGGAGGCCGTGCTGCAGGGCTTCGCGCCGGACGTGGCCGAGGCGCGGCCGATCGCCGAGGAGCTGCTCGGCTGCACGTTCACGGGGGCCGAAACGGCGACGGGGATGCCCGCCACGCCGCCGACGTCGTGGCTCATGGGCGGCCAGTTCCGCATGCCCGCCGCCGAACCCCCGACCGCGCCGCCGGCCGCCGGCAGCCCATGCCTGTTCGACACGCTCATGGCCCGACAGCAGGCCGCCCTCTGGTCGCGGTTTGTGGACCGCTGGCCCGAGACGCCGCTGCCTGAACTGCTCGGCAAGACGCCGCGGCAGGCGCTGGCCGACGCCGAGGGCACCCGCCGCGTCGAGGCGCTCGTGGCCGAGGGCGAGGCCACGTCGCGCCGCCGCGACGCCGCCGACGCGTGGACGGCGGTGCGCCAGCAACTCGGCATGCCGGCCGCCGCGCCGATCGTGGAGGAGAAGCCGCTCGAGAGCGTGCCGCCGCTGCGCTGGCATCGCCTCGACATGGCGAAGGTCGACCTCGACCAGTTGCGGGGCGTGCTCGTGACGTCCGTCGATGCCGGCTTCGACCGGGCCGCGGAACGGGCAGCCGAGGCCGTCGTCGCCCGCGGCGACACGACCCCGGAGGACCGCTGGGAGGCGTATGGCGTGCTCGAGGAGCGGGCCGACTCCACGGTCCGCAAGCTCGAACTGCTCGGCGAGCTCCGGAGCATCGCCAAGGCTCTCAAGGCCAACGACGGCATGCTCGACGTGGCCGAACTCCGCGTCCGTCTGCAGCGCGGCGACCAAGCCGACATCATGCGGCTGCTCGACCATCTGCGGCGCGAGCACACCCGCGACCAGCAGGTGCTGCAGGCGGTTGCCGAGGTGTTGATGGAGGCGGGAGTCGATCTCAACGCCCTCGCCGGCCGCGCGGCCGGCGGCATGCCCGGCGCTACCGTCCCCGGCATGTCCGCGGCGGCCCCCGCCGCCGAGCCCGGCAAGCTGTGGACGCCCGGCGGTGAGACGGCCGGCGGCGGCGAGAAGAAGACGATCTGGACGCCGGGGTGATCCAGCTCACACTTGGGCCTCGCACACGACCTGCTGCTGGCCAACAACGGTCAGGGAGTGGCTGCCCATGCACCGCGGGCCGGCGTGGCTGACCAGCGCAGCTCCGGCTCCCGCCGGGGGCTTTTTGTGCCCCCAAGAAGCCCCGGGTGGAAACCCGGGGACTCCGGGCATAAAAACCACCCCGCCATCCATGCCGCACGCCCGGCGATGGGGCATGGGGAACCCCGACCAGCGTCACGCGCGAGGTTCACGTGTGAGGCGCGTTACTTCTTGTCTTCGTCCCGCAGCGCGTGCCCGAAGACCGACCAGACGACACCGTCACTGATGATCGACAGTGTCATCCGGCCGTCCTTGGTGATGATCACGCTGATGACGCGGCCGTTCTCCACGCCGCTGAACACGTGCTGCCCGTCCATCTCCTGAACCGACTCCAGCTTCGTCACCTCACCGCGGCGTGAGTCGGGGCCGAGCAGCGTCAGTTGCTTTTTCTCGGCATCCACGCGGAAGAACGTGGGGCGTTCGCGGTCACCCAGATCGGGCGGACCGACGGTGCCGTCTTCGTCCACTGCGACCGCCGAGGCGATCGAACAGAGCCAGCTCTGGCCAGCCCATGCGTCGGCGCATGTCGCCAAGGCCGCGATCACCACAGCTACGCCGATCTTCGTGTTTCGCATGATCATGATTCCATGTCCTTGAGGAGTGAAAGGTGTCGAGTTCCGCCGGCGATCCCGCACACGGGCCGCCGCTGCCTGCCAGGGATCACCGCACGGTGTAGCCCTTCGCCTCCATGGCGGCCATGAAGTTCCGGTTCCACACCGCGAACTGCTGCTGATAGGCCGCCACCGCGGCATCGGATGCACCGCCGGCGGCCCGCATCGCGCGCCGCGAACGGACGCCGCCCGTCATGCCCAGCGACGCCGAGCCGATGGCCGCGCCCTTGCCGGCATCACCGGCGATCGCGCCGATCGCCGCGCCCGCCAGGGCGCCACCAGCCGCCCCCTTGACGGCGCCGCCCCGAGCGGCTCCGGCCGCCGCGGCCGAAGCATGGGCCTGCTGATCCAACGTGGCCTTGGCCTGATAGGGATCCCAGCCGGTCTGCTTCGTGGCCCAATCATAGGCGGCCGCCTCGTCGGCCCTCTGCTGCTCCGGGCTCTGCCCCTTGGCGGGAAAGATCGCGAGATTGCCGGGGTTGGTGCTGAGCGTTGGCGGGCCGGCCTGCGCGATCACCGCGGTCGCCGTCGCCAACAGGACCAATCCGCCGCCCATCATCCGTTTCACGATCGCATGCATCGCGGTTTCTCCTGAGTGAACCAGCTCGATCATCGAGCGGGTGATAACACAGTGCCGCGTCGTCGCGGAACACGAGTTTTCCGCCACCCGATCGGGCGCTACGACACGGCCGGCGATCGGGCTGTACAGAAACCGCCAGAAGGCGGCGCCGGCCCACGGGCACTGCAGCCGCGCACGAGCCGCGTGATCAGAACTTCTGGATCATGTCGAAACCGAGCATCGTCTGCTGGTTGCTGATGCCGTCGTTGTAGGCCGCCCGCGGACCGCCGTACGGGCCGCCGAAGAAGTCCCAGCGGAACGCCGGCCGCATGAGGAAGTTGCCGGTCGGCGTCCAGTTCGGCCCGAGGGTGAGGGAGTAGAAGTTGCCGGGCAGTGGCACGTGGTTGGGATTGCTCGGCCGGTTGAGGCCGACGCGGGTGCCGTCGGTGTCCTGAAACCACTCGAACCGCGCACCCCACGACCAGACGTCGCTGACGCGGTAGTAGAGATACTGGTCGATGCCCACCCACAGGGCGGTGCCGCCGTCCGCCAGCCCCTTGGACTGCGTGCCGAGCCACTGATGAAACAGATACTCCCAGTTGGCGGCCGGCCGCGACTCGAAGATCAGGCTGTAGCGGGTGCGATTCGCCGACGTCAACGGGGGTGCCGGCTGAAAGAGCGGCGAGAAGTCGTTGCCCTCGTCACCGCTGATGATGGCGAACGACGTGGCGAACGAGTTGTCGTCGTTGCGAACGCGGATGCGGCCCAGAAAGTTGGCCTTACTGTAGGCCGAAGCGAGACCGTTCCAGCCGTTGACGAGCCCAGCGTCCACCTCCACGTTGTCCGTCGCATTCCAGTTGACGAGGCCGCCCCAGTGGGTGAACGGGCCGGCGAACTGGTAGCTGTAGCTCTTCATGTAGAAGAAGTTGCCGACGGCCGGGACGCCCTCGTAACCCACGATCGTGTAGAAGTGGCCGAGTTTCAGCGACAGGTCCTGGCTGCCGACTTCGGCGTACAACTGCGGGATCGCCAGACCGTAATACTCCCCGCTGTTCCAGTCACGCGGACCGGGATTCGTCTCCCACCCGAGCGACATCGCGAGCGGAAAGTCCTCGCCGTAGAGCACGTCCGTGCGGCCGCCGATGCCGCTCGAGCCGTCGGTGGGCAGCGTGCGTTCGGCGATGATGTAGACCTGGTTCATCATCGCCTCGTTGGCGCGGTCGACCGCGTTGTACGGGCCGTTGAACTTGCTCGCCGGCACGCCGAAGTTGCCGACGAAGCCGCCGTCGAGCCAGCCATACACGCCGCCGCGGTCCCCGGCCCCGAACAGGAACCAGTCCTGCCCGGAGGGAATGATGCCCGTCATCACCTCGTCGGTCAGCACCGGATCGAAGGACTCGAATCCGCCCACCTGGCCCGGCCTGCCGACGAACACGTCTTCCTGGGCGACCGCCACGGCCACCGCCGCCAGCGCGCACATGAGACCCCCTACGCCGCGCCCGCCATGCTTCACGCCGCCACGCATGCACGATTCTCCCGCGGCCGACTGCGGTGAGTGCGGACGAAATCGTTCGCCGCCTGGCCCACCCGCGCCCGTCGCCGCCTCTGATTTCGGCGCCACCACCGGCAGATCCGTCGCGCCGGGCAGGACCGGAGAAAAAGTCACGGGCCGCCTCGCCGGATCCTCCGATCGGCAGCGGCTGGGCAAACTCCCCGGATTTCCCGGCCTCCAGTCCGGCCGCAGAATCCTCCCAGGCTCTGTGTCTTTTCCGCCGCAAACCCGCCGCCTCAAGCCCCGGTTCGGGTCGTACCGATTGCTCCGAGGTCACAGGGGCGCATGGTGATGACGAAGACGGGATTCCGCCGGCTGGTGCTCGGCCTCGTCGCCTGCGCAGCCGTGTGGAGTGGGACGTTGGGGGTCCGCGGCCAGCAGCCCACGATCCGCCGCGAGGAACTCGAGACGGATCGCGACTCGTTCACGTTCGCCCCGACGACGGCCGGCCCTGACACGTCGATTCTCGAGGCTTCATACTCGTTCATCGACAACCGTCTGGGGCCGGAAGCCCACAGCTTCCCGGAGGTGCTGCTCCGGCGGGGCTGGGGCGAGAAGGTGGAGCTCCGCCTCGGGGTCAACTACGAGGCCGGCGGACCGGGCACCGTTTCGGGCAGTGAGTTCGGCGGCGAAGACATCGAGACCGAGGACGAGAGCCGCATCCTCTACGGCACCAAGGTCGAGACCACCGAGCAGGACGGCTGGCTGCCCCGTTCGGCGGTGATCCTCCAGGGCTACACGCCCGTGTCCGGGCCGTCGAACAAGTCGACGCTCGTGTGCGGCCAGGCATGGGGATGGCGATTCGCGGGGGGCTGGGAGTGGACGACGGCCATGCGGTACGGCACCGGCTTCGAGGAGACGGATGCCTTCAGCCAATGGGCGCCGTCGAGCGTGATCAAGGTTCCCGTCGGCGCGCGGTGGAACGTGCATGCCGAATACTTCGGCATCTTCTCGACCGGCAAGGAAATCCCGCTCAACATCCAGTACGGTAGTTGCGGGGGGCACGTCCTGGCGACGGAAGACCTCGAGATCGGCCTCCGCGTGGGCTGGGGACTCAACGAGACGACGCCGGCGTTCTTCTCAAACGTAGGGGTCGGCTGGCGATACTGAAAAGCGGCGACGCGGCCCGGCGCAACGCCACGGAAACGCCATGCAATTTCCGCCACAAGAGGCCGATTGCCCCCGGCCGAGTGGCGTCCTTATTCTGACTCCCATGACATCCTTCGATGATTTCGATGCCTTTGCGGATGCCATCAGCGGCGCACACCTCCGGCTCGTCTGCGACGCGGTCGAGAACCCCTGCTGGACGCTGGGCGTCGTCCCGCTGGGGGACGTCCTCCTGCAGGTGGCGGAAGAGGGCGGTGGCAATCTCTGTTACGGCGCGAACACACACCCCGGGCCGACGGTCTTTCTGCCGCTCACCCATACGGGGGTGCACGTTGGTGCTCGATCGCCCTCCCGATGGACTGCCCCATCGCCACTTCCGCGCTGCCGGTGAGTGGCCGGGTCGCCTGCCATCCGGGCTCCGTGCCGCGGCTGCGAAACCTCGTGCAGCGCATCGCCGGCGCGGTCATGGACAGGCCGGCCGCAAGCGAAGCCCATCGCGCCGCCGGCCTCGACATCGTCGCCGCCGTGACCGCCTGCCTGCCGGCCCCGCAGCCGGCCCATCCGGCCACGGGCCGGCCGCGGCTCGATCGCGCTGCGATCGTGCGTGATGCCATGGCCGTGATCGAGACCGCACCGGCGACGCCGACGGCGCGCAGCCTCGCCGCCCGGATCGACGTCACCGAGCGGACGCTGCCGCCGCGTCCTGCGGGCCGGCGCACCGCTCGACCAAACGGTGGCGGACGTGCTCACGCGGCACGGGATCTGGGAGTTCGGCCGCTTCGCCGCCCGGTACCGCAGGCAGTTCAGCGAACTGCCGTCCGAGACCCTGCGGCGGGCGCGGGCCTGACGCCCGCGACCGCCCCGCGCCGACCGCCTCAGCGGCCCGAGCCGGCTCCCGCCGTGACCGCCTCCATGACGCGGTTGAGGTTGAAGCTGCCCGGCTTTTGCCGCGGCGGAAACTCCCGGAAGCTCTGCAGCCACTCGCCGACGTACGCCGCGGCCGGCGCGATGGCGAACATGTGCTCGAGGTACCAGCGCTGGTAGTCCATGCCGATGTCCTGCGCGAGCTCGAACGGGTCCATCCGCAGGTTCACGAGCGTCGGGGCCCGGAGCTCCACGAACGGCTGCTGCCACACGTGCATGCCATGGGCCCGCTGCTCGAGGAACGTGACCTTCCAGTTCTCGTACCGCAGCGCCGCCACGCTGCCGTCGTCGGTCCAGTAGATGAAGTCCTTCCGCGGCCAGGCCGCCGCGCTGCGGAGGGCCGGACCGAGGTCGTAGCCGTCGAGGTGCACCTTGTAGGTGCGATCGCCGATCTGCCGGCCCTTCTTCAGGTCCTCCTTCACCGTCGTGTCACCGGCGGCGGCGCAGAACGTGGTCAGCATGTCCTCGTGGGCGGCGATGTCGTTGATCACCGTGCCCGGCTTGATCACGCCCGGCCAGCGGATCGCGCACGGGACGCGATAGCCCCCCTCCCACTGCGTGTTCTTCTCGCCGCGGAACATCGTCGTGCCGCCGTCGGGCCAGGTGAAGGCCTCCGCCCCGTTGTCGGTGGAGTACATGATGATCGTGTTCTCGGCGAGCCCCAGCTCGTCGAGCTTGGCGAGGATCTCACCCACCTGGCGGTCGTGCTCCACCATGCCGTCGGCGTAGATGCCGAGCCGGGTCTTCCCCGCCACGCCCTGCTTGAGGTGCGTGAAGATGTGCATCTTGGTGGAGTTCCACCAGACGAAGAACGGCTTGCCGGACTGCTTGGCCTTCTCCATGAAGGCGACGGTCTTGGCATTCACCTCCTCGTCGATCGTCTCCATCCGCTTCTTGGTCAGCGGGCCCGTGTCGGTGATCGCACCGTTGGCGAAGGAGTGGATCACGCCGCGCGGGCCGAACCGCTTCTTGAACTCGGGATTCTGCGGATAGTCGGGGTGCTCCGGCTCCTCCTCCGCATTGAGGTGGTAGAGGTTGCCGTAGAACTCGTCGAAGCCGTGGCTGGTGGGCAGCATCTCGTCACGGTCGCCGAGATGGTTCTTGCCAAACTGGCCGGTCACGTAGCCCCGGGCCTTGAGCAGCGTGGCGATCGTGGGATCTTCCTTGCGCATGCCCTCCGGGGCCCCGGGCAGGCCGACCTTCGTGAGGCCGGTGCGGATCGGCGACTGCCCGGTGATGAACGCCGCCCGTCCGGCGGTGCAGCTCTGCTGGCCGTACCAGTCGGTGAACAGCGCTCCCTCGCGGGCGATGCGGTCGATGTTCGGCGTCTTGTAGCCCATCATGCCGAGGTTGTAGGCCCCAACGTTGAACTGGCCGATGTCGTCCCCCCAGATGACGAGAATGTTGGGCTGCCGGGCCGGCTCCGCCGCGGAGGCGTGCGCGACGAGACCGATGGCCGCGATCACCAGCGCGATGGCGACTGGGCTGCGGAGACCGGGGGCGAGGCGGGGCAGATGCATGTCGAAGAATCTCCAGGGGAATACCGTCACCGACCGAGTGCTCGGAATATGGTACCGGGGACGGGCCGTGCAATGCACAAACCGCCAGAAGCGGCGGGCGGCACCGTCACCGCCTTGTCGCCCGTTGCCGTCACGTCGTCGAGCTCCACGAACACGTCTACCTGCTGGCCGACGAACAGCCCCGGCGCATCGTCTTCCACCGCATACACCACCTGCAGGACGCGGGTGTCGACTCGTTCGCGGTTGTCGCCCGTGAGCGACTGCTTCGGGACGACATAGGGTTCCACACGCACGAATCGGAGCCGATAGGATCGGCCGGCATCGCCGCGCGGATGAGCCCGTGCTCTCGCGGTCTTGTCGAATCGCGGGATCTCACTTTCATCGAAGTCGGCCCGCACGCAGAGCGGCTGCACCCGTCCCAGCACCATGAGCCGCTGGCCGGCTGCGGTGCCAACCTGCTCCCCGGCCCGGACGTCGACCTTGAGCACGTCGCCGTCGATCGGCGACGTCACCGTGAGCCGTTCGATCTCGGTGCGGGCCTGCTCGACCTGGGCTCGTGCCCGCCTGACGGCCGGCGGTATGCATCCTCGGCCGCCACCATGGCTGCCCGAGCCTCGCTGACCCGCGCCTCGCTCGCCGGCACCTCTTCGGGCCTGGGGAGCGATCGGAGGCGGTGGAGATGCGCCGCGGCATCGGCGAGGCCGGCTTCACGGACGGCAAGTTCTGCGGCGGCCTGTCGCGTGTCAATGCCGAACAGCGGCGTGCCCACCGCCACGCGATCGCCGGCCGATACATGGACCCGCTCGACCACGCCGGAGACGTGCGTGCCGACGACCACGTCTTCGGTGATCGGTTCGACGATCCCCGAGGCGGCGAGCGTCCGCGAAAAAGGGGCCATCACCGGGGGAATCGGCGGCGCCGCCTTGGGGAGCGGCTGGTTGGCCCGGTAGACGTGCCAACTCGCGTAGCCTGCGGAACCAAGGGCCAGCAGAGGCAGAAACAGTGTTCCGATCTTGCCGCTCATGAGTGTGACTCCCGGAAATCGGCAGCGGCCGAGACGCCCGTCACACGCCCGTCGCCCATCTCGATGATGCGGTCGCCGTATCCATAGACCCGGCTGTCGTGGGTGACGACGATCACCGCCCGATCCGCATCCAGGCTGACCCGCCGCAAGAGTTCCATGACGGTGCGGCCGGAATCGGCGTCGAGGGCCGCCGTGGGCTCGTCGCAGACCAGGAGCCTTGGACGGTGGACGAGCGCCCGGGCGATCGCGACACGCTGCTGCTGGCCGCCGGAGAGTTGGGCGGGACGAGCGTCCGCCTTGCCGCCGAGCCCCACGGCGGCGAGCAGCTCGCGGGCCTCGCGAATGGCGTCGCTCCGCCGCCTGCCTTGCACCAGGAGTGGGAGGCAGGCGTTCTCGGCCGCCGTCAGCGCCGGAAGCAGGTTGTACTGCTGAAAAACGAAGCCGATCATCCGCGCTCGAAAGGCGACGAGCGCATCCCCGCGAAGATCGCCAAGTCGTCGGTCGAAGATCCGGACGTCGCCGGAAGTGGGCTCGAGCAGTCCTGCGACGATCGATATCAGCGTCGTCTTGCCGCAGCCCGAAGGGCCGACCAGCAGCGTGATCTCTCCCGGGGCGACCTCGACGTCGACTCCATGGAGCACCTGCACCCGCGTGTCCCCCGAACCGAAGACCTTCGTGACGCCCGTGCAGGCGACGGCTGTGCGGCTGGCGGAAGCGGCTCTCAAGGAAACACCCGTGACTACTTGAAAACGATCGCCGGCTCCAGCGTCCACACCCGGCGGATGCTGACGACGCTGGCGAGGAACATGATCACCACCACGGAACCGGCGGTGCCGATGGCCACCTGCCAGGGCAGGAAGAATCCGCGGAGGTGGTAGATGTCTTTGGTGACCTCGAAGAACACGCTGGCGGCGCCCATGCCCAGCGCGTAGCCGAGCCCGCCGACGACTCCCGCTTGGAGCAGGATCATGACGAGAATCCGTTTGTTCGTGACGCCCATGGCCTTGAGCGCCCCAAACTGCTTCAGATTCTCGAGCGTGAACAGATAGAAGGTCTGGCCGGCGATCGCCGTTCCCACGATGAAACCGAGGGCCACGGTGATCCCGAAGTTCACGGGGATGCCAGTGGATCGCATGGTATAGCCGATCGTCAGCCACGCGAACGACCGCGCGTCGTAGGCCGCGAGCCGGGTCCGCTCACTGATCCGCCGGCACACCTCGCGCGGATCGGCACCGGGAACGGCGTCGGCGACGATGAAGCCGAGGGTATTCCGCTCGTTTGGCACGTACTGCAACGCCTGGCTGTAGCGGCAGTACATGACGGGAAACGTCTGGAACGGCGCGGCGACCCGGCAGATGCCCACGACGACCACGCGGCGGTCGTTCATTTCAAGCGTTTTGCCGAGGGCGACCGGCTCGCCCGGAAACAGATAACTGAACCCCGCGTCGTCGAGGATCACCCCGTCCGGCCGCCGCAGATCATGCCACGACCCGAGCAGCATCTGCTGGGGGGCGCCGGCAAAGCTGTCGTCATCGAGGCCCATGACGATGGCGGTGCGGTAGCGGCCATCGGCGGTGCGGATGCGGCCGAGCGCCTTCGAAAGCCGTGCCGCCCAGCGCACCCCGGGCACGCTCCGCACCCGGTAGAGATCGGTGGCCGCGAGCGGCTTGATCTCGTCGACAGTCTGCAGCTCCGGATCGCAGATCCAGATGCCGGCGTCGCGCACGTCGAGAATCTGGCTGGCCGTGCGGAGCATGAGCCCGCAGAAGATGCTCACCTGATGCGACATGAGCATGCTGGCGAACGCCACGCCGAATACGAGGCCCAGGTATTTGGCCCGGTCTCCCGTCAGCATCTTGAGGGCAACCCAGCCCATGGGTCGGTTTCCTGGTCGTTGGTTCCGCCGGCTCAGCCTGGCGACATGAGCCGGCGAATCGCGAGCAGATGTATGGCGATGGAGAGCGGCAACTGAAAGAGCGATATGAGCGCCAGCGGATGCAGACCGATGCGGACGGGGGCCGGCTGCAAGGACAAGACACCGATGAACGACAGCGACACCATGCTCACCGCGACCAGGAAATCGGCGATACCGAGCAGATTCCAGCCGATCGCGAGCCCGCGGACGCCACCCATGTTCCTCGCGACCGCCCACGCCAACGGAATCGCCGTGATGCCGACGAACGTATCGGCGCACCCGGCGACGATGCCGATCTCGGATGGCATCAGGCCCTCCGCCTGCATCCACAGGAAAATGCCGCCGCCCAGCCGATACACCTGAATACCGATGAGCAAGGGAACGGGGGTCGCTTCGAGAAACCCGCGAAACGCCGGTGAGCGATACCACCCGTATGCGAACACCACCAGCGGCAGCGTCATCAAGGTGCCGAATAGGAGGAAGCCGGGAATGTCGGCGGCGTTCCACCCCCCGGCATATTGAAAAAAGCCGCGGAGCGAAATCGCCCAGGCTGCGGCGCACCAGGCCATCACCCCGAGTGAAACCACGCGCATCCGCCGCCAACTGTATGCCGCCACGGCAAGTGCGATCCCGAAGGCGACCGACGACACCATGCTGCTCCACCATGCCATTTGGCTACCCTCTCACGTTGAGTGCCGAGCGAATTCAACCACTGTCGTGAAAGCCCCAGCGGATCAATACAGCATCTTGATCTGGACGATCGCAGGTGTTTCCCGGATCTCGAACTCGGCATCCTTGTAGCGCGGCGGACCGATCATCGAGTGCGGCACGTTGTTCGACGTTGCGTACCCTTCGAGCGGGATGCCCAGAAAATTGCCGTCCATTTTTCCGTTACCGCTCTCGTCGTGCATCACGGACACCGCCAACCGCCTCTCCAACGCCGGAACCTCGACGTCGACCTCAGCCTGACCGCCCCGGATCGCGACCTCGGCGATCGTGACCGCCTTTCGCGCCTCCGAGGGAAATCCGTTCGCACGCTTGCATAAAACACGCCTTTGGTGAGGGGGGATATGGTTGTTTCCATGTTTCGGAGCGACCCGCAGGCAACGCATCACAGGCTGATGTTTGGGTGCTGCCGCAGAAACTGCTCGAAGGTCACGGTCTCGCCAAGCCACGTCCGGAGTTGATCCGGTTGCCCATCAAAATCAACTCGGTTGTGCCACGCCAGTTGCTCGGCGAATTCCTTGTTGATCCACCGCATGGCCCAGCGTGGCATGCGATACCATTTTGCCCGCCGGCCCGTCAGGCGGGCGTAGACCTGCTTCATCTCCGCCACGGTCAAACGATCTCCGATCAGGTCGAAGTGCTTCCCGGCGTGGGCGGACGGGGACTGCAGAATCTTCACGCAGGCCTTTCCGATGTCGGCTGTGGCCACCATCGGAAAGGAGACGTGGCTGGCGAGTGCACCCGCGAGGATCGGAAGCGTCTGGGATCCGCCCATCTTGGGATCGAGGATGTTGTCCATGAACCACACCGTGCCGAGCGTCGTGAAGGGAAGCGGTCCGAGACGCAGTCGATCGGCGATGCGCTGCTTTGACTCGAAGTGCGCGATGCCGTCATACGTGCGTGCCCGCGCCATGATCGATTGCACGACATGACGGACGCCGTTCGCCTCGGCGGCGGCGAACAGGTTCTCGGCTTGCCGCACTTCGCCTTCAGCCCCGACGCCACGTTCCCAGTAGTTCTGCACGGAAAAAACGGCGTCTACGCCCCTCATGATCGGGTGGAGCGATGCCGCCTGGCTCAGGTCGCCAACGACGACCTGCGCTCCCAGGCGGTCCAACACTTTGGCTGCGCCTGTCTGGGGCGCTCGCGTCAATGCGAGCACCTCGAAGCCATGGGACAAGAGCGCACGCGAGACTGCGCCGCCTTGCCGCCCGGTGGCGCCACAAACAAGCACACGGTTGCCTGCGGTCACGGGAAGGCCCTCCTTCGACGCCTTGGCTGGGCGGAATGTTCACGCCGTACACTTTGACAACCGAGGGGGATGGCGTCAACATGGGTTTATGGGCCAGACACGCGCGGCATATCACCACGGAAATCTCCGCAACGCGCTGATTGCCTCCGCGGTGCGACTGATCGAGCAGGGCGGCGAGGCCACCTTCAGCCTCCGGGAAGCAGCCCGCGACGTGGGCGTCTCCGCGAATGCGGCCTACCGTCATTTTGACGACAAGTCGGCCCTCCTCACCGCTGCCGCGGCCGGCGGACTCGAGCAGCTGGCAAGCCGGATGCTGAAGGCGATGGACCGCGCCGCCGAGAGCGGGGGAAACGAGCGGCCGGCGATCGCCCGGTTCAAGGCCGTCGGGCGGGCGTACGTCGAGTTCGCGCTGGCGCACCCGGAACTCTTTCGCCTCATGTTTAGCGGGAGCGGCGTCGCATGCCTGGCCGCCGGCGCGGCCGGTTTGGCGACCCCGGCGCCGTGGGAGCTTCTCAGCCGCGCGCTCGACGCGCTCGTCGCCGACGGTCTGCTGCCTGCCAGCCGGCGGGAAGGAGCGGAACTCAAGGCGTGGAGCCTCGTCCACGGCTTTGCGTCACTGGCGCTGGCCGGTCATGACGCCGTTCCGATGGGGCGGCAGCGGCACGCGGCCCTCGAGTCTGCCCTCGAGTTTGGGGTGCTGGGGCTGTGTGCGGCGACGCCTCCGCGCGGCACGTCCCGGTCTCGCTGAAGCTGGATTGGCCTACCGGCACAAGACACTATCGTTCGGAGCGGTTCAAGCGAGAGAGCCATGGCTGTCGAGACCACGTGCATCGCGGGATTGCTCGTCATCCGCTGGCCCGAGCATGTGGACGAGCGGGGCTTCTTTCAACAGACCTACCAGGTGGCAGAGATTGCTGCGGTCCTGGGGCGGGAGGTCCGCCTGCTCCAGGGCAACCATTCTCGGTCGCAGGCCCAGGTACTGCGGGGGTTCCACGCTGAGCCCTGGGACAAGTGCGTCTACGTCGCCCGCGGAACGGCTACCTGCGTCGTCGCCGACATCCGCCCGGGCAGCGACACCTTCGGCCGCACGGCGTCGTTCCTGCTTGGCGATCCGCCTGGCGAGCGAGTCCGACTCTTCATCGCCGAAGGCCTGTGCAATGCGTTCTATTGCCATACCGAGGTCGACTACCTCAACGAGGTTTCGGCGCCCTTCCGCCCCACGGGTCGCGGCGGGGTGATCTGGAACGACCCCGACTTGGGCGTCGCGTGGCCGACTACCTCGCCGATCCTCTCCGCCAGCGACGCGGGAATGCCGACGCTGCGGACCCTCTGCGCGAGCCGCGGAGCCCCGCTCGACTGACCGCTATGCTGCATGCAACCGTCGATATTCCTCCCAGGCCTGCTCCGCCTGCTGGCATTGAGCGGACGTCAATGGCAGCGGCATCAACGCACCGTTGATGGCCGAGGCGGCCGGTCGGTCCGAGGCCACTGGATCGAGACCGCAGTGCCGCAAGGCATCGATCCAGGAGGCTGTCTCTGGAACGTCGTGGACCTCGTAGAGCGACAGCATCCGCGCCCGCACCGAGGCCTGGCGGCAGAGGCCGCCCAAGAACCCCGGCTCGGCGATGCGGGCCAGCCAGGGCTGCAGTTCCGCCAGCCGCTCGCAGCCATCGAAGGTCGCCCGCCGGCCGATCCGGGCGGGAAACTTGATCGCGGTGGTCGCGGCGGTGCTGGCCACCGCGAGCGCCGGGAGCCGGAAGAACTTGGCCCACATGAAAGCGTCCGACGGACCGCTGGGTGGCGCGCACGTCCATCCCTCCGGAAGCCGGAGATAGGCCTCGCGGCGGTACGCCACGTAGTTGGGCCCCGCGCTCACGGGCACGCCGCGCACGATCGAGGCCCGCAGCCGCGCCGTGCCGTGGTTGATCGGCCACCATTCCATCCCGCCCTCGGCGTCGATCCGCAGCGGCGCCTGGTTTGCCCAATCAGCATGGCGCACGACTTCGAGCATCCGCTCGACATGGTCCGGAGCCCAAAGGTCGTCGTCGCCCAGCTGAAGCACGACGTCGGCGCTCGACTCCCTGATCACACGGTCACGATAGGGCTCGCCGTAGCGTGCCGACTTCGGGTGCGCCACATAGCGGATCCGGTCGTCGCACCGAATCACGGCCGACATGATCGCACGCGTGCGCTCCGGCGCTCCGTCCCCGATGACGACCATCTCCCAGTCTTGAAACGTCTGCGCCCGCACGCTGGCGGTCGAGGCGAAGAGCGTTTCGGCATGGTCGAACGTCGGGCATAGGATCAGCACAGCAGCCATTCTGGCCCTCGTCGTTCGTGAAAGGGTGAGCCGTGATCCACGCACATGTGGCGGCCCGATCGCAAACAGACTTTCCGGCTCCCCGTGATTCGCGACAAGAGCGGCCGCGACGGCCCCGTGTCTCACGCTGGTCTTTTGGCCGCGCGCAGGGCGGCGGCTTGCGGGAAGGAAAGAACATCAACGGAATCGGGGGCATCTCGATGCTCTCGCCGGAACAGCCGCCGCTCTGCGGCCGCACCCCGGGCGAACAGCTTCCGGGTCGCGACCGACGGCGCTGCCGGCGCCATGGAGCGCGATGCCCGGGACAAACCCGCCCGGGGGTGGCAAGGCGGCCGCTCAGTTTCAGCAACGTCGCGGAGGCCAAACATGACGCGCGGATCACAGGGCCTTGGAAACAAGGCATGTTTGATTCGACGTTCTTCCACCAGCGGAGAGGGCGGGATTCTTTCGAGCCCGTTTTCCGCTCTCACGGATGTTCTGCGATTTCTGACGCAATGTCCATGCCTGTCAACGACTTGTGATCGTTGGCTGGTGTTGAGACAGAGCGGCCCGTTTTGGGCAAAGTCAGGACCCTTCAGCAACGTTTCAGCAAAGTGTTACGGCGCCATGCCGGAGAGGGGCGGCCTCTCCGCTCGGGCCCGCGGTGCCGCCCTGGGGATCGCGATCGTGCCGCCGACGGCGGTGAAAGGGGGTGCG
>JAJTED010000078.1:12993-17472 GCA_021300535.1 Planctomycetaceae bacterium | reverse complement strand
AGGGAATCGGGAACTGGATCACCAAACCAAAATCGACTCAATCGACCATCGCCGGATGCACAAGCCACAGTTCCCGAGCGGACTGGAGTGCGGACGAGAGTCAGTCGAACTTGGAAAGTTCTAGCATCTCCGGTCAGGGGCCACAACACCGGAGGGGCCGAAAGGCGGGATAAACGGGCCCAACTCCCGGGGCTTGCACCGCCGTGAGCCTGGGCCAGGCCCGCCCTGCAGTGGGCAACACAGGATTCGAACCTGTGACCTCTACGGTGTGAACGTAGCGCTCTAACCAACTGAGCTAGTTGCCCGAAACCGAGCCCGAAGAATAGCACGCTCCGCGGCTCGCGTCACCCGGCCTCCATCGGCAGGCCCAGAGAGCCGAATTCAGCCGGCGTTGGACGGCCCCTCCGACCGCTCCTGGCGGCGCCGGCCGCGAGCCCTGGACCGGCGGCATCACACCCCGGAGGCGGGAGGAGGCTCGAACCGCGGCGATGCCACGGTCATTCCCGGATCGTCGTCGTGACGCGCGGGCCGCAGCGCGGCCGGGGTGCGGCCTTGGATGTGGCCGGCGACGTCGAGTTCCTTGGAGAGCGTAGTCCATTGCCTCCGCAATTCACCGATCGTCTGGCCGAACGTGCGGCCCACCTCCGGCAAGCGTTTGCCGTAGAGCATCACGGCGATCGCGCCGATGACGACGATTTCGAACGGACCAAGGCCAAACATACGAGGAGTCGCCGGGAGACGTGGCCGGGGAGGGGAGGTCAGTCGTGACGGCCTGCATCGCGTGGCGCAGCGCCATGATCCTCGATGCCCTGCACACCCCGCTTGAACTCGACGATCCCCTCGCCGAGCGACCGCATCACCTTCGGCAAGCGGGTCCCGAACAGCAGCAGGACGACGCCAGCGACGATCAGAATCTCGACCGGACCGAGACCGAAGACAGCGAACAGGTGCACGGAACGGATCTCCCTTCCTGGTGGCGACAGTCCGCCACGACATGCCGCGACGGGACTCGCCGCGACTGATGAAGTTTAGTTCACAAAGCGGCAGTTTCAAAGTTCCCGCCCGCCAGCGGCCGTTACGGTGCCGCCGCCATGCGGGCCGCCTGCCGATGCATCGGCAGATGGCGGTAGTAGACCTCGAGCGTCATGGCCGCCAGGGCGGTCGCGTACACCCGGCCACCGTGCCCTCCCCAGACAGGATCCGGATCCCAGCTGCCGTCGGCCGCGGAGCCGTCCTGCCGCTGGAGGGGCAGGAGGGCGGCCTGGAGATCGCCATTCCAGCGGTCCCACTGCGGGCCGCCGGCGTGAAACGACGCCAGCGTGGCGTAATACCAGGCATACGCGTTGGGCCGCGACCGGTCGGGTCGCGTGCGGGCGATGAGATCCAAGGCCTCGACGGCGGCCGGATGAGCCGGCGACAGGCCGAGCAGCATCCGGCAGTAGAGGGCCTCGGCCGTCATCGTCAGGCTCGGCCGCTCGCCGGGGCGATAGGCCGCCAGGCCGCCGGCCGCGCCGGATGAGACACTTTGCAGAAACTGGGCGACACGAGCCTCGGCCGCCTCCAGGCCGCCCACGCCCGCGTTGCGGGCACTGGCCAGGACCATCAACTGCCAGCCGAGCTGACTCGTGTCGCCGCGGTCGCCCGCCGCATACCGCCAGCCGCCGGTGCCGGGATGCTGCATCGCCAGCGTGTACCGGACGGCCCGCTCGAGTGGAGCCCGCAGCGATTCGTCGCCGGTCATGGCACAGGCCTCGGCGACTGCGATCGTCGCCATGCCGTGGCAATAGAGTGCCGCGAAGAACTCGGCGTCGCCGGCGAGCGACCCGTCGGCCCGCTGGCGGCCCACGAGGAAGGCGATCCCCCGGCCCACGGCGGCGGCGTGGTCGCCGTCGCGATGCGTGTTGCCCGCCCCCAAAAACGCCAGCAGCGCCAGGCCCGTCACGCCATGATCGCTGCGGGCGCCGGCCCCCTGGCGATGGTGCCCCTGCACGGCCCGTTCCACGCCCGCGCCGTGCCGCGCGGCACTCCAGCGGCCATCGGTCGATTGAGACGCCGCGAGCCAGACAAGCGCCGCCTGCACGGCCCGCTCGGTTTCCTGGGAACCGCCTCGGGCGGCCGCGGCGGCCGCCCGCCGGGCGCCGACGCGATCGGCATAGGGGGCGGGCAGCGGACGATCACCCGAAGGCGCCGCAGCGGCGTTTACCGGGCCCTGGGGCTCCCGCGCGGCATCGACGCCGCTCTCGACCGTACTCGCGCCCGGGTCCGGCATCTCGGCCACGACGTCGAGCAACGGGACCAGATTGGCCGCTGCCGGCTGCTCGGCGCCGGCAGCGGCGGCGGGTACAAGCTCGGGCGGCGGCAGGTCTTGCTCCGCCGGCTCCCGCGGCGGCTCCACGACGGCCGCGGCTCCCGCCTCGACGAGCCCGGCCTCGTCCTCCGTGTCGGCGGCGAGCACGACGGTCATCGCCATCCGCCCCTCGTCGTTGCGGCCCCAGGACGCCGGCATCAGGCCGCTGACGAACGCGCATACCACCGCCAGCGCGGCATGCAGCGCGAGCGAGAGGATCGCGCACTTTGCCAGCGTGTGCGACTGCAGCCAGCGGGTGCGGACGAGCACCGCGAAGCCGACGGCGGCGACGGCAGCCAGCCCGGCCCAGGCGATCCAGACAAGCGACATCGCTCCCGCTCACTGCCTGCGGGTTTCGGGCCGGGTGCGCACGGAGATGGCTACGTGCCGCACTCCGGCTCCACGACAGGCCTCGTAGACCTCGGCCATCCGCCCGTGGGGCACCGTCGTCTCGCCGCGGATCATCACCGCCACGTCGGGTCGCTGTTCGCGCAGGGCCGCGAGCCGCGGGCCGAGTTCAGCGATCGCCACGTCGTCGGGCCCGAGCCGCAGCGCCCCTGACGCCTCGACCTCCACGATCTCCGGCCGGGCCCCGTCCACGACGGCCGCCCCGCCGACCTGCGGCAGGTCGAGGTCGAACTTCCGCTCGTCGCCCGAAAACTTCGTGGCGCACATGAAGAAGATCGTCAGCACGAGGATCACGTCGATCATCGGCGCCAGGTTCGGCGCCGGCTCCTCGTCGGCCTCGAGACGCACCAGCGGCATCGGTCACCCCGCCTTCCGCTTCGCGTCGGCCACCCGCGACTCGGCGCGGGCCTCCTGCGAGATCTCGTCGATCACCTGCTGACAGGTCTCGTCCAGCCGCATCGCCAGACGGTCCACACGACTGGTGAACGTCCAGTGCAACACCATCGCCGGGATCGCCACGAGCAGGCCCATGGCGGTGGTGATCAGCGCCTCGCCGAAGCCGCGAGCCAGCAGGTCGGGCCGCCCCATCGCCCCCGCCGCGGCCACGTCGTTGAACGAGCGAATCAGGCCGAAGACGGTGCCGAGCAGGCCCAGGAGCGGGCCGATCGTCGCCACCCCGTTGAACACGCGGCGATAGCGCCGCAGATGGTTGAGCTCGCGCTCGCAGGCATCGATCGCGGCCTGCTCGATTTCCACGGCGGGCTTCCCCCAACGCCGCACGGCGGCGGCGAACACGCGGGCGGCCGGGCTGCCGTTCTCGTCGCACGCATCGAGGGCGGCGCCGCGCGACAACTCACCGCCTTGCAGCTGCTCGATGAACCGCGTCACGAACAACTTCGGCGCGACGCGACTGGTCCGCAGGCTCACGGCCCGCTCGATGCCAAACACGGCCAGCGCGAACGAACAGCCCAACAACGGCACCATGAGGATGCCGCCATCGCGAATCGTGGCCAGGAGGTTGCCGGTGGGGATGACGGTCTCGCCGGCCGGCCCGCCGACGGCCGATTTGGACCGCGGCACCTCGGCGACCCGCAGCGGCTCACGGTCGGCACCATCGGCACCGGCCCAGGCGCGCGAGCCCTGGGCGAGCGCCGCCGGCGTGGCGCCGATGGCGGCCACGACGAGCCCACAGGCTGCCGTCCGACGCAGGACGCTGGAGATCCTTCTCCGTCGCGGCATCACAGGCTGTTCCTTCGCACGCGGCCCGCCCGTTCCCTCAGGCGCTCCTCACCGAGGATCATCGGTCGCTTCGGTCCCGGCCGCCCGAACTTTCGCCTCGGGCAGCCCTCGCCCGACGGACCCGCACGGCCGTCAAGGTCTGCCGGCACGCAGCGGTCGAAGGCCGCGTGCATGACGGACG
The DNA here is from genome assembly GCA_021300535.1 of Planctomycetaceae bacterium. Classification (GTDB taxonomy): domain Bacteria; phylum Planctomycetota; class Planctomycetia; order Pirellulales; family UBA1268; genus QWPN01. The sequence goes on along the minus strand of JAJTED010000078.1, from coordinate 13,297 downwards.
GAAACCCTCGGCATCCTGCCTCGGTTCCCTCGGCCGGCCGCAAGGGAATCGGTCTCGTCACGGCTCCAAGAAGCCCCGGGTGGAAACCCGGGGACTCCGGGTGTGAAAACCACCCCGCCATCCATGCCGGATGACGGCACGCAATGTCCCGGTACAAACCCACACCACATGGCAAACGGGAAGGCCTGCCACCCGGTGTCCCCCGGCTTCCGCCGGGGGCTTTTTGTGACGTTCGCGCGTGTCACAAGAAGCCCCGGGTGGAAACCCGGGGACTCCGGGTGTGAAAACCACCCCGCCGTCCATG
>JAJTED010000078.1:0-12961 GCA_021300535.1 Planctomycetaceae bacterium | reverse complement strand
CGGTGTCCCCCGGCTTCCGCCGGGGGCTTTTTGTGACGTTCGCGCGTGTCACAAGAAGCCCCGGGTGGAAACCCGGGGACTCCGGGTGTGAAAACCACCCCGCCGTCCATGCCGTACCGCGGCACGTGATTCCCTCGTGCAAACCCGCGGCGCATGGTGAACGGGGAGGCGAGTGACCCGGAGTCCCCCGGCTTCCGCCGGGGGCTTTTTGGTTGAGCGCAAGGCCCAAGGGCCGGGTTGACACGCAGCGGCAGCAGGCCGCGCCGCGTGCATGACGCAACCGCCCGAGTCGTGGCGCGGATCGACGCCTCGTCGATCCGCCACGCCGCCGTCGCTCCGCGGCGGCCACGGTCGCCCGGAGGTGCGACCACCCGGCCGACTGGTCGCACCTCTGGCTGCGACCATGCCGGCCAAGGCGTGCACGGGCCATGGATGGCCGTGCACGCCTAAAAATTGGCGTCGCAGCCCGTGTCCACGTCGCCCACCATGTGCAGGTGGTCGTGGTCGATGTACAGCACTTCCTGACAGTCCTCGTCCACCAGCGTGTGCGGCACGGGCCAGCCGATTCGCCGCACCTCCTGGAAGTAGACGGTGCACTTGTAGTGGGCGTGGTGCACCTGCACCGGTCCCACCAACGGCATGTGCCGCGGCGGATCGACGTAGTCGGCGATCTTGCACTTCGTGATCCGTACGTGGTTCCGCTGAATCTCGTAGAGGAACGGCCAATTGCCCTGCACGGGGCGGGCCTTCTCCAGCGCCCGCATCACTTCGTCGTCGCTCGGCTCGTCGAGAGCCTCGCAGGGACCGCCGGGCTGAAGCGGACCGAGCACCGGGGCGCGCTCATACCGTTCGTAGTTCCAGAACTGGTCTTCCTTGGCCTTCTGGATGCCGACGGGCACCGGGATCGGGATCGCCAAGGGGCCGATGTTCGGGCCTTGGGCGGTGAGCCAGAAGCAGCCGGTCTGCGAAGACGTGCCCACGGCCACGATCAGGGCCGCGACGAGAAATTGGATCCGCTTCGCCATCGTGAGCACTCCTCGGGCGGTGTGAACGTTCACCGGTCGTGCGGGTGGTATCGACCATTCCGATTCGCGAACTTGCGGATTTTTCCGGCTGGGCAAGACCTGCGGCCCGCGCACCGTGATCCCCACAAACGCCCAGACGCCCCCCGGCCGAAACCGGAGAGCGCCCTTGGGCAACTTGGATAACCAGGGTCACGGCCGGCCCGGCAGCGGTCAACCAGCCGCCAGGAGGGCGGCCCCCGCCTGGGGCAACCTTGCTTGCCCCGCGGCGGGTCGAGCTGCCAGGGCCACGGCCGGCCCGGCAGCGGTCAACCAGCCGCCAGGAGGGCGGCCCCCGCCTGGGGCAACCTTGCTTGCCCCGCGGCGGGTCGAGCTGCCGGGGCCAGGGATGGCCCGGCAGCGGTCAACCCTAGTGATGGTGCGAGTGGTAGTGCCGCTCGTCGAAGTCGAGCCACCACCAGCCGTCGTCCCATTCGAGAGACACGCGCCGCCAGCCGAGCGGCACCTGCGGATAGGGATAAAACGGGCCGATGTACGGCCAGGCGGTCGGCGAATACTGCGTCGGATACTGCAGCGCCGCGTAGTTGGGATAGGCCGCGTAGCTCGGCCAGGCGTAGTTGGGCATATTTGGCCCGTCGCCCCGCATTGGCACCGGCGGCATGCCCACGCCCGTGCCGCCCATCGGCATCGGGCCGCCGGGCATCGGGCCGCCGGGCATCCCGCCACGAGCGGGGGGCACTCCCGCGTCGGTCACCGGACCGCCCTGATAGCCGCCTTCGCTGTACTGCATCGTGCCGGGCACGATCTGCCCGTCCTGCAGCCCGTTGGGCAGCATCATCGGCTCGCCCATGCCGCTGGTCCGCATCGCCGTGCGATATCGGGGCGATTGCCCGGCCGGTGCCTGCATGGGCCGCCCTCCTTTGGCGGCCAGCGGCATCGGGCTCCGCGCTTGCGGCGCGACGCCACGGGGTTGCGAACGGCCCTGCTGAGGAGCGACCGCCCCCACGAGTTGGACGTCGGCCTGCCGTTCGGCAACCGGCTGGGCGTCCCGTTTCGGGAACCAGCTCTCGGTCACGAACGCCAACGGTTTGAGCGACGGCTTCTTGGCCGGTTCGGGCTGCTCGGGGACGGCCGGCTCTTGCTGCGGCGCCGGAATTCCGGCCACGCCCCAGGCCGATGCCGGCATGCCCAGCGGCACCTGTGTCGGTGCGGCCTGCTGCTCGACAACGAGTCGGTTGACCACCCGCTCGACGCCCGTGGTCGTCTCGGCGACGCCGATCGCCGCAGCCAGCTGCTTCTCGTCGGACACAGTGCCCTCGAGCCACACGGTGCCCGACTTCGCCTTGACGTTCACGCGATAGCCGGCGAGAGCGCCGGAGTCGCGGAGCTTGGCGGCGACGCTAGCCGCCAAGTCCTCGGCCCACGCCGGCGCCGTCAGCAACGACGACGCGACGACGGCCATCACATACGTGGATCTCGAAATGGACATGCGTGTGGCTCCTTGGATCGAACCCGGCTGCCGTGGCGGCGGCTGGAGCCCGTGCGGTCGCTGCCGCAGCAAGACTCCCCCTGTTCTTCGGCTTCCGATCATGCCGAGGGGGAGTTTTTTTCCGATTCGTCCGGAAACCAGGGCTGGCGCGGCAAGCCGGGCAGGCCAGGCAGCCAAAGCGGATAGCCGGTCACCTGCGGGGCGCGACGTCGACGACCGCGATCAGCGTCATGACCGCCAGGGTCACGGCACAGGTCGCCGTCGTGTCCGGCCCGAACTGGATCGCCGCCCCGCACAGCGATCCCACCAGCGCCAGCCCGGCGAGACAGAGCCACTGGCCGCCCTGTTCGTGCCGGGTGCCTTCCGTGAGCCGGGCCACCCCCGCGGCCACCAGGCCAAGGAACTGCACGGCGCCGAAGGCGCAGAGAACGGGACTCACGGCAACAGCGAGCGGAAGCATGCGGCGGCCCTCGTGGCGTGGAATGAAGGCGGACGATAGCGGCTACCGGACCGACGAGCCAAGGCGACTTCAGACCACCGAAACCACCCAGGCCGCCACAGAGCCGCTACTTCCCGCCGAGCATCGCCTCGAGTTTTTTCTCGAGATCGGTGATCACGAGATTCCGATCGACCACCCTGCCTTCGGCGTCGAGGAGGAGCATCGTCGGCAGCGTGAGCACGCCGAGCTCCTCGGCGAGCCGGCCGTCGAGCCCGCCGGTCTCGTGCAGCTGCGGCCACGGAATCGGCTTGCCTTGCAGGTACTTCGCCAACTGGGCCTTGTCGGTGTCGAGCGCGACGCCGACCACGGCGAAGTTCTTCGGCCCGTACTTGGCATACAACTCGCGGATCTGGGCGATGTCGACCTTGCATGGATCACACCATGTCGCCCAGTAATGCACGAGCACCGGCACCCCCTTGAACGACTCGACCGCGACCCGCTTGCCGTCGAGCGTCGTGCCGGCGAGGGCCAGGGGCCTGCCGACGCTCTCCAGCCGCCGCGCGGCCCCCCGCGCCTTGCGGGCGGGCGCCGAGTCGGGAAAGTCTTTCACGATGGCCGCGTAGCGGGCCAGCGCCGCCTGCTCCCGCGCCGAGAACTCGTCGGCGATCGCCAACTGGAGCATCGCCTCGGCGGCATCGGGCGCCGCCGGATACTTCGCCACGAACCCGCCGAGCTCCGCGAGCCAACCCGTCTGCACCTTCTCCACATCGGCCCCGGGCTGCTGCATGCCGGCGGCGTAGCGGGCCTGGGCGAGGCGGAAGGCGACGAACGCCGACAGCGCCTCGTCGTCGGCCACGCTTTCTGCGAGCTTCTCGAGCTTCGCGATCCCGTCGGGGAGAGCGGCCTCCTGCACGAGCGCGGCGAGCGTCTCGGCGAACTGCCGCCCCCAGAAGCCCTTGTCGGCAGCAGCAGCGGCGGCGAGCACCTGCTCGAGCAACCCAGCCTGTTGAACGGCCAGCTCCTTGCGAGCCTCGCCGGCGGCCGTCGGCATCTTGGCCTCGATGTCACGCAGCTTCGCGAGCAGTGGCTTGAGCCGCTCGTCGTCCTGCGGGCCGGCCGGCCCCTGAGTGCGACCTCCGGACCGCGGTGTGAAGAAGCCGATCGCCTCCCCGACGTCCCCAGCCTCGCCCGACACCTGCGGTGGATCGACGGGCCGCCAGCAGTCGCCGCACTTCACGAGCGACCCGACGAACACCTGGCCGTTGCCCGACTTGCCCTCCACCAGCGCCACCACGTTGTCGTAGGCCGCCACGTCCTTGGAGACGCCGGTCGCGCCGGCGGGCAGCACGCCCGGCGGCTGCGGCGTGAGCATGCTGGTCCACCGCGCATCGGGCCCGATCTGCTTCTGGGAGGCCGCCACCTGGGCGAACCCCTTTTGCGCCGCGGCCACACGGCCCACGAGTTCCGCGAGCCGCTCCCCCTCGAAGCCGGCAGCCTGCAGGTCGGCCTTCGTGGGCAGAAGGCGGGCGAAGGCGGCGGCATCGCGATTCTTGATCGCCTCGACGACCTCGGCCGTCGCCTCCTCCGCCGAGAGCATTTTCCAGACCTCGAGCGAGCCGTTGCCGTCCTCGTCGGCCCCCCAGCGGCTGCCGGCGGAGTTGAGCCAACGCGACTGGTCCACCTTGGTGTCGTGGTTCGAATCGATGTCGCGATACACCTCGACGCCGTCCTTGTAGTAGCTCCAGCGATCGACCACGCGGTTGCCGTTGGTGTCGGCAAAGGCCCGCAAGACCTCGCCGGATGGGCCGCGGACGACCCAGGCGTTCACGCCCCCCTCCTTTTCCATGGCGATCGTGCAATTCTTCGCCTCGGCGGCCGCCGGCCGGTCATAGTCGACGGTCTTCTGGGCCGGGACGAGACCGAGGGCGTACTCGACGGTGGGCTGAGCGGCCTCGGCCGACAGGGCGGCGAGGCCGGCAACGACCGCCGCGGCCAGGGCGTGCGGGAGGCGGGGGTGGCGGGAGACGGCGAGACGCATCGACATGATCAGGCTCCTTCCTGGACGGTCACCGAGACCCGCTCAAAGTAGCCGGAACCCCCGCCGGCGCCAGCCCCGGTTTTGTGCCCGGCGTGTGACCTCGTCCGCATCCGCGGCCGCCGCAGCCGAGCGGCGGTTGCATTTTCCGAACCGGGGTCGATATTTACACGAGTGGCGGCTGGGCTGCGGTTGCAGTCTGAGCCAGCCCGGACCGGCGCGCGTAGCTCAGTTGGTTAGAGCGCTACCCTGATAAGGTAGAGGTCCCAAGTTCGAATCTTGGCGCGCGCACTCGATGAGCACCGGGGACGTAGCTCAATTGGGAGAGCACCGCCTTTGCAAGGCGGGGGTTGAGGGTTCGATCCCCTTCGTCTCCATATTTACGGCTGCAGGGCCATCCATGGCCCCTGCAGCCTTGGCCCGTCGCGGCGAACGCCAAGGGTTCGCCAGACGGGCCGCCCGCCTTCCGGGCGGGCGTTGTTGAGGCGCCACGCCAAACCAGCCTCAGCCCCTGCAGCCTTGGCCCGTCGCGGCGAACGCCAAGGGTTCGCCAGACGGGCCGCCCGCCTTCCGGGCGGGCGTTGAGGCGCCACGCCAAACCAGCCTCAGCCCCTGCAGCCTTGGCCCGTCGCGGCGAACGCCAAGGTTGCAACTTTCACGGCTGCAGGGCCATCCATGGCCCCTGCAGCCTTGGCCCGTCGCGGCGAACGCCAAGGGTTCGCCGGACGGGCCGCCCGCCTTCCGGGCGGGCGTTGAGGCGACATGCCCCAACCAGGCACGCCACCCGGAGTCCCCCGGCTCCCGCCGGGGGCTTCTTGTGGGCACTGCGTGCTGAACCTAGAAGCCCCGGGTGGAAACCCGGGGACTCCGGGCCTGAACGCCACCCAGATGCCCACTCCCCAGCGGAAAGCGATTGGACACGCAGTGAGCAGCGGTTTCCCCGGGGAAGCATCCGTGAGGGGTTGCCCGTGCCCCGGGAGCCGGCGTAGGCGGCCAGCGCAGGCATGGATGCCGGAGCGTAGACGCCTCCGAGAGAGCGAAGGCCTGGAAGGCCGCAGCGAACGTCCGGCGACGGGGCATGGGCAACCCCGAACCGTCGCCTCGATACGATACATCACGTCCACAGCCACACCGCGATGACCCCATCCCCCGACCACGTGACCGGCCTCGCGAACCGCGGCACGCTCGAAGCGTTCCTCGACGCCCGCGACGCGTCCACGCCGCTGGCCGTCGTGCTCTGCGACGTCGTCGGCCTCAAGGCGACGAACGACCGCGACGGTTTCACCGCCGGCGACGCCGTGCTCCGCCGGGCCGCCGACCGGCTCCGAGTGGCAGCGGCCGGGGCGACGCTCCTCGCCCGGCTCGGCGGCGACGAATGCCTGGCCGTTTTCACCGGGCCGAATGCCGCCGCGGCCGCCGCCCGCGCCCAGTCGATCCTCGCGGCCGCCGGCGACCCGCCCCTGCGGGCCGCGGCCGGAGAGTGCCTGCCGCAAGAGTCGATCGCCGCATTCGTCGACCGTCTCTATGCAATCCTGCGGCGGTGCTGAATAATCGAACGTGACGGCCACGGTCGTCGCCCGCCTTTTGCCGGCCCAGGATGCGTCGGCCGGTTTTCCCCGTCAGTCACGAGCGCCCCCAGTGTCCACATCGAACCCCGCCGGCACCCGCCGCGACGACATCCGCAACATCGCGATCATCGCCCACGTCGATCACGGCAAGACCACGCTCGTGGACTGTCTGCTGCGGCAGAGCGGCCAGTTCCGCGCCAGCCAGCTCTCCGGCGAGCGGATCCTCGACTCCAACGACCTGGAGAAGGAGCGCGGGATCACGATCCTCGCCAAGAACATCGCGGTGGAGTGGAAGGGCAAGAAGATCAACATCATGGACACCCCCGGCCACGCCGACTTCGGCGGCGAGGTGGAGCGGGTGCTGCGGATGGCCGACGGGGCGCTCGTGCTCGTTGATGCCGCCGAGGGGCCGATGCCGCAGACGCGGTTCGTGCTCTCCAAGGCCCTCGAGTGCCGGCTGCGGCCGGTGGTCGTGGTCAACAAGATCGACCGCCCCGACGCCCGGCCGCTGGAGGTGCTCGACGAGATCCTCGGGCTGTTCCTCGAGCTCGGGGCCGACGACGAGCTCGCCGACTTCCCCTTCGTCTACGCCTCGAGCCGCGGCGGCTACGCCTCCCATGACCCGGCCGTCCGCGAGGGCACGATGGAGCCGCTGCTCGACATGGTGCTGGAGAAGATCCCCGGGCCGCTCGTCGACGACGCGGCGCCGCTGCGGATGCTCGTCACCACCCTCGACTGGTCCGACTACGTGGGCCGGATCGCCATCGGCCGCGTCGAGTCGGGCCGGCTCACCAAGGGATCGCCGGTGGTCCGCTCCACGGCGGCAGGCACGCTCGTGCCGGCGAAGCTCGTGGGCGTGCAGTCGTTCGACAAGCTCGGCCGCGTGGACGTCGAGGAAGCCACCGCCGGCGACATCGCCGCCGTGAGCGGCATCGAGGACGTCGAGATCGGCGACACGATCTGCGACGCTACCGACCCCCGGCCGCTCCCCCGGCTGACGGTCGATGAGCCGACGCTTTCGATGGTGTTCGGGATCAACACCTCCCCGCTGGTGGGCAAATCCGGCAAGTTTCTCACCACGCGGCACCTCCGCGACCGGCTCGACAAGGAACTCGAGAAGAACGTCGCCCTCCGCGTGCAGCCGATCGAGGGCACCGAGCAGTTCGCCGTCAGCGGCCGCGGGCTGCTGCATCTCTCCGTGCTCATCGAGACGATGCGGCGCGAGGGCTTCGAGATCTCCGTCGGCAAGCCGAAGGTCATCCTCCGCAAGGAGGGCGACACGACGCTCGAACCCTTCGAAACGCTCGTGGTCGAGGTGCCGCACGACAAGCTCGGCCCGGTGATGGAGCTGACCGGCTCACGCCGCGGCCAGCTCAAGCACATGGGCTCGCGCGGCGAGTTCGCCCACACCACCTTCTCGATCCCGGCCCGCGGCCTGATCGGCCTCCGCACCCGCGTGCTCAACGCCACGCAGGGCACGGCGATCATGCACCACCGCTTCGAGAAGTGGGGGCCAATGGAGGGCGAGGTGGGGGGCCGTGCCAACGGCGTGCTCGTGTCGATGGTGCCGGGGAAGGCGGTGGCCTTCGGGCTCGACGGCCTGCAGGAGCGGGCCGACCTGTTCATCGAGCCGGGCGACGAGGTCTATGAAGGAATGATCTGCGGCGAGAACGCCCGCGCCGAGGACATGACGGTGAATCCGACCAAGGAAAAGAAGCTGACGAACATGCGGGCCAGCGGCAGCGACCGCAACATCCTCCTCAAGCCGCCGCGGCGGATGTCGCTCGAGGAGGCCCTCGAATACATCGAGGACGACGAGCTCGTGGAGGTCACGCCCGCGGTGATCCGGCTGCGGAAGATCCTCTTGAGCGAGCACGAGCGGCGGAAGGTGTCGCGACAGAAGGCCGCGACCTGACACGTCCGGGGGGGGCCGCCGCGACGGGTGGAGGGCCCCCGAAAACCGGCCGCGGAGCCGGACGCGGGCCTGGTGGCGGCCGGCCCTGCGTCGCCTTGCCTTTGCCTCGGCGCCCGGAAATCACGAAATCGGTCATGGTGGACGCGCCAGCGATCGATCCTTATACTCCGGGGCTTGGAAGGGTCGGCAGGCGCCGCCCCCCTGGCCCCCCAGTGGCCCGCCTTTCGAGGTCGAGGTTTTCGGAGCACGCATGGTCAAGTTGACGGTTCGCGAACGGGAAAGCATCCAGGAGGCGGTTCGCCGGTTCCGGAAGTTGGTGGAGCGCAGCGGCATCAAGAAGGAGATGCGGCGCCGCGAGTTCTTCGAGAAGCCGAGTGAGACCAAGCGTCGAGCCCGCCTCCGCGCCGAGCGCCGCACCAAGCGGAACCGCCTGCTGGGCGTCTGATTTCCCGCCTGCAGGGCCATCCATGGCCCCCGCAGGCTTGGCAGGTCGGAGACACAGCCAAGGTGTGTCTCGACCTGCGATGGCTCGCCATCCTGGCGAGCCTCGCGTAAGCCGAAGCAGGCCCGAAGGGATGCGCCGGCGCGAATCGCACAAAAAGCCCCCGGCGGAAGCCGGGGGACTCCGGGTAGCGAACGCTCCCGCCTGCCATGCGACACGGGCCGAAACCGGGAGTCGCGAAAAGCCTCGTGGCATGGATCGCGGGGTGGTCTTTATGCCCGGTGTCCCCGGGCTCCCGCCCGGGGCTTCTTGGAACGGCGGTTTCCTGTTCAACGGCTGTGCAAAACACGGTTCGCAGCCGGATTCCCGCAGCCGCAGCCGTCAGCGCCAGTCGAGAGCGACGTCGAGCCACGGGGCATCGTGCGTCGGCCAACCCGTGCTCACCCTGTCCACGCCCGTGGCAGCGATCGCCGCGACCGTCTCTGGCCGGATGCCCCCCGAGGCCTCAAGCACCACTGCCGGGGCCTCCCGACTGCGAATCTGCACGCAGTGGGCGAGGTCCGCGGCCCCCATGTTGTCCAGCAGCACGACATCGGGACCGGCCGCCAGCACGGGCTCCAGATCGGCGACCGAGTCGATCTCGATCTCGACCACCATCGCCGCCACCCGCGCCGGCGGGAACGTGCGTTCCACGAACGCCCGCGCCCGCCGCACGGCGTCGGCCGGCTCCAGCCCCGCCAGGCCGCAGGCGGCCCGGTGGTTGTCCTTGATCAGGATCGCCTCGTAGAGCCCGGTGCGATGGTTCCAGCCGCCCCCCATGCGAACCGCATACTTGTCGAGCAGCCGCCATCCCGGCACGGTCTTGCGGGTGTCGTAGACGCGGCACGAAGTGCCGGCGACGGCGTCCACGAGCCGGCGGGTCGCGGTGGCCACGCCTGACATGCGGCCCACGAGGTTCAGCACGACCCGTTCGGCGGCCAGCACGCTGCGGGTCGCGCCGGCGAGCGTGGCCACCACGTCGCCGGCGGCCACCGTGGCCCCATCCGCCACGGCCGGCTCGAATCGCAACTCGGGATCGGCGACCGTCGCCACCACGGCCGCCGCCGGCAGGCCCGCGATCACGCCCGGCTTCCGGGCCACGACCTCCAGCCGGCTCACGGCCTCCGGGCCGATCAGGCTCACGCTCGTCCAATCGCACTCGTGCCCCAGGTCCTCGGCAAACCAGGCCGTGGCCGCCTGGCGCACATGGGCGGCGAGGTGCTCATCCCACGCGACCTGGCGGAACTCGGGACACCGGTGGGGCGGGGCGGGGTGCGGCATGCGAATCACTCGGGGGCTAGCAGACTGTGGAACAAGTCTGCCCGAGCAGGATGCGATGGCCAGCGAACCAGGAAACCCTCGGCGTTTCCTGCGGTCGCTGAAGTGGAAAAAGGCCATGGAGGGCTTTTCCACGGGCAGCTGGAAGCCTGCTATCGTACCAATGGACGTTGCCCCTGCAGGCCGGCCCCATGAACGCCCCCAACCCCACGCCAGCGGTCCTCCCGCCCCGGGTGCAGTCGCTCCTGGCGGCGGCGACGCTCTGTGCACTCACGGCCCTGGCGGTGTGGTTCGTGGCCGCGGGCGGCCTCGGAGGGGGGCTGGTCCATCACGACGCCCCGCCGCCGGCGACCATGCGGTTCACGGTCAACGTCAACGCCGCCGGCGCGGCGGAGCTCGCCCAGCTGCCCGGACTCGGCCCCGCCACCGCCCAGCGGATCATCGACCATCGCCGCGTGCACGGCCCGTTCACGAGCCTCGACGGCCTGCTCGACGTGCCCGGCATCGGTCCGGCGACGCTGGCCCGCATGCGGCCCCACCTGCGGCCCATCCACCGTCGCGAGGAGGCCCCATGAGCCGCCAGCCGCTTCAGCCGGGCGTGTTCGAACTTGTGGCGCCCTACGCGCCGGCGGGCGACCAGCCGGCCGCGATCGACGCCCTCGTCCGCGGCATCGCGGAGGGCCGCACCGCGCAGGTGCTGATGGGCGTGACGGGGTCCGGCAAGACCTTCACCATGGCCAACGTCATCGCCCGCGTCGGCCGGCCCACGCTCGTGCTCTCGCACAACAAGACGCTCGCGGCCCAGCTGTACGCCGAGTTCCGCGACTTCTTCCCGCACAACGCCGTCCACTACTTCGTCAGCTACTACGACTACTACCAGCCCGAGGCCTACATCCCCCAGCGCGACATCTACATCGAGAAGGACGCGGCGATCAACAAGGAGATCGACCGCCTGCGGCTGGCGGCGACCAGCGCGCTGGTGAGCCGCCGGGACGTGGTCGTGGTGGCGAGCGTGTCGTGCATCTACGGCCTGGGCTCGCCCGACGACTACCGGGCGATGGTGGTGCGGCTGACGGCCGGCCTGCCGCTCACCCGCGACGCGCTGCTGGAGCGGCTCGTGGCGGTGCACTACGAGCGGACCGACGTGGCCCTGGAGCGGGGCAAGTTCCGCGTCCGTGGCGACTCCGTGGACGTCTGGCCGCCGTACGACGAACTGGCCTGCCGGATCGAGTTCTGGGGTGATGCCATCGAGTCGATCGCCGTCATCCACCCGGTGAGCGGCGAGGTGGCGGCCAAGAAGGACGAGATGTACTTCTATCCGGCCCGGCACTTCGTCATGCCCGAGGACCGCATCAAGGCCGCGGTGGCGACGATCAAGGAGGAACTCGAAGCGCGGCTCGAGGAGCTGAAGAGCCAGGGCAAGCTGCTCGAGGCCCAGCGGCTGGCCGCCCGCACGCGGTTCGACATCGAGATGCTCCTGGAGGCTGGCTTCTGCCCCGGAATCGAGAATTACTCGCGGCCGCTCTCCGGCCGCGCCCCCGGCAGCACCCCCGGCACGCTGTTCAACTACTTCCCCGACGACTTCCTGTTCTTCGTGGACGAGTCGCACGTCACGGTGCCGCAGGTCCGCGGCATGTACGCCGGCGACAAGAGCCGCAAGCAGACGCTCGTGGACCACGGCTTTCGCCTCCCCAGCGCGATGGACAACCGGCCGCTGAAGTTCGACGAATGGGAGCAGCGGCTCCATCAGACGGTGTTCGTCTCCGCCACTCCCGCCCCCTGGGAGCTGGACCGCACCGGCGGCGAGGTGGTGGAGCAGGTCATCCGGCCCACCGGCCTCCTCGACCCCGTCATCGAGGTCGTGCCGGCCAAGCAGCAGGTGCCGCACCTCTCCGGCGAGATCGAGAAGGTGGTGGCCGCGGGCCAACGGGTGCTCGTCACCACGCTGACCAAGAAGCTCGCCGAGGATCTCGCCGCCTACTTCACGGAGCGGAAGGTGCGGTGCAAGTGGCTGCACAGCGAGCTCGACGCCTTCGAGCGGGTGGAGCTGCTCAAGGATCTCCGCGAGGGGAAGTTCGACGTCCTCGTGGGCGTGAACCTGCTCCGCGAGGGCCTCGACCTCCCCGAGGTGTCGCTGGTGGCGATCCTCGATGCGGCAGGCCCTCGACGAGACCCAGCGCCGCCGGGCGCTGCAGGAGGCCTACAACCGGGAACACGGGATCACGCCGGAGACGGTCCGCAAGGAAATCCGCGCCGGCATCGAATCCGAGGCCGCCTCCCGCGGCCAGGCCTTCGCGGCGGTGGGCCGCGGCGACGAGTCGGGCCGCCGCGCTGCCGAGCTCCTCGAGCAGCTCGAGGCCGACATGATGCAGGCCGCGGCCGACCTGGAGTTCGAGCGGGCCGCCCGGATCCGCGACGAGATCGCCGCCCTGCGGTCCGGCAAGGATCCGGCGGCGAGCGGCCGCGGCCGCCGGGGCAAAGCGAACTCCGGCGGCGGCCGCATCCCCCGACCCAAGCGTTAGGCGGGCGGCGCGAGGATTTTGATCCCATGCATGAAACCGCCGATCCACGCCGTCCTGGCGGCGACGCCGTTCGTGCGGCGGACGCCTCCGTGGCCGCTGTGCTCCGCGATCCGGGGCCGCTCTGGGAGGCCGTGTGCCGCACCTCCGGCGACTACATCGTCGTGGTCGATCGGGAGGGCACGATCGTGTTCGCCAATCGCGTCGGCGACGGG
>JAJTED010000077.1 GCA_021300535.1 Planctomycetaceae bacterium | reverse complement strand
CGCATTCTTCCTGGAATTGATCCGCGGCGAACTCGAGGCGTTCGTCGCCGCGGAGTGACGCCAGCGGCGATTCACGGCGACTGTCTCATCACGGGCTCCGAAAAACGTTCTGCGCGTCGTGTCGCGATTGGTTCTTCGTGCCGCGTCGAGCCGCCGCCCGCGTACGATTCCGGCCGGGAGAACCTCCGTCATGCCGCCGCTCGACGTTCGTCTCGTTTTGGGTTCCGCCCTGCTCGGGCTCACGCTGCTGGCCGGTGTCCCGGTGTCGCTCCGCGGCCAGCAGCCTCCAGCGGCGGAGCCGGTCGCCGCCGACGCCGCCCTCGACGACCGCTTTCGCAAGGCCCGGCTTCTGGGCAGCGACCGCTGGCGGCGGGCGGTGCGCGAGTTCGACGCCTGGCTCGAGGTGCAGCCCGTCTACACGCCCGCGCAGGCGCGTGCGCTTCGCGCCGACCTCGACCGCCGCATGGCTGCCATGACCTCCTACGAAGTCGAATACCTGCTCGACGCGCTCGACGCGAAGCTGCGGATCCTCGACAGCCCCGCCGCCCGCGACGCCCGGGAATGGCTGGCCCGCTACCTGGCGGTGATGGCCGATCACAGGCGTGAAGAGGTGCTGGCGGAGCTGCCAAACATACTCGACATGACGACCGCCGACCTGGTCGCGGGGCTCGACCGCCTGCAGGCCAAGCGGGCTGCCGTGGAGCAGCAGCACCGCGTGACGACGCAGTCACGCAAGGAGTTCGCGACCTTCATTCTCCAGCAACGGCGAATCGACGAGGCGGCCCGCGGGCGAATTCGGGTCGGCGACGCCGCCTTCTCGCCCTACCGCCCGCGGCCGGCGACCGACCCGCCGTTCGCCGACGTCGGTGACGGCGAACCCTACGGACCGATCCTCCCGTGGGGCCCGTTCGTCCGGGTCCAGGTGGGCGGCTTCTGATCGACGGCTGGCGTCACAACCAGCCCTGCTCGCGAAACCACACGGCGGTCTCGCGCAGCCGGGCGTCCAGCGGAAGCGGCGGCGCGAAGGCCAACTGGTCGCGGGCCTTGGCCGCGGAGCAGGCCCAGGTGCGGACCGTCGCCTCGCGGATCTTGTCGAGCGTGAGCAGGCTCGCGTCGCCGGTGAGCCGCGACACGGCCTCCGACACGCCGGCCACAGTCCGCCCCACCCAACGCCACAGCGGCCACACGAACACGCCCCGGCCCAGAGCCGCGGCGATGTGCCGGCCAAACTGCCAGTAGGTGGGGTGGTCGCTGTCGTCGCAGGCAAGATAGTAGCCGCGGCCCGGCGGACCGTCGGCGCCGGCGAGCGTCTCCCCGTCGGTCGCCGCCCGCACGAGCAGGCCGACGAGGTCGTCGACATGGATCAGCGAGAGCGGGGGCGTGCGGAAGCCGACGACAAAATGCACGCCCGTGCGGTGGATCGCCTTGAAGACCGCGGCGATCTTCGGATCGCGGCGGCCGTAGACGATGCCGGGACGCACGATCGTCACCGGCAGGCGATCGGCCAGCTGCTCGAGGGCGATTTCCCCGGCCCGCTTGCTGCGGCCGTAGTTCGAGACCGGAGCGGCAGGATCCGATTCGTCGCGCCGCGGCCGACCCCGGGGAGGCGGGCCCGCAGCCGCGAGGCTCGACACGAACACGAACCGCGGCGGCGCGGGCAGCGCGGCGCAGGCGTCGGCCAGCCGCGCCGTGGCATGGCCATTGGTCTCCATGAGCGCCGCTCTCGAGAGGGCGTTCACGCAGCCGGCGAGATGAAAGACAGCGTCACAGCCGGAGAGCGCGTCACGGTAGCCAGCCGGTTCCTCCACGCGGCCGACGACGGGCACGACACCGCGCGGCACGGCGGCGGCGGACGAGCCGGAACGGATCAGGCAGCGGACCTCGCAGCCGCGATGCAGCAGCACCTCGGCGAGATGCGAGCCGATGAAGCCGGTGGCACCGGTGAGAAAAATGGTCTGCAGCGACATCGCACGAGCTCCGGGCACGTCCGAGATGAACGCGACGTCCTGCCGCCTCGACCTTCCGATGATGCTTCGGCCCGCCCGCGATGCAACCCGGCGGCCCACGGCGATGATTTCCCATGGCGAACGGCCCGGTCGAACTGGCTCCCGAGTTCACGATTCAGGGTTCAGCGGTCGCCGCGGTCACGACCAGTTCCACCTTGCAGCCCTTGGGGAGCCCCGCCTGGACCATGGCCCGCACCGGCGGATGGCCGGCGGGCACCCAGGCGTCCCACAGCTCGTTGACCGTGGCACCATCCTGCTCGCTCGCGACGAAGACGATGACCTGCAGCAGCCGCGTCCGGTCGCTGCCGATCGTCGCCAGGGTCGCATCGACCTGGGCGAGCACCTGGGCGATCTGCCCGTGGGCATCGAGGGTCACGTCTTCAGCCACCTCGACCCAACGAGCGACACCGCGATGGACGACGACGTCGGCCCAACGCGCAGAGCTTCCAGACCGCCGAATCTCATCCATGAGCTCACCAGAGTTCTGAGGTACCTCTTGATTTGAGTCACCGCGGAGGATGGAGGCAAGCCGACGACTCTCGAAGTGACGGTCGCCGGCGCAGCGCAGCGATATTCGTCTGCGGTCGTTGGCGATCGCCCCCTGCACGAGCAGACTTGTTCCGCAGGCTGCCCGCCGGCGGGCATCTGGGACGGTACTCCCGCAGGTTGCACACGGACTCGCGGCCGGGATATTCTCGCACTCTGCACCGTCACCCCGTTTCGCCCTGGAGCCTCCGACATGGTGTCCCGAAATCCAATGGCAACGTTCGCGATCGCGGCGCTGATGGCGGTCCACGCCGCCGCCGCGGAACTGCCCCAGCCTGTCCGCATGGGGGCCGGCTTGATGACCTTCGACACCGTCCCCGGCTGGGGACTCGACGCGGACGGCAAGTCGCAGATCGGCTCGACCCACGGCGGCGTGTGCGTCGACAAGGCGGACAACATCTACACCTCCTCCAGTCTCGGGATCTTCGTGTTCACGCCGCAGGGGACACTCGTCCGCCGCTTTCTCGGCGACAAGTACACCAACTGGCACGACATCGAGATCCGCGCCGAGGGAGATGACGAATACCTCTACGGCGCCCGCAACACCGCCGGCGAAGGGATCAAGATCCATGCCGTGACGGGCGCCGTCGTCCTGACCCTCGGGATCCCCGCCGAGGCGGGCCTCAAACTTGGCAAGTGGTCGC
This sequence comes from Planctomycetaceae bacterium, assembly GCA_021300535.1. GTDB lineage: Bacteria > Planctomycetota > Planctomycetia > Pirellulales > UBA1268 > QWPN01. Next base: position 19,261 of record JAJTED010000077.1, on the reverse strand, counting down.
CGACCGCGATCACCGTCGCCCCCAACGGCGACATCTTCCTGGCGGACGGTTACGCCAGCAACATCGTCTTCAAGTTCGACAAGACCGGCAAGTATCTCAAGCACTTCGGCACCAAGGGAAACGGCCTCGAGGAGTTCAACACCGCGCACGGCATGACGCTCGACACCCGCTATGCCCCGCCGCGGCTGCTGATCTGCGACCGCAACCACCAGCCCAAAGGCCGGCTGCTGCACTATGACCTCGATGGCAACTACATCGACGAGGTGATCACCGGACTCGGGATGCCGACCTCGGTCACCGTCCAGGGAGACGCCGTGTCGGTGCCCGATCTCCACGGTCGCCTCGTGATCCTCGACAAGAGCAACACGATCATCGCGGTGCTCGGCCACAATCCCGACCCTGCCAAGCGGGCGAACTACAACATCCCGCAGGACAAGTGGATCGAAGGGATCTTCAGCGGCACGCACGGATCCGCCTGGGACTCGGCCGGCAACCTCTACGTGCAGGACTGGAACGTGGCCGGCCGGATCATGAAGCTCGTCCGCGTCAAGTAGCGGCGGCTCCACGCGGCGGTTTTCAACCACCATCGGCCGCCCGCAGTGGGCGGAGGCTTGGCAACGATCGCCCGTGTCGCTAACCTACGCTGACTTTGCGGCCGAGGAAGACTCGTCCGCCATCGATTCTTTCATTTCGCGACGCTGACCGGACCTCTTGGAGGCTCGCCTGACTGCCCGCCGACGCGGGCCGAGCAGGAGGCTCTCCATGGCGGTCTTCGCGGACAACGTCGACACGATCGGGCGGACGCCTCTCGTCCGCATCAACCGGCTCACCAGCGGCCTGAACGTGCGGCTGCTGGCCAAGATCGAAGGCCGCAATCCGGCCTACAGCGTCAAGTGCCGCATCGGCGCGGCGATGATCTGGGACGCCGAGAGGTCCGGCCGGCTCGCGCCCGGCCAGCACGTCATCGAGCCCACCAGCGGCAACACCGGCATCGCCCTGGCGTTCGTGTGCGCGGCCAAGGGCTACCCGCTCACGCTCCTCATGCCCGAGTCGATGTCGATCGAGCGGCGGCAGCTGCTCAAGGGGCTCGGCGCCCAGCTCGTGCTCACGCCGGCCGCCGAAGGCATGCGCGGCGCCGTCGCCCGCGCCGAGGAGATGGCCCGCGACCGGAAGTACTTCATGCCGCAGCAGTTCAAGAATCCGGCCAACCCGGCGATCCACTTCACGACCACCGGCCCCGAGATCTGGAATGACACCGAGGGCAAGGTGGACGTGTTCGTCGCCGGCGTCGGCACCGGCGGCACAATCACGGGAGTCTCCCGCTTTTTCAAGGATGCCCAGGGGCAGACGCTCCACACCGTCGCGGTCGAGCCCGCGGCGAGTCCCGTGCTCTCCGGCGGTGCTCCCGGTCCGCACAAGATCCAGGGCATCGGCGCCGGCTTCGTTCCCGAGGTCCTCGACCGCACGCTGATCGACGAGGTGCTCACGGTCACCAACGACGAGGCCTTCGCGGTCGCCCGCCGCCTGGCGAAGGAAGAGGGCATCCTCTGCGGCATCTCCTGCGGCGCCGCGATGCACGCCGCGCTCCGGGTCGCCGCCCGCCCCGAGTCGGACGGCAAGACGATCGTCGTCATCCTTCCCGACTCCGGCGAGCGGTACCTCTCCACGGGCATCTTCGAGTCCTGATCCACACCACCGTCCGCGAGGAACGATCGATGAGCGACAGCCTGCTGCAACGCAGCGTGACGACCGCCGTGGCCCGCAACCTGGCCACGACGACCAAGACGCGGCCGATGATGATGTCCATCACGCCGCGGCACCTGCTGCACCTCCTGCCCTGGGTGCAGGTGGAGGGGGGCACCTACCGCGTCAACCGCACGAAGGTGGAGCTCTCCAAGGCCGAGCGGATCGAGATCGCCGCCGGCGAGCACGGCCTGTCCTTCACGGCGGACGAGCTCCGCAGCGTGCCGTTGTTCGCCCAGCTCCCCGACGCCCTGCTCGACCGCATGCAGCGGCGGTTCCGCACCGAGCAGGTGCCGCTGGGTAGCGACCTGCTCATCGAGGGGCAGGACCGGAGCACGTTCTTCGTCATCGCCCAGGGGCAGGTCGAGATCCTGTCCAAGGGCGCCCACGGCCGCGATCTGCGGGCCGCCCTGCTCACCGAGGGCGAGTTCTTCGGCGAGGTGGATCTCGTCAGCGACAGGCCGTCGGACATCACCGTGCGGACGATCACGCCGTGTGTGCTCCTCACGCTGTCGCGAAAAGATCTCGATGCGGTGCTCGACGACGTGCCCAACCAGCGGGACGCCTTCCGGGTGGCGATCGAGGAGCACCTCGCCCTGCGGTCGGCCGTCAACCGCTACGGCGAACGGAACATCGACCTCGTCTCCGGCTTCGCCGAGAACGTCGAGATTCCGGAGACGTTTGTCGACTACGCGGCCAACCCGCGGGAATATTCGCTGTCGGCCATCCAGACGGTCGTCCGCGTCCACACCCGCGTCTCCGACCTCTACAACGGCCCCTACGACCAGCTCGAGGAGCAGATCCGGCTCACGATCGAGGGCATCAAGGAGCGGCAGGAGTGGGAGCTCGTCAACAGCCAGAAGTTCGGGCTGTTGCACGCCGTCGATCCGGCGATGCGGATCTCGACCCGCTACGGCGCCCCCACGCCCGACGACCTCGACGACCTCCTGGCTCTGGTCTGGAAGAAGCCCGCCTTCTTCCTCGCCCATCCGAAGGCGATCGCCGCCTTCGAGCGGGAATGCACCCGGCGCGGCGTGCCCCCTGTCACCACCATGCTGCACGGGTCGCCCGTGATCATGTGGCGGGGTGTGCCCCTGGTGCCCTGCGACAAGCTGGAGGTGAAGAGCCGCTCGGGCTACAGCCAGTCGTTCGGCACGACGTCGATCGTGCTCGTCCGGATCGGCGAGGCGGATCAGGGCGTCGTCGGCCTCCACCAGACGGGCATCCCGGGCGAGATCATGCCCAGCCTGTCGGCCCGGCTGATGGGTCTCGATAGCCTCGGCGTCGCCTCGTACCTCCTGACGAATTACTTCTCGCTCGCGGTGCTGACCGACGACGCGCTGGGCGTGCTGGAGAACGTCGAGGTGGGCTTCTACCACGACTACCGCTCCGATGGCCGGACGGCCCTCGTCCACGGGGAAGGCATCTGATGCACGCCGCCGACGAGATCGCCAGCGCCGCCCGCCATCTGCTCGCCGCAGCCGTCGCCGCGGGCGAGGCCGGGGTGCCGCGCGTGCCGGAGGCCGGGCCGCTCCGGCCGGACCTGCCCGCCACGGCGGTCCAGCCCGGCTCCTTGCTCTCGCCTCTCCCTCTGGGAGAGGCCGGCCGCAGGCCGGTTGAGGGTGCCGTCGCAGCAACGCGGATTGCCGGCACCCTCACCCCAGCCCTCTCCCAGAGCGAGGGGGAGACGAGTGGCGTCCGCGGTGCCGACCGGCATATCGCGACGGCCGCGGCCGCACCGGCCGCCGATGTGTCGGGCATCCGCTCGTTCGTCCACCGCATCCGGGGGCTCGATCACCTGCGGCCACCGCCGCTCTTCGACCCGACGTCGCTGGGCATCGGCGGTGCGGGGCCGCAGCCGGCAGCCCTGGCCGGCCGGGCCTTCTCCGGGGGTTTTGACGTCGCCGCCGTCCGCCGCGACTTCCCGATCCTCGCCCAGCGGGTCCACGGCAAGCCGCTGGCCTGGTTCGACAACGCCGCCACCACGCAGAAGCCGCAGGTGGTGATCGACGCCCTCGCCCATTTCTACGCCCACGACAACTCCAACATCCATCGCGGCGCCCACACCCTCGCCGCCCGGGCCACCGACGCCTACGAGGCCTCCCGCCGCACGGTGGCCGACTTCCTCGGCGCGGCCAGCCCCGACGAGATCGTTTTCGTCCGCGGCTGCACCGAGGGCATCAACCTCGTGGCCAACGTCCTCGCCCCCGGACTCGACCGCGGCGACGAGATCCTGCTCACGGAACTCGAGCACCATGCCAACATCGTGCCCTGGCAGATGGTGGCGGAGCGGACGGGCGCCGTGCTTCGCGTGGTGCCGATCGACGACCGGGGAGACGTGATCCTCGAAGCCTACGCGAAGCTCCTCTCGCCGCTCACGAAGGTCGTCGCCCTGTCCCACGCCTCCAACAGCCTGGGCACGATCCTGCCGGTCGAGCTGATGACCGGAATGGCGAAGGCCGCCGGGGCCCGCGTGCTCGTCGACGGCGCCCAGAGCGTGTCACACTTTCCCGTGGACGTGCGGCGGATCGGCTGCGATTTCTACGTCTTCTCGGGGCACAAGATCTTCGGCCCGACCGGGATCGGTGCCGTGTTCATGACGCGGGAGGCCCAGGATTCCCTGCCGCCCTGGCAGGGAGGCGGCAACATGATCCGCGACGTCACCTTCGCTCGCACCACCTACGCCCCGCCGCCGGCCACGTTCGAGGCCGGCACGCCGAACATCGCCGACGCGATCGGCCTGGCCGCCGCCCTCGACTACGTCACCGCCCTCGGCCGGGAGCGGATCGCGGCCTACGAGCACGAACTGCTGCACCATGCCACGAGCCGGCTAACCCCGATCGACGGCCTGCGGATCGTGGGCACGGCCCGCGAGAAGGTGGGCGTGATCTCGTTCATACTCGACGGGCACGATCCCCTGGAGATCGGCAAGGCGCTCGACCGCGAGGGGCTCGCCGTGCGGGCGGGCCATCACTGTGCCCAGCCGTCGCTGCGCCGCTACGGGCTGGAGGCCACGGTCCGCCCGTCGCTGGCCTTCTACAACACCCACGGCGAGATCGACCGTCTCGCCGACGCCATCGCCGCCATCGCCCGCCGGCATTGAACAAGGAATCGGTCCCGTCACCAACCCAAGAAGCCCCGGGTGGAAACCCGGGGACTCCGGGCACGAAAACCACCCCGCCATCCATGCCGCACGACGGCACGTGAACTCCCGGTTCAAACCCGCTCCGCATGGCACGCGGGAAGAAATGCCACCCGGAGTCCCCCGGCTTCCGCCGGGGGCTTTTTGTGTCGCTCGCGCAGGGTCACACCCCCGCCGATTGCGGCCGCTGCTCGCGGAGGTGGTCCGGGAGCCACTCCTGCTCCGCCTCGTCGGGAGCCACGCTGCTCCCTGTCGCCCCCGGTGCGTGGCCATGCAAATACTCGTCCTCGTGCTCTTCGCGGGCGCTGGTGCCGAAAAACGAGTACATCACCGGCACAAGAATCAACACCAGCAGCGTCGTCATCATCAGCCCGAAGGCCATCGACGTCGCCATGGGCACGAGGAACTGGGCCTGGAAGCTCTTCTCCAGGAGCAGCGGCATCAGGCCGCCGATCGTCGTCACGCTCGTGAGCATCACCGGCCGGAACCGCAGGCAGCCGGCCTCGCGGAGCGCGGCCCGCAGCGGATGCCCGGCCCGCACCCGGAGGTTGATGAAGTCGATGAGGCAGATCGAGTCGTTGACCACGACGCCGGCCAGGGCCACCAGCCCGAACATGCTGAACAGCGTGAGCGGCATCCCCATCAGGGCGTGGCCGAACACCGCGCCGGCGATGCCGAACGGGATCGCGCCGAGGATGATGAACGGCTGGAAGTACGACTTGAACTCCATCGTCAAGAGCACGAACATCGCGAACAGGGCGACCACGAAGCCCACGCCCAGGCTCCGCAGCGACTCGTTGGACTGCTCCTGCTGCCCCTCCCAACGCACGCGGACGAGCGGAAAATCCTCCTTGAAGGAGGGCATGAGCCGCTGCTCCATGTCGGCGATCACCTGGGAACTGGTGAGCGAACTCTTGGCCACGTCGATGTCGGCCGTGACCGTGATCGACCGCTTCTGGCCGAGCCGGTTGATCTCCGAGTAGCCACGCTCGACGGCCACGTCAGCCAGCTCGCCGATCGGCCGCTTCACGCCGTCGGGCCCGGTGACGCGAATCTCCTCGAGCGTCGCCAGCGTTCGCCGCTCCTCCTGCGGATAGCGGACCATGAGCTTCACCTCGTGCCGCCCGCGCTGCAGCCGCATCACCTCCTCGCCGTAGAACGCCGCCCGGATCGTGCCGGCGAGATCGGCGAGCGACACGCCCATCGCCTCCGCCTTCGGCTTGACCTTGATCTGATACTCCCACTTGCCGGGCCGCGAGTCGTCGTCGATGTCGATCACGCCCGGATACTGGGCCAGCCAGACCTTGCACTGCTCCACCGCGGCCTCGAGCTGCCGCACGGCCTCGGGCTCCGCCGCGGCGAGGAGCTTGAACTCGATCGTCTTGCCGCCGGGGCCGATGTTCTCGGTGCCAAAAATGAGCGACTCGGTGCCGGCGAAGTCCCCCGCCAGCCGCCGCCACTCGCTGATGAACTGCTCGCTGGTGACGTTCCGCTCCTGGCCGTCGACGAGCTCGACCGCCACCGCCCCCACGTGGCTCCCGCTCATGCGGGCATCCGGACCGATCTCTCCTTGGGCCGCCACCTGCCCCACGGCCCGGTGCACGAGCTCCACGATCGGCTGTCCGGCCGGCGAGAGATCCCGCGACGCCGCCATCGCGGCCTGCTCCAGCCGGGCCGTCGCCTCCTCGGTCACGCTCACCGGCGTGCCGTCGGGAAACACGACCTTCGCCAGCAGCCGGTTGGCGTCGATTTTGGGAAACAGCAGGAAGGGCGTGACCCCGCTGCGGACGATGCCGAAGGCCACGAGCAGCACGCACGCGGCGCCGGCCAGCACCGAGAGCCGGTTGTCGAGGGCGGTGTCGAGCGCCGGGGCGTAGACGTGCTTCACGAACCACTTCAGCCCCCGATCGCAGGCCCGCTGCAGCCAGGCGACCGCGGGCAGCAGCAGCCGCAGCGGGTAGAGCACGATTCCCAGGACCGTGAACACGAGGTTCTTCTCGTGGGCCAGATGCCCCGGCAGCACGAGCGTGGACTCGGCCAGCGAGACGAGGAGCGTGGAGATGAAGGCGAACGGCATGACGGCGATGAACTTCCCCATCACGCCCGACACGAAGCACAGCGGGAGAAACGTGATCACCGTCGTGAGCACGCTGGAGATCACGCTCGGCACCACCTCCACCGTGCCGTCGATCGCGGCCGCCGTCAGGCTCTTGCCCATCCGCCGATGGCGGTCGATGTTGTCGCTGACGACGATGGCGTCGTCGACCACGATGCCGATCGCCATCAGAAAGGCGAACATCGAGAGCATGTTGAGCGTCTGGTCGGTCGCGAACATCAGCGCCCCGGTGCCGAGCATCGAGAACGGGATGCCCAGCGCCACCCAGAAGGCGATTTTGAGGTCGAGAAACAGGGCCAGCATCACGAACACGATCACCAGCCCCTGGAGCCCGTTCTCGACGAGCATTTCCAGCCGGTCGCGGACGTCGATCGACTGGTCGGCCCAGATGGCGAACTCGTAGCCCGCCGGCGGCTTCGCTGCGGCGACGTACTTCTTCACCGCCGCCACCATGGCCAGCAGGTCTTCCCCGGAACTGCGGTCGATGGAGATCACCATCCCCGGCCGGCCGTTGATCTGGTTCAGGGAGGCGACGTCGGCGAACTCGTCGCGGACCTTGCCCAGGTCGCCGACGGTGAGCACGAGCCCGTCGGGCAGCGTGACCAGCGGCAGTTTGGCGATCTCCGCGCCGACGTACCGCTTGTTCTTCCCGCGGAGCAGGATCTCGCCCCGCTCGCTGCGGATCGTGCCCCCGGGCAGCTCGAGGTTCTCGCGGCGGACGATCTCGGCCACCTTCTGCAGGGAGAGCCCGTACTTCCGCAGCGTCTCCTCGGAAATCTCGATGTCGATCTGGTAGTCACGGGCCCCGAGCAGGTTGGCCGCCGACACCGCCGGCAAGGCCAGGAGGTCGTCGCGAACCAGTTCGGCCACGTCCCGCAATTCCAGTTCGGCGGCGGTATCCCAGGTCGTGCCCCGCGGGGCGAGCACGCCCACCTTGATGGCGGCCGTCCGCAGCGTCACCTGCTCGACCTTGGGATCCTCGGCCAGCTCCGGCATGCTCGGGATCCGCTCCACCTCGGAACGAATCTCGCCGAGCGTCTTCTGCACGTCCTTCACGCTCTCCTGGAGTTCGAAGACGCAGAAGCCCATCCCCTCCTGGGCGACGCTGGTGATCTTCTTGATGCCGGCCACGCTGCGGCAGGCCTCCTCCACCTTCTGGCAGATGCCCTCCTCCACCTCGTCGGGCGTGGCCCCGGGATAGGGCACCGTGACGAGCACGATCTCCAGGTCGAACTCGGGGAACACCTCCCGCCGCATCGACGTGAAGGCGAGCCCGCCCACGAGCAGGATGGCGATCACCAGCGTGTTCATCGCCGGCATGTTGCGGACCGTCCAGGCGACGATCGTTCTCACGTCGCATCCTCCTCGGTCTCCGGCTCCACCCGGGCCGCCGGCAGCAACGCGGGCTGGCCCGCCTCGACGAGCGCCATACCCGGCCGCGGGGTGGCGATCTGGGAGACGACGACGCGATCGCCGGGCAGCAGCCCTGAGGTCGCCGCGTCGAAAATCAGCCGGCCGCCCGCGGCCTGCACGGCCCGGGGCCGCAGCACCTCCAGCCGCCCCTCCCGCATCACCCAGATGTCACCGCTGGGCCGCTGCGCCTCCTCGGGAATCGAGACCAGCGGCTCGCGGGCGTCGACGTGCACGTGCACCTGCACGAACATCCCGCGGAGCAGCGACCGGGGAGCCCCCGGCGGCGGCTGGGGCATCGCGGCGCCGTAGCGGTCGAGGGCACGAACGCGGCCCGGCTCGCGCACGAGCACGCGACAGGGCAGCGTGCGGGTCTTCTCGTCGAGCCCGCGACCTTCCTGCCGCGACAGCACGCCGTCCCACTCGAACGCCGCGTCGCCGATCCGGAACACCACCGTGGCCGGCGTGTCGAACGACTCCCGGCCTGTCCCCGCGGCGGGGTCGGCCTTGCTGCCCCAGATTCGTGCCACGTCGTCCATCTCCAGGCTCGTGCGCACCTCGGCGGCGCTGGTGTCCTCGATCGTGACGATCGCGGCGCCCTTGGCGACGAACGAACCCTGCTCCACCTTGTCCTCGACGACGACACCATCCACCGGAGCCGTGATCTTCGTCCGCTCCAGGTCGAGCCGGGCCTTTTCCAGCATCGTGGCCGCCAGCGACTTCGCCTCCAGCAGCCGGTTCCGCCGCTTCGTCAGCACCCGCTTTTGACCCTCGAGCCCGGTCAGGGCCGTGGTCGCCGTGAGCTCGTCGCGCACCGCACGGTCGTGGTCCGATTCGGTGACGATCTTGCCGGCCTTGAGATTCTCCAGCCGGGAGGCCTCGCGGGGCCAGTTCCACCTGCCGCCGCGCGAGGTCGGTCGATGTCGCATTCTGGACCAATTCCTCGTCCAGCTCCTCGATCGCCAGGGCCGCCTGGGCGAGTTCCCGCTCCAGCCGCTCCACGTCGAGCTCGTAGTCGCGGGGATCGATCTCGAGCAGCAGGCTGCCCGCTTTGACGAAGTGCCCCTCGTTGCAGTCCGCGGCCTTGCGCCGCACCCGGCCGGCGACCTCGGCAGCGAGGGTCACCTCGCGGAGCGGGACCACGGCGCCGTCGGCATTGATGGTCAGCCCGCCGGTGACCGGCTCGGCCACGACGGTCCGCACCGCAAGCGCGGCCAGCGCGGGCATTTCCTTCCGCGCGGGCGGGGGCTGCTTGCCCAGCCCCAGGAACACGGCGATGCCCACCCCGAGGATGACCAGCGGCAGCACCCATCCGGCGATCGTCTTGACCACGCTCATGCAACCACGTCCTGCGAGGAAACTCCGGCACCGCCCCCTGTCAGCGGCGCCGCGCGACCGAGCGCCGCCAGCGCATAGCGGGTGACGTGCTCGGCGAGCCGCGGCGGCGTGTGCAGCCGCTCGATCTCGTCGGCCGGCACGAGCATCCCGACGACGTCGCCCGCGGCACGATAGAGAAAACATTGACCAATGATGCTCAAGGCCACCCGCCGCAGCTCCGGCTGCGTCAGCCGGCCGCCGGCGAGGTCGTCGAGGATCGCGACGAGCACGGCGAAGTGGGGCCGAATGTAGTCCTCGACGAGTTCCCGGCAGGCCTCGGTCGGCTGCAACACCTCCCGCATCATCAATCGCACCTGCCAGGGCGGCTGGCCCAGGCCGAGCATCCGCTCGAGCATGTTGTCGACGAAGTCGTGGAGCCGCCGCTCGGCTGGCACGCTCGAGTCCCACTCGGGGAGCGGCACCTGCCGGACCCGCGACTCGTGGGCGTGTTTGACGCTCTCGATGTACAGCCGCCGCTTGTCACCGAAGTAGTAGTTGACGGCGGCGATGTTCACGGCCGCCGCGGCGCAGATGTCGCGGATCGTCGCGGCGTCGTACCCCCGCTCCGCGAACTCACAGCCGGCCGCCGACAAAATCCGCTCCCGCGGGTCGTCCGGCTGCCGCCTCTCGGTTGATTCGTGTGCCTGGATCGCCATAAAAGAAAAGCTGTTTCAATCGACTGTTTGAATCAAACGTATACGTCTAGTACCGCAGCGGCAATCCCGGCTTAACGGCCACCGGGCCAGTGGCGCAAGCCTCCAGGCTTGCGAATCCGGGTTTGGGAGCCACGGGCCGGACGGAAAGCCGGAGACCGCCGCTCCAAGTGGCACACCTCACCGCGTGCCCTGCGCTGCGAGAACGGCCGCGGCGGCCCGCCGGCCGCTGGCCAGCGCGCCGTTGATCGACGCCGAACTGGTGGCATCGCCACACACGAACAGGCCGGGGCCGAGCTGCGGCGTTGCCGGCCGCAACCGCCGCGCCGCCGGCGACTCGTCGGGCAGGGCGAGCGGCACGTGGACCGTCGCCAGGTGCCGCCACGATGTCGGCCCCTGGCCGAACCACGAAGCGGCCTGACGGCGGACGTCATCCGGCAGATCCCGCTCGCCGCCGTGCCAGTCGCCGCGGGTCGAGACATACACGATCGCGGCGCCCGATGGCGCATAGCCGGCCGCCACGTCGGAGGGCACGGTCAGGTTGTCGATCGGGCCGTCCGCGTCCGCATTGACGACGAGCGTTCTGCCCGCGAGCGGTGAGCGTTCGGCCGCGAAGGCCACGAGCCGCGTCCCCTTCACATGCCGCGAACCGGCCGCGGCGGCGAAAACCCCGGGCAGGATCTTCGCGGCCGCGGCCGCGTCCACGGCCACGACGATATCGTCGGCCGTCCGCACGCTGCCGTCGGCGAGCGCGACCCGGCCCGGCTCGACCTGCCGCACCAGGCAGTTCAGCTGCACCGCCCCCGCGGGCAGCCCCGCTGCGAGCTGCCGCGGGATCGCATCCATCCCTCCCTGCGGCAGGCAGGCCCGCCCCAGGGAGAACATCGCGAAGTCGAAGAGAAACACGGCCGCCGCCGTGTCGAGCGACCTCTCCAGGAACACGCCGCCGAAGAACGGCACGAAGAACCGCCGCACGAAGTCGGCCGAGAAGCCGCGGACCGCGAGCTCCTCGCGGGTGGTCCGCTCGTCCGGACCGGCCGGCGCGTCGGGATCGAGCCGACCGGCCCGCAAGGCCCGCAACACGTCTGCCCGCAGCCGCGCCGTCCGCAGGGCGTCGGCGATGCCCACCGTGCCGTCGAGCAGGCCGCCGATCGCCGCCAGCGGCCGTCGCCACGGGTCGCTCACCCGTCGCAGACGGCCCGCCTCCGCGATCACGGCCCCGGGCTCGAACGCACCGAGATTCAAGGCCGCCAGGTCGAGCTGCCGCCGGCCTTCTGGGTAGGCATCGTTGTAGACCTGAAAGCCGCGGTCCACGCGGAAGCCGTCGACCGTATCGGTCGCGAGGCGGCCGCCCACGCGGTCGGCCGCCTCGAGCACCGTCACGCGGCGCCCGGCCCGCACGAGTTCCCGCGCGCAGGCCAGCCCGGCGAGCCCCGCCCCCACGATGATCACGTCGTCATGCATCGTGACGAAGTTCGGCGCGTCGCTCACAGCGGCCGCACGATCGACTGGCTCCGCCAATAGTCGAACAGCGTCTCGATCGAGTTGACGCCGCCGCCCACACCGCTCTTGTTGACGCCGCCGTAGGGCACACCCCGCGGGAACACGTTGTGGGCGTTGATCCAGCTGTTGCCGGCGACCATCGACTCCGCGATCCGCGCCGCCCGGCCGAGGTCGCTCGTCCACACGCTGTTAGCGAGACCGTAGTCGGTGTCGTTGGCCATCGCCACCGCCTCGTCATCCGTCTTGAAGCGGGCCAGGTAGGCGACGGGGCCGAAGATCTCCTCCCGGGCCGCCACGTTGTCGAACGAACCGGCGAGCAGGGCCGGCTTCACGTAATACCCGTCGCAGCCGCTGACCTCCGCCGGACCGCCCGCGACGACAGCCTTGGCCCCCTGGGCGACACCCTTCTCGAGATACGAGAGCACCCGCTGCCGCTGCTTGGCATTGACCACCGGCCCCATCGTCGAGCCGCCATCGAGCTGGTGGCCGACGTGCACCTGCCCCATGCGGGCGCGGCATTCGTCCACGAAGGCGTCGTAGACCTTCTCGTGCACGATCCACCGGGTCGCGTCGCAGCACACCTGCCCGGTGTGAAACGTGATCGCCCCCACGAGCTTGGCCGCCGTGGCGGCCACGTCGACGTCGTCGAACACGACCGCCGCCCCCTTGCCGCCGAGTTCCAGCTTCACGGGCACGAGGTTCCGCCCACAGGCCTCGCCCACGAGCCGCCCCACCTCCGGCGAGCCGGTGAACGACATCCGCTTCAGGCCGGGATGGGCTGACAGCGCCGCACCGGCGCCGGCGCCGGTGCCGGTCACCACGTTGATCACCCCGTCGGGGTCCTCGGCGGGCTTGATGACCACCGTGTTGCCCGCGGCGAGGGCCGGCGAGATCCCCCAGCCGATGAGCAGGAGCGGGAAGTTCCAGGGGAAGATGAAGCCGCAGGCGCCCCATGGATTCCGCGTCGTCCAGGCCTCGTGCCCGGCTACGGCGAGCACGTTCCGCCGCTGCACGTGCATCGCCATGTCGGCGAAGTAGCGGAGCGTGTCGACGCAGTTCTGCACGTCGCCGAGGGCCTGACCGAGGATCTTGCCGGCGTCGAGGGATTCGATCTGGCCGATGATCGGCTTGTGTTTCTCGAGAGCGTCCGCGAGCCGGTGGAGGTGCACGCCGCGCTCGTTGGGCGGCAAGGTCGCCCAGCCGGAGTGCTTGAACGCGTGGTTCGCGGCCTTCACGGCGGCATCCACGTCGGCGGCCGACAGCACGCAGAACTCGGCGATCGGCGCGCCGGTGCCGGGGTCGCGGGTGACCATCGTCTCGCCGGTCGATCCGGCCACGTCCTTGCCCCCCACGACGCTCTTCAGCGGCGCGCCGGCGAGGAACTTCTCGACTTCGGGCAAGAGGCGGGGGGCGGTGACGGTGGCCATGATTGCACTCCGGAGAAGGAAAACCCGCCCGTTCCACGACCGGCGGTCGGCGACCATCTTGACGGGGCGCACACCGTTCCCGCAAGCGGTCAGGCCAGCGTGCGGACCATCCAACGACCGGCGGCCAGGCCGCTCGCCGCCGCCCCCTCGACCCGCGGCCCGGCGAACGCATCGCCGCAGCAGGCGATCGGTGGCGCCTCCGTCACCACGACCAGCGGCTCCTCGAGCACGGTCGTCGGCAGGGCGAACTTCCAGCGGTGCAGCGACCGCTCCACGACGGCCGTGGCCGGATCGCCGTCGATCCACGGCCGCGCGGCGTCCAGCAGCATCCCCGCGACTTCCTCCGGCGGCGCGTCGAAATGCTCGCGGCTGAATGCCCCCGTCGCGTGCACGGTGACCGCCGGCACAGGCGACACGCCTTTCTGGAAGTTATCGGCCAGCCACGCGATCGGTTCCGAGCCGGCCGCAAACTGGATGCCGCCCGGGGGCGGCACGCGGCTCGGCCGATCGAGCACGAGCATCAGGGCGAAGCACGGGTCATAGGCGACGGTCGCGAGCGCGTCACGCGCCACGGCATCAGTGCCACCGCCCGGCCCGAGCATGCCGCCGGCGGCCATGAGCTCGATCGCCTGCGGAACCGGGGCGGTGAGGATCGCGCCGCGGGCGAAAAGCGTGACCCGCCCACCCGTGCCATCCTCCAATTCGATCCGCACGCCGCCGACCACCGTTGCCACCGCCTTGACCGTGGCCTGCGTACGAATTTCGCACCGCCCGTCCGCGGCCGCCAGTCGCTCTGCCAACCATTTGGGAAGATCGGTCATGCCCCGGCTTCCGCGCCAGCGCGGGTATCCGTCGCCTGGGGCCACCAGGCTGCCGTCGGGTTCCATGTGCGCGAAGCCGTTGCACCACGTGGCCACGGCCGCGTCGCGCCGGGCCGCGGTCACGACCGCTGCGAAATCGTCGCCACGAACCGTGAAAAACTGCGCCCCGTGGTCGCACACGGCCGCGCCGACGCGGCGGGTCGCCATCCGGCCGCCGATGCCGCGCGACTTGTCGAGCACGAGCACGCGGAGGCCTGCGGCCACCAGCTCGCGGGCCGCGCACAGGCCCGCAATGCCCGCCCCGATCACGATGACGTCAACCGCAGCCTGCATCTGCATGGAATGCCCTTGATCACCGCCGCCGAGCCAGAACGCCCTCACCGCATCGTCCCAGCCGCGGCCTCATCGGACAACCTGGTCACGAGTCACCCCTGCCACGCGGCTGATTTCCCCGTGCCGCATGCCTCCAGGCATGCGAATGGACGCCCGCGCACCACGACCCGCATTCGCACGCCTGGAGGCGTGCGCCACGAAGGCACCCTGTGCCCTGCCCCCCTGTGTCCTGCTTTCTCACCGCTGCCCCCCATGCGGCCTGCCTCCCTGCATTCCGTGGCGCATGCCTCCAGGCATGCGAATAGACGCCCGCGCACCACGACCCGCATTCGCACGCCTGGAGGCGTGCGCCACGAAGGCACCCTGTGCCCTGCCCCCTGTGTCCTGCTTTCTCACCGCTGCCCCCCATGCGGCCTGCCTCCCTGCATTCTGTGGCGCATGCCTCCAGGCATGCGAATGGACGCCCGCGCACCACGACCCGTTGCACAAAACATGTATACATGTGCACTTTTTGCATGGAATGCTTCGTTCGCCGTCGACGCCTCCCGCACCTCGACGTGGCAGGCGGCACATACTTTGTGACAGCTGCATTGGCGGGCAGCGCTCCCGCCCTCGGGAGGGCCCGCCACTCCGCAGGCTTTGCGCACGCGGCATGCACGGCACGGGCGGCGGCACCAAACACGCCCGTGCGTCCGCCGACATGGATCACCGGCCGCCATGAGGAGTGGGAGCGAGCCCTCGACCTTCGACCGATCGTGAAATGGCTTGAACGAGCAGATCTCGCGAAACTCGTCGCGGAGGCGATCCTGCATGGCAATGGGTCGGAGCACAGGCTGTTGGCTTACGTCGTCATGCCCAGCCACATGCACATCGTTTTTCAGCCGGCCGAGCCCGTACACACACCGACCTTCAAGCCGGCGGACTCATCCGCTAGGCGGGCCCGCACGCCACGTCAGCGGATCATGCATTCGATACGGAGCTTCTCTGGCCGAGCCTGCAACCGCCTTCTGGGTCGCGAGGGTGCCTTCTGGCAGCACGAGTGTTATGACCGATGGCTACGCGATGAAGACGACGTACACAGAGCGGTCGAGTATGTGATTCAAAATCCAGTGGCGGCGGGTCTGTGCCGCCGAGCAGAGGACTGGCCTTTTTCATCCGCCAGCGATTGCCGTTAGCCCTCGCGGGGACATTTACCCCATCGTGGCGCATGCCTCCAGGCATGCGAATAGACGCCCGCGCACCACGACCCGCATTCGCACGCCTGGAGGCGTGCGCCACGGAGGACAGCTACGGAACGAGCAGTCCCAGCGGGTCGCTCGTGCAGGGCATGCGGCTCGAGACGAGCAGTTCGCCCGCTGCGCAGCCCGCCATCATGCCGACCGTCTCCGCCATGGCCCGCACCCGGGGGAAGACATGGGCCTTCTCCGGCGGAAACTGCGACTTGTAGCAAGTGATTGCTTCGAGCTTCACATCCAGATGGCCGGCGATGTCCACCACCAGCGGCCAGTGGCCCGCCGGCACCGTGGGCACGCCGGCGAAGAGAAAGTAGCCGAGCAGGTGCGGCACCGTGTGCACCGGCAGGCCGGCGAACGTGTCGTCCCACTTCGTGAGCCGCGAATAGAAGACGGCCGCCTCCGTGATCGCCACGGCCTGGGCGTGGTCGGGCGAGGCGAGCGGCGTCTTGTCGGCGAGCCCGAGCACCACCCGCGGCCGCCAGCGGCGAAAAACCTGCGCCAAGGCGACGCGGACCTCGAAGCCGTCGAACAGCCGGCGGTTGGGAAAGCCGAGGGTTTCGCGATGCACCACCCCGAGCACCCGCGCCGCCGCGGCCGCCTCGGCGAGCCGCTCTTCCGGGCCACTCGACCGCGGCGTCGGCTCGCCGTCGGTAAGATCCACGATCCCCACCCGGTGCCCGCGGGCGGCGAGCAGGGCGAGGGTGCCTCCGCAGCCGATCTCGACGTCGTCGGGGTGGGCGCCCACGGCGATCACGTCGAGCGGCACGGGCAGATGCGGGGCGGTCATGCGGGCTTCGTGGCGGCGATGAGGAAGATCGGGTTGATCGCCTCGAACCGAATCCGGTCCATCTGCTCGATGCCGCGGGCGATGTTCACCATCCAGTAGGCGGCGTCGCCCGACCGCGACCGGAGCAGCGCGTGCACGGCGGCCAGGTTCTCGATGCTGTTGCAGGCCGTCACGAGCCGGCCTCCGGCCTTGAGCCGCGTCCAGGCCTGCTCCACGAGCATCGCCACGTCGCGGCCGCTGCCGCCGACGTAGATCGCGTCGGGATCAGGCAGATTCGCCCAGGCCTCGGGCGCCCGACCGAGCACGGGGTGGAGGTTCGTGACGCCGAACCGCCGGGCGTTCTCGCGGATCAGCTGGTGATCGTCGGGATCCATCTCGATGGCGTGCACGCTGCCCTCGCGGGCGATCCGTGCGGCCTCGAGCCCCACCGAGCCGCTGCCCGCGCCCACGTCCCAGACGACGCTCCCCGGCCGCAGGCTCAACTCCGCCAGCGCCAACGACCGCACCTCGGCGGGCGTGAGCAGGCCGCGTTTGGGCCGCGACTGGAGGAAGCACTCGTCGGCGTTGCCGAAGAGCCGCGTGCCCGCCTGCCCCGGAGCGTCGGCCGCGCGGGCCTTGCGCACGAGAATCATCACGTTGAGCGGGCCGAACGAGTCGGCGGCGATGTCGGCGAGCGACCCTTGGGTCACCCGCTCGTCCGGCGAGCCGAGGTTCTCGCAGACGTAGGCCTGGAAGTAACCGATGCCCTCGTCGAGCAGAGCCCGGGCCACCGCCGCCGGCGGCCACTGCTCGCTGGTGAACAGGCCGACGGTCTCGGCCGACCGCACCTTGTCGATGACCCGCTCGATGGACTGGCCGGAGAGGTTCGCCAGGAAGGCGTCCTCCCACGATTCCTTCACGCGGGCGAAGGCGAGCTGCATGCTGCTGACGTGCGGCACGACCTCGAACCGGTCCTTGCCGAGCTTGCCGCAGACATAGCGGGCCGTGCCATAGAACAGCGGATCGCCGGAGGCGAGCACGACCACCTGCTTCGGACCGGCCGCCTCGATTCGCTCGACGAGGTCCTCAAGGCCCGCCGCCGACTCGAGCCGGGTGCGCAGGCCCGCGGGCAACAACGGCCCGCAGGAGTCCGGGCCGAGCAGCAGGTCGGCGGCTTCGACGAGCCGCCGCGCCTGCGCCGTCATGCCGTCGACACCATCGTCACCGATGCCGACGATGTGCACCTTGCCTGCAGCCACGATCAGGCCTGGAACGAGCTGCCGCAGCCGCAGCTCTTCTTGGCGTTCGGGTTGTTGAAGGTGAAACCCCGCTTGTCGGTCGCTCTTCTTGTCCACGACCACGGCCACGCCGTGCTGCTCCGACTTCGTGTCGGCCTTGGGGTCGAACTGGGTGTCGAAGCCGAGCGAATACTGAAAGCCGCTGCAGCCGCCGCCGGCGACGCCGACCCGGAGCACCGTGGCCGGATCGAGCTTCTGGTCGGCGATGATCTTCTTGACTTCGTTGGCGGCTTTTTCCGTGAGCATGACCGACATGGCGTTGTTCTCCTGCAGGGACCGGGCGGGCCGAAATAACGCAGCCCGACATGTGAAAAGTTTAGCCCTCACGGCCGGAAAGGCAAAGGCCGGGATCAGCCACGCAGCCGCGTCACGCCGGCGGCGATCCGAGCGGCGGCCGTGTCCACTTCCTCGGGCGTCGTGAACCGCGACAGTCCGAACCGCAGGCTGGCCCGGGCCTGGTCCTCGTCGCGGCCGATCGCCAGGAGCACGTGGCTCGGCCGCGGGCTTTCCGAGGAGCAGGCGCTGCCCGAACTCACGGCCAGTTCGTCGCGGGCGAGCGTGGCCAGGAGCGTCTGGCCATCCACGCCGGGGACGTGGACGTTGAGGTTGTTGACGAGCCGCACTGGCGTGCCTGCGTCGTCCACCGCATCGAGCGCCGGCCCATTGACCGCGAGGCCGGAAATCCCGCGGGCCAACTCGTGCCACAGCCGATTCCGCAACGTCCGCATCCGCGGCCCATCGGCGGCGCGGCCGGCGACCGCCAGCCGCGCCGCCTCCGCCAGCCCCACGATCCCCGGCACGTCGAGCGTGCCGCTCCGCATGCCCCGCTCCTGGCCGCCGCCGAAAACCAGCGGCTCGACCCGCACCGCCCGTCCGCGGCGACGCACGTACAGCGCTCCGGCCCCCTTCGGCCCGTGAACCTTGTGCGCGGAGAAGCTCGCGAGGTCGGCCCCCAGCGCATCGACGTCCACCGGCATCCGGCCCAGCGCCTGGGCGCAATCCACATGCACGATCGCGCCACGGGCGTGGGCGATCTCCGCGATGGCGGCCACGTCCTGCACGACGCCGATCTCGTTGTTGGCGAGCAGGACCGCCACCAGACAGGTCTCCGGCCGCAGCGCCGCCTCCAGGTCGGCGAGCCGGATGCGGCCGGGCACGCCGCCCGGCTCGTCCTGACCACACACCGGCAGCCGCGTGACCGCGAAGCCCTGCCGCTCGAGGTGCGCGACCGGATCGAGGACCGCGTGATGCTCGGTGACGACCGTCACCACGTGCGGCTGCGGCCCTGCCGCCGTCGCCCGCCCCCGGGCCGCCGTGCCGAGGATCGCGAGGTTCGCGCTCTCCGTGGCCCCGCTGGTGAACACGACTTCCCGGGCGGTGGCCCCGATCGCGGCGGCGAACGTCTCGCGGGCCGCCTCGACCGCCTCCCGCGCCTCA
>JAJTED010000076.1 GCA_021300535.1 Planctomycetaceae bacterium | reverse complement strand
AAATGTTGCAATCGATTGCAACTTTCCGGAAACGCCGCAGACACTCTCGTCGCTTGTGCGGCCGTGCTGTACGCGATCCCGAACCGCTCGCACGCCTCCGCCAGCCGGCCACGCGTCACTCCTCCGCCGGCATCGCCCTGCGGGCCGCGGCTTCCTGCTCGTCGTAGATCGACCGATACCGCCCGTGGTATGTGGCGTCCGCGGAGTCGAGGCGCTCGATTGCCTTGTTCCACTCGTCGTCGTCGATCAGGCCCAGCCCGTCGAGGTGGAGCAGCTCGGCGTACTGCTTGTGCCAGTTGCCGGGCATCACGACGTCGACCCCCTCGATCCGCCGCAGCGGCCGCCAGTGCAGCGGCGGGCCCGGCTTCCACACCGGGGCCGCGATCTCGCCGAGTAGGTAGGCGGCCATCGGCCTCGAGCCGGGGAATCCCTCGATCCATCGGGCGGTGATCTCCTCGCCCCAGACCGCCCACGGGCGGGCGAACGCGGCACGGTCCTGGAGATCCCACGGGCCGAACGCATGCCCGTCGGTGAGATTCATCTCGACACACACGTCGAGCTGGTCGGCGGGCGTGTTGCGGCGGGCGCATTTCGGGACGACACGGCGGGGCATGGGGTCACTCCTGGAGGTTCGAGAGGATCCGCTGGAGCGTGCCGCTCGCCTGCGCGCGGTAGTCGCGGGCGAGGAGCGCCGCCGGGTGCGGCTTCGAGCTGCCTTTCTGGTCGGCGACGGTCATGCCCTCGACGGCGGTGATCGCCTCGCACTCCCCGGCCTTGGTGATCGCCGTGCAGGCGAGCAGCAGGAGCTGGCGGACCGGCGAGGTCAGGCTCCACTCCCGGCTGACGCTGTCGAACAGGGCCTGCGCCTCCGCCGAGAGGGTGACCGTGCCAGCGGCCGCTACGCGGGCCGGTGCGGCGGGCGGGGTGTCGGGAGTCGTCTTCGAGGTCGATCGAGGCTTACGGGGCATCGTGGGGGCTCCTGGAGGGAATAGGGTCCTGTGGCCAAGGTTCAGCGCGCCATCACAGCAGGGGGGCGGGGTCAGGGACAAAATGGCAGGTTTCGGGATCACCCCACCCCGGGGGGGCTCCTGGGTCGCCCCAGTTGGTCGGCGCCCGGTGCTTTTCGATCGGCGGCCATGCCGCCCGCAGCTCGTCGCGCTTGGCGGCGCAGCAGGTGCACAGCACGACCAGGCGGTCGAGGCGCTCGCGGCCCTCGAACTCGTACTGGACGACCGGCGGGTCGTCGTCGGTCACGACCGCCCGGTCGCAGTCGCGGCAGGTGTAGGCGCAGGCGACCAGGGCTTTGACCTGGAGATGCCACGGGATCTCGGGTGTGGGTGAGATCGAGGTCGAGGAGCCGCTCCCGGGCGGCGCCTGGTGGCGGCCGGGAGCAGTGGCGTCGGCCATGCCTGCGGCGGGGTCATTTTGCCCGGGGCACGACCGCCGTCCCGACAGGGCGGCGGGCGTCGCCCCCTTCTGTATTCTGAGATAGCCGACACCGGTGTCACGTTGGGGAACCGTATTTGTCACGTTGGGATTTCCTTCCAAGGTGTCACGGGTGTCACGTTGAGAACGCCCCGCGGCGGTCGCGCTTCTGGTGCTTCGGGGTCCGCTTCAACGTGTCACTGGTGTCACGTTGGGCGGCGGTCGCCGGGGTGAGCCGGGGCAGGGCGACGGCGGGGTCGGCCTCCAGGCGGTAGCGGGTCGGCCCGCTCTGCTTCGTGCCACGGCGGAGGCGCTCCAGGAGCCCGACGGCGACCAACCGGTCGACGGCCCGTTTGACCGTCCTGGTCGACCGGTTGATCTTCGTGGCGATGTCCTCGACCCCGATCTCCGCGGTGTCGTCCTGGACGGTGCGGTAGATCACCATCCACACCGCCTGCTCGTGCAGC
Organism: Planctomycetaceae bacterium; assembly: GCA_021300535.1. Classification (GTDB taxonomy): domain Bacteria; phylum Planctomycetota; class Planctomycetia; order Pirellulales; family UBA1268; genus QWPN01. The sequence continues at coordinate 10,870 of JAJTED010000076.1, read as the reverse complement.
TCCAGGTGGCGGGCCACGCGGTCGACGAACGTGTTGAACGTCAGCCACCGCCCCCGGCCGCCGGTCGACTTCGAGGTCGAGGCGGCGACCTTGGCGGGCGTCGGCACCGCGGCGGCCTGCGGGACGATCTCGCGGACGGTGTCGCCGTTGCGGTTGACCAGGCGGCCGCCGTGCTCGTCGCCGAGGTACGCGCACCGCTTCGAGGTCTTCTCGTCGAGGCCGAACGGCCGCCCGTCTCCGTCGACCTTGTGTTCGAGGAGGAGCGACCCGTCGGGCAGCGTGTACGCGGTGGCGGTCATCGAGCTGGCCATCCCGAGAACTCCTCGTGGATCTCCGCCGCCGCCGGCGTGAAATACTGGGTCGGCCCGTGGAGCCACAGCTCCTCCGTGCCGGTGGTGCCGGTCCTGTTCTTCTGGACCCGCATGGAGATCCGCTTCGTGCCGCTGCCGTCGCCGCCCTCCGGCCACAGTGTCGTGAACGTGTGGGCGGCGTAGTCGAGGCGGTTGGACTCCTTCGTCAGCCGGCCGATCGAGGAGTCGGCCGTCGTAGTCCCGGCGACACTGGATACGACGACGACCGGGATCTCGTGCCTGGTCGCCATGTTGGCAAGCCGCTGCACGATGTGCTCGATCTCCGTCCGCTTGTCCTTGAACCCGGCCGCCTCGACTTGCTGGAGGTAGTCGACGAAGACCATGGTCGGCCGAACCTCCTCGGTCGACCGCTCGATCGACGAGGGCGTGATCGGCGGATCGACGACGACCAGGCGGTCGCCCACGATCCCGGCGATGTCCTGGCACACCGGCACGACCGCCTGGTCGCGACGGAGGGCTTCGCCGACGTCGACCGGATCGACGGCCGGATCGCGGAGCCGGGCCCAGCAGGCGAGGAGCCTGGAGAACAGGAGGTCGTTGGTCATCTCCCCGCGGTGCCAGACGACCTTGGCGTCGCGGTCGTGCAGCAGGGCGCCGGCGGCGAGCTGCACGGCCAGGGCGCTTTTGCCGATGCCGGGGGCCGCGGCGATCCCGTGCAGGCCGGTGGGGAGCCCGCCGCCGAACCGCGAGTCGAACGGCCGGAACCCGGTCACGACGACCTTCTCCGCCTTGCGGCGTTTCCACTCGTCGATGATCGAGAGGAGCCCATTGGCCCCGGCCCGGCCGCCGGCACCGATCCCGTCCTGGATGGACCGGGCCAGCTGGATCACTTCCTCGCACCGCTCCGGCGTCGGGCTCGATCCGGCCGCGGCCAGCTCGCGGCCCAGCTCGCGGGCCTGCCGGGCGGCACGCTGGGCTTCGAGGATGCGTATCGAGCCGTCCAGGTGGTACTCCCAGTTAATCGCTTGCGCAACATGCTTGGCACGGCGCAGGCGGGCGAGCACGTCGTCGATCGGCGCACCGCCGTCTTCGGCACGCTCGATCAGGAACTGGACCTCGAGTAGCCCGGGTTCGCTCGCGTACTCGACTGCCCGGCGGATCGCCCGAAACAGGTCGCGGTCGACGGCCTGGTCGAACAGCTCCTCGTCGGCCTTGGCGACGGCGGTGCGGGCGGCCGCGGGCCGGCCGTCGGCGAGGAGTCGGACTAGGGCGTTTAAGACGTAGTCGTCAGGCGGGTCGAGTCCAATTGCATCGCTCATGCTGAGGCCCTCGCTGCGGCGTTGTGCAGGAGCCGGGCGTATCGCCATGCCGATCGCGCCTTCCGCCGCATGCCGGCGGCGGCGTACTGGTCGGCCGCTCGCACGAGGAGCCCTGCGGCCCTCCGGGCACGGCGCAGGTTTGGTTGCCCGTTGAGGCCCGTGTTCCAGATCCACGCCCGGGCCAGCTCGAAAAAGATGTCCCCCAGCTGGATCGCCAGCTCGCGCTGCGCTTGGTAGCGGGCGAACAGGTCGCGGCGCTCCCAGACTGTTGTCTCGTGATCGTCCATGTTCCCGCCCTCCGTTGCGGTGTGGTGTGATGTCAGCCGCGCTTGCCCTTCGAGGTGCGGGCGGCCACCGCCTCCAGGTCGACGACCCGCCAGCTGCGAGTGCACCCGGGCGTGTGGGCCAGGGCACCGCGGCGGACGGCCTCATGCGCCAGCCGCAAGCAGTGCACTCTGCAGCACCCGAGCACGCGGGCGCACTCCTCCATGCTCGGCGGGTAGCCCATGCGACCAGACAGCTCGTGCACGACCTGGCACAACTCGCGTTGCCGTGGGCTTAGCGGGCGGGCGGCGGTGTCCATTTGCTTCTCCTATGAATCGGGTCACTTGTGCGAACCGTGCCGCGAGTAGACCCGTGACTCGCGGCCCAGCGAAGTTGATGTCGGTGGCGATCACGCCCGTGTGGCGGTGCCGATCTCGCGCGGCGCGACGGCCGGCGTGTTGGCGGCGACGACGCGGGCGTCGATGTAGTGCAGCTCCGCCACGCGCGACCCTGGGGCGTGCCCGAGGTGCCGGGCGGCCATGCCGCGGCCGGGCTCCTGGATCTCGACGTCGGTGGCCCCGCCACGCCGCAGCCACTTCCAGGTGCCGGGCCGCACGCCCGCCTTGGCGACCAGGCGGCGGAATTGTTGGCGGAACGTCTCGTGCGACGCCGGCCACGGGCACACGTACTCGCGCGGGTGGCGGCGGAGACTCTCGGCGAGCATGGCGATCGTCGACGGCCGCAGGCGGCCACAGTAGGGTCGCCGCGTCTTCCGCTGGCAGACGACGACCGTGTCGCCGTGGATGTCGCCGGGGCGGAGGCGGACTTGATCGCCCCACCGGAGGCCGGTGTCCCAGGCCACGCGGATGGCCAGGTCCCACCACACCGACCGCCGCAGGCCGCAGCGGTGCCCGCGGCGGAGGCCGGCGGCCGCCGCGACCAGCTGCTCCACTTCGGCGAGCGTGAAACAGTCCACCGGCTCCCATGGGATCGGTGTCGACCGGACCCGGCGGGTCGGCGGCTCGCATAGGTACTCGTCCGCGGCCGCCCGCCACAGCGCCATGATCTGGCACCGCTTCGACCGAACGGTCGAGGGCTTCGCGGCCTGGCCGTAGTCGCGGAGGAACGCGGAGATCATCAGCTCGGTGAGGTCCGTCACGAGCACCGGCTCGCCGGCCCACTCCTCCAGGCGCGTCGCCGTGATCCGGTACTGGCGGGCGGTCGCCGGCTCGATCGCGCGGGTGGTGGCGTATACCGCCACGTAGTCGACCAGCCGCAGCGGCGTCGCCCGGCGGGCCCGCTCGTCGGCCAGCTCGCGGAACAGCTGCACGCGGCTCGTGGCGGCTCGCTGGAGTCGGGGGCCGCGGGCCGGGGCGGCCGTGGGCGTGAGGTCGACGGCCTGGTCGACGGGCTCGAACAACATGATCTGCGGCATGCGTGTGGTCCTCCATGACGGCCGCCGCATGCGGCCGATGTCGCCGGCCCGGGTCGAACGGGCGCCGCGCCTATCGCGGCGGCGGGGGCGGTGGTCACGTCACAGCGTGACGCGGCGCCGCCGCCAGCTTTCAACAAGCCGCCGAATGTCGTCCGCCTCGTCGCTGGCGCCTTCGCCAACCTCGGCGGATGAATCCTGCACGGCGTCAGCCACGGCGAGAAGCAAGGCGGTCGCCTTGTCGTCGCAGTCGATCTTCCCGATCGCCATGTCGATCAGCGGCTTGACGGTGTCCGCGATCTGCCGCGACAGCGGCTTGGGGAATGCATCCTCAAACTGCTGTGATGCGATCGGTTTGTGGGACTTGAACTGCACGACGTGGATCGGGGTTTCGCCGATCGGCGCCGCGTCTTCCGGGAACCCCGCGGTGCCCGCGATCTTGCTGAACTGGGTGCGCGTGATGCTCTTTGCAAAGCTGATTGCGTCCTGTTTGCTTTCAAACAAGCCCACAGGCACGTCGTCCACTTCGCATCGAATGACCAACAGAAAACCGTCCATTGAATATTCCTCCGTTCCTCCGTCCGCCGCGGCCCACGGCCACGGTCATCCCGCCCGCCGGGGCTTGCACCCGGCCGCCGCTGGTGGGCGGTGTTGTGCTCACTCCTCCCCCAGCGTGCCGACCATCTGCCACACCGCGACCAGGGCGTTGGTCGCGCCGTCGAACGCTCCGTGCTCGCTGGCGTCGTGCATGGCGGCGATCCCGTCCCGCTCACCGGTCAGGGCCGCGAGGTTGTGAACGGCGTTGCCGAGGAAGACGATCAGCGGCGTGATCGTCGATCCCCACTCCTCGCCACGGTCTTCGTGCATCTCGCGGAGCGCCGCGACGACCGCCCGCCGGCGGAGCACGACCGGATCGGGGTGCATCACTCCGTCGTGCTCGAAGACCGGGTCGGCGTAGAGATCGTCTTCGTCGTCGTCTTCGTCGTCGCCCCAGCCGGCGGCCTCCGCGGCCGGGGGCGGTGCAGGGGCATCGGCCTGGTCGTCGGGCCAGGGCGGGCCGATGTCGTCGATCACGTCGACCAGGCCGACCAGCTCGTCGACGGCCGCGGCGATCGCCTGGCGGTCGAGGTGGTCGTGCCGCAGCTCGCGGAGGGCCGCCAGCGTGTCGACCAGGGCGTCGGTGATCACGCCCGCCGGCTCGGTGGCGTCGGTCGTGAGCGCCGCCTCCAGGTTGGCCCGCAGGCGGCACCGTGGGCAGCTCGAACAGTTGGGGTTTTCGTCCATGACTGTGTTCCTTGGGATCTCCGTTCTCCGTTCTCCGCCGGCACGCGCCGGCGGTGTGCGATCACGAGCCAGTGGTGTCGTCCTCCGGCGGCGGATCGGTGGCGGGCTCCTCGGTGGTGGCCTCCGGCGGGGCCGGCTCCTCCGCGGCAGCAGCAGCGGCCGCGGCGGCCGCCCGGCGGCGCTTGAGCAGGCCGCGCGGGAACCAGGCGATCCGGTGTCGTTCAATGCGTCGCATCGGCGGGACTCCTGGAGGCTTCGAGCACGGCGACTAGGGCGGCCGCGGCACGTCGGGCGAGGCGGTGGGCCTCGCGCGGGTAGGCGAGCCGCACGGATCGCGGGAACGCGGACCAGGCGGCGAGGGCCCGCTCGGCGAGGGCCACGGCCTCGACGACTTCGAGGTCGTCGAGGACCAGGGCGGCGGCGATGTCGTCGGCGAGCCGGCTGGGGAGTTTCATGCCGCGGGCTCCTGGTGGCCCAGCGGCGTCGCGGCGTGCTCTTGCTCCAGTTGGTCGAGGAGCAGATCGGCAAGCAGATCGAGCGCGGCGTCGTCGAGATCGCCGATCACGATCTCGACGTTTGAATGCGTCGCAGCTCGCCGGCGAGCGCGGCTACTGCTTGCGGAGTGTTGTGCGATCGCGTCCATCTTTCGCTCTCGCAGGCAGGTGGTCACCTGCCTGATTTCGCGATAAGACAGAAACGGCCCTGCGAGTCAACACCCGATACGGGGGCCGCCGGCGGCGGTAGAAAATGATGGGCCGCCGCGTGCGTTTTAGCCCTGTTTTTCAGGCAATTCGCTGCTTCCAGCGGATCGAGGGGACTTGTTCACACTGTAAGCCCAGTGTGGATGAGTCGCCTACCGTAATTTCAGCATCCAGTGGCAATCTGGCGGGGGCAACCGTGATCCGCACGCCCAGGGCCCGCAGGGCCGCGTTCACGGCCGGCGATCCGCCCCCGGCGGCGGCCCGGGCGAGCAGGTCGTCGACCCGTGCCAGGGCCTCGCGGACGGCCATATGCGGGACGGCCGGGCGGCTCGCCGGCGCGGCCCGCAGCTCGGCGGCCAGGCGGTCACGCTCCGCGGCCTTGCGCTCCAGTGTGGCCGCGTAGTCGGCGACCAGGCTGGCCGGCATCGACGGTATCCGCTCCAGGCCGGCGGCGACCTCCTGTTCGAGTTGCCGGTGCCTGGCCTGGACGTCGCCACGAGCGCCCGCAGGCATCGCGGCGGCTCGGGAGGCGGCCCGGCGGATCATGGCCGCCTTCAGTTTCGCGCGTGCCGCGGGCGTCGCCAGGCGGTCGTGCAGGCCGCGGAGCACGGCGGCGACCAGCGGCTCGGTCGGAATGCGGATCGACGGGCACCGGTCGGCCTCGACGATCTCGGTCCGCGACGACGAGCACCGCATTGTGGCCGGCCCTTCGGCGTGCAGCGGCCGGTTGCAACAGGCGCAGAACACGAGCCCAGACAACGGGCGGATCGCCGCCGGGGCCCTGGTCTGCTTCGTCCGCTCCGCCAGCAGCTTCTGCGCCGTCGCCCACAGGTCACGCGAGACAATCGCCGGCACGGCGTTGCGGTGGCGTATGGGCTCGATGTACCCGGTCTTACTGCCGCGCTTGCGTCGGACGACCTCCGTACCGTCGCGACCATGGTACCGGCCCTTCTGCCGTCGCCCCCACACGGCGTCACCCATATAGACCTCGTTGACCAAGATGCGGTGCACGGCGTTGGGCCGCCAGCGTTGGCCCGCCCTTGCCGTCGGCACGCCTCGCCTGTTCAACATGGCGGCCACGCCCGCGAGAGATCCGTCGTGCTGCGTGTACGCGTTGAAGATGTCCCGCACGATCGCCGCGGTCGCCTTGTCGACCTGGAGGCTCGAAACGCGATTCCGGCCCTCCACTGTCGTGAGTCGCGTGTACCCGTATGGTGTTGGTCCGCAGTACCCGTGGCCGCTGCTCACCTTGGCGATCTTGCCGCGGAGTGTGGCACGCGAGAGGTCCGTCAGAAACTGGTGCTTACCTTCCTGCGCGACCATGCCGATCACGCGGCCGCCGAAATCACTCCAGTCTTCGACTCCAGTGTCGAGTGTCTCCAGTTCAACACCCGCGTCGCGCAGTGGTGCGACCCACTTCCCGAACTCGATCGAGTCGAACCGGCCGAACCTACTGCGGTCATAGACGACGATGCGGTCGAACTTGCGCGATGCGCCGTCGGCGATCATCCGCTGAAACTCGACCCGCTTGTCGGTGCGGTCGCCACTCACGCCAAGATCGGCGTATTCGTGGGCGATCGTGTAGCCGTGCTTCGCGGCGTGGGCGGCGATCGCCGCGCGTTGCTGGCCCGGCGACGCCTCCTGCCGGCCCGTGCTCATTCTGATGTAGCTGACGACTCGCATAGGCTCCCTCCTATGCAACGCATGATACCTGTTCACGCGTGCGTGGTCAGCGTCACTCGACGGGGGAATCCCCTGCTTGGCGGCCCACCGCCCCCGGGCCGCCGCCCGCCCCCGCGGTGGAGGTCGCTGGGGGCGGGCATCCCCGGACGGAGAACCGGGTGGCAGCCTGGAGGTCGAGGTCGAGGCCGGGCCCGGCCTGGTCAGGTCACGCGGCGGTAGCCCGTGCCCGGGTTCATGCCGCTCTCCAACTCCTTGGCGGCTTTCTCCAGGGCGACGGCCATGGCGGCGGCCAGCTTCGAGGCCAGGGGGCCGCGGTACGTTCGCATGGTCTTACCGACCATCTCCCGCGGGGCGATCGTCTTCGTCCCGTATTCCAGCCAGATCGCCTTGCGCGACTCCCAGCCGAACTTGTAGCCGAGGGTGCCCGTGACGAACCCGTCGCGGTTGCGGCCCTTGTAGCGGGCCTGGACGGTGGCGGCCCGGCGGAGGGCGCCGCCGCGTCGCTTTACGTTCTGCTTGAACTCGCCGCGGACGATGGTGGACTTGATCCGCTTGGTGCGGCCCACCGGCGTGTTGCTCTTGAGGATCGGCACGCCCTCGCGGCCGACCCGCTTCACGACGGCCAGGAGGTGCTTTTTCGCGATGTGGCGGGGCAGCTCGCCGAACCGCGCCATCAGCGCCCCGATCTCGCCGTTCATGCCGTCCCAGTTCAGTGTGATCACCGGCGGCCCTCCTGGTGCTCGTCGAGCACGACCCACGAGCGTGCCGCCCGTGGCGTGTGGCGGAGGTGGCCAGCGGCCTCACACCGTTGGGCCAGCTTGCGGGCGGCCGTCCAGTGGATCCGCATCTCGCCGGCAATCTGGCGGAGCGTCGGCGGCACGCCCTTGGCGTCGGCCGACAATCGCTTGATCGTGTGCAGCAGCTCGCGTTGCCGTGGCGTGATCGCCGGTGTCGTCGTCGCGATCATCGGCCACTTCCTTCCGCTTGATTGGCCCGCCACCGGGCCGCCTTCTCGACCTCCGCCAGTTGCCGCCGCAGCTCGGCGGGCGTGTCGGGCCTCATGCGGAACACGGTGGCGAACGCCGCCGGGAACGCGGGAGCGTCGCCGGCCGGGAGGAGCGCGACGTGGACCAACCGCCCGCGGAGGATCACGTCGGTGGGTTCCGGCAGTCGCATGGTCCGCCGCTCCTCGACGATGTAGTTGGCCGACACCCCACGCTCGCCCTTCTCGATCCGTTCGACCATGGCGCGGTGATCGGCCCGCACCATGTCGGGCGTCCACTGCACGACCAGGGGGACGACGTCGCTCGCGACCGCCCGCAGGGCCGGCCCGGCGAGCGCGACGATCCCGCCATCGTGCCCGTCGCGGAGCGTCCACCCGGGCTCGCCGTTGAGCTGGTCGGCGCTGCCGTAGGCGCCGCGGTCGATCCGTTTGCCGATGGTGCCGGGGCTCCCGTGCCCGCGGGCCAGGCCGTGCCCGACGACCAGGAGCACGGTCGTCCGGTAGTCGGTCGTCCGCGGGATCGCCGCCGGCGACTTCGAGGCGGCCATGCCGCCGGCCGGGAACAGGCCGTTCCCCGCCGGTGCCACGCCCTTCGGCGCCAGCCTGCTTTGCGGGTCGATCCACACGGCCGGGCCGCGGGCGAGGGTCATCGCCTCCGCCCTGACGCGGTCGACCCGCCGCTCTAGTTCGAGCAGCTCCTCGCGCCCGAGGATCGGATCGAGGCCGGCGGCGGATCGCTTCCGGTTGACGGCGGCGCGAATGTGGGCCGGGGCACCGGACAGCGGGTGCCAGCCGGTGCGGTCATGGTCGCGGAAGTGGGCGTGCTCGATCATGCGGTCACCTTTTGCTTCGAGGTCGTCTTCTTCTTCCCGGTCGGCCGGCGCTTCGTCTCGCGGTCGAACACTCGCCACCGGTTTCGGCGGATCGTGTCGACACTGCGGACCAGATCCGCCACGCGGTAGTGCAGCGGCGAGACTCCGACCAGCTTCTCCAGGCGGCGGCACTCCGCCTTGGCGGCGGCCAGCTTGGTGCGGATCGTCGCCTGGTCGCCGTCGGCCGCGGTGCGGTCGGCGATCGCCTGCTTGGTGGCGGCGAGCCGCTGCTCCAGGAGCCGCACGTCGCGGAGCGCCTTGGCGTCGGCCTCCAGCTCCGCGAGGGCGTTGCTCACGCCCAGCAGCTCGGCCGCCTCGCGGACTTCGAGCATGGCGGGAGCCTTGCCCTCGTCGACGATGTCGTTGACCCAACTCCGCCACTTGGCGAGTGCGGTCGACTTGGCCTTCGTGAACATGGTTTCGATCGCGATCATGTTGGTGATCCTCCGTGAATGGTGCCCTCCGTGGGCTACGCGATAAGACCGCAGGGCGCCCGCGAGTCAATCGCACCGTATGGTGCCAATCCCGGGCGCCGGGCCCGGCTTTGCCGGTTCGAGGTCGTCGCCGGTACGCTTCCGGCATGAATCTGGCGCTCTACTGCTCCGTGACCGAGGCGGCCCGCATCGCGGGCGTGTCGCCCGCCTACGTGCGGTTGATGGCGGCCAGGGGGCAGATCCGCGGCGAGAAGATCGGCGGCTCGTGGGTCGTGCTCCGCGAAGACCTGGCCCGGTTCGTCCGCATCGGCCGCGGGCCCGCCCGGCCGGCGGTGGCCAAGAAAGCCGCGAATAAGCCGCGGCGGCGGCCCCGGCGGTGATCCCCTCGACAGGTGCCCCCGCGCTCGGGTTGCCGGTTATTTGCGACTCCGCTACAACGGTCCCCCGTGTCGGAGGTAGACCATTCAACCGGGAGGCATCCATGAGCGCGACCATGAGGGTGAGCACGACGGCGATCTCGCGGACGGTGTCGGTGCGGCGGCGGCCGGCAGCACGGGGCTGGGGGCAGGGCATCCGCCTGGAGGATGGCCGGATGAGCTGGCCCACAGGCTCGCCGACCCGCGGCGAGCGGTTCGACGACCCGATCGACGACCAGATCCGCCACGCGATCGCCTGGAGCGAACACTGCTCGGCCGATCTCGCCCGGGCCGCTGGCATCGCGGCGGCGACCCTCGACCGGTTCATGCGGGGATACGATGCCCTCACGCTCGGCCAGGCGGCCAAGGTGGCGGCGTTGCTCGGCCTGCGGTTGCTAGATCAGGGCATGGTCGAGGGGCTCGCCAGGTTTTGGGAGAAGGCCGGCAGGCCGGCGATCTCGTGCCCGCCGAACAGGTTGGAGGCGACGGCCTGGAGGCGGGCCCAGCGGGAAGGCCGGGCGGGTGCGGCGAGCCGGCGGGCGTGATGCTCGCCGGCCATCACGGCCGCGACCGTCTCGGCGTCGCACTCACGCTGCACGCGGGAGATCGAGTAGGCGCGGGAGTTGCCGCTGCTCTCTTCTCTTACATTGTAAGAGAAGTCGTCGGCCTTCCCTTGATGTTTCATCGCCTCCCGAAACGCGGCTAGCGCCTCCGGGTCGTCTCGGATCACGGCCTCGACCGTCTCGGCGTCGCACTCACGCTGCACGCGAGCGTCGGGGGGAGGCGTCGAAGTTCGACAAGGCGAAGGCGACCGAGGCGGCGAAGGCTCGCCATGCGGTGAATACGAAAACAGATTCGCCGCAGAAGCGAGACGCAAAGGAAATGAACGCCCGTTCAACCGCTGATCATCGTGACCAGCGGTTGTTTTCTTTTTTGCCGCGTTTTCGAAACAGTAGCTTGATCGACCCCCAGCAGCGCCCCAACGGCCTCCTGCGTCCACCGCTTCGCGTCCGCCTCGCGGAGCCGGCGAGCGTGATGCTCGCCGGCCTGCGGGTGGTTGGCGACGACGTAGTGATGCGTCCAGTCCAAATGTTGCAATCGATTGCAACTTTCCGGAAACGCCGCAGACACTCTCGTCGCTTGTGCGGCCG
>JAJTED010000075.1 GCA_021300535.1 Planctomycetaceae bacterium | reverse complement strand
GAAGGCGTCAAGCAAGCCGAGGCCACGATGGCGAGGCTGGCGCGAAAGCAAGCGGGCCGGGTTGATCGCCGCAGCGACCTGTGGTCGCGAAGGCGTCAAGCAAGCCGAGGCCACACGCGAGAACTGCCTTTGGATGTCGCGCCACCGCCGCCGCCGGATGCGGCGGCATCGACCCGGGAAACCCTCGGCGTTTCCCGCGGTCGATCAAGTGGGCAAAGGCCATGGATGGCTTTGCCCACGGGAGTTCAGCACAGCGGCTCTTTCTTCTCGGTGATCACCGGAAGCTGGGGCGACATTTCGGCATTCAGTGCCTTGAAGTCCTTCCACTCGGCCGGCAGGTTGTCCTCGTGGAAGATCGCCTCCACGGGGCACTCCGGCACACAGGCCTCACAGTCGATGCACTCGTCGGGGTGGATGTAAACCATCTTGTCACCCTCGTAGAAGCACTCGACGGGGCAGACCACCACGCAGTCGGTGTACTTGCAGGCGAAACACGGCTCGGCGACGACGTGGGTCATGTCTGAAGACTCCTGGGAATGGGCCGGTCAACGGTCTGCCGGGGCCCCACGGGACCGCCGACGCCGGGAATCGTAGGTGGATCGCAATACCCTGTCAACGAAACAGGAATCGACCGGACGGGCCATTTTCGTGAGCCGTTTTGCCCGTTCCGCGGCGACTGGCGTTGGAGCAGCCGGCTGGTCGGGCCTATCATTGCGGAAGACGGGTCGACCGCCCGGACAGGCCGAACGAATTTGGGCCGTCGACGGGAGCGAACCCACCCTTGCCGAGGGGCGACGTGACCGCGTCCGAGCCAGTCCCTACCGCGCCGACCGCGCTGGCGATCGCAGACGCCCGCCTGGTCGAGGCCTGCCTCGCCCGGGAGCCGGGGGCGTGGGACGCCTTCGTGGACCGGTTCGCGGGCCTGTTCCGCTGGGTCGTGGACCGGACGGCCGCCCAGCGTCAGCTGCCGCTCTCCGCCGCCGACCGCGACGATCTCGTCGCCGAGATCCTGCTCGAATGCCTGCGGAACGACGCGGCCGTGCTCCGATCGTTCGCGGGCCGCTCCAGCCTGCCGACCTACCTGGCCGTCGTCGCGCGGCGGGTCGCCGTGCGCGGGCTGCTGCGCACGCTCGAGGCGGGTCACGTGCCCGCCGCCGGGATGCCGCCAGTGCGCCACGACGACACCGCACAGACCGTGAACCGCGAGGAGGTCGAGGCGTTGCTCGCTCGCCTCGCAGACGACGAGGCGCGTCTCGTGAGGCTCCACCACCTGGAGGCCCGCAGCTACGGCGAGATCAGCCGGATCACCGGCATGCCCCTGGGCTCGATCGGCCCGGCCCTGTCCCGGGCCCGTGAGAAGATGAAGGCCCACGCCGAATGACTCGGCTCACGGCACGGCGGGCGGCGTGATCGCGACCGACGGATCGGCGAGGTCCACCGGCGCGTACCCTGGATAGGCGGGCATCTGCCAGAGCTGCCCCGGATCGCCCGTAGGCATGTTGGTTGTCACTGCCGCGATCTCGAGCTTGAACTCGATGCCCGGCTCCGGCCAATGCACCTCGATCGTCCGCGGCAGCGCGGCGCCGGAGGCGGCATCGACGCGGTGGCCGGTCGTGCGGGCGCTGGCGATCCGCCGGCCTGCCTCCGTGAACAGGTGCTGCTCCTGCACCAGCCCGGTGATGCCGTCGAGGATCGTCGACTTCACGAGCCGCTCCCCGGCTGGCGGCTCCGGCGCGGCCCCGCCGACGTGGCTGCGGATTTCGAGCCGGCCGTCGGGCAGCGGATACGGGCCCTCGTGGCGGTCGGCCGGGCTGAACGTCACCAGCCCGAGCAGTTCCGGCATCTGCTCCGCGCGAATCGGCAGCAGCCGCCGGGCCGACGAGTCGGCGTAGCGGTCGTGCCGACAGAAGAGCATCACGGGCGGCTCGTGGCGGCGGATCCAGAGCCAGAACAGGTCGTCGTTGCTGCCGATGTCGAGCTCGTCGCCGGTCACGGCGGTCCGCGCCTGCAGGCGAAACCGCCGCGGCGGCTCGCAGGCCACGCGGGCCGAGAGCCGGGGCACGCCCGGCACGACGAGCACCGCCTGCGGCGCCACGTAGCTCCGCACCCGCTGGGTGTTGTCATGGACGGTGGCGATGATCTGCTCGAGCGACGGATTGGCCGGCAGCGTCCGCGGCAGGGGCGTGGTGCCGATCTGGTAGCCGCGAATCACGCCCGGGCACGACGCGCCGCTCGACGCGACGCAGGCGACGACGAGCGCGACCGCGATGCAACGGCTCATGCCGCACCTCCCGACCAGAGCAGCGTCATCAGCCGCTGCTCGACACCGGCGGCCGTCGCCTCCGCCGGCGGCACGACCCGGACGCGATATTCGCGGTCCCGCTTGCGGCAGGCGACGATCAGTTCGCCGGCGTCCGCCTGCTCGGCGGCGGCATCGACGATCCGCAGGGCGCGGCGCCGGACCAGCTGCAGCGCGAGCAGGTAGCGGAGGGGCGCGTCGTCCGCCCGTCCTTCAAGCTCCTCCAGCACGTCGAGCAGCACGTCCACCGGCGCCAGTTCGGGACCGGTCGCGTCGGCCGCGGGATAGGCCGACCGCCACCAGGCGAGCGTTCCGTCAGGCGGACCGGTCCACGCCTCGGCGGCGACGTCGAGTCGGGCGAGACCGCCACCGGCGCGGACGAGCGCCGAAAAGAAGGGCTCGCCGACCACGAATGGGCGGCCGCTGACGGCGCACGCGCCGCGCGGGCGATGCAGTTTGAGGTCCATGGGCCGGCAACCTGGGGGCGGAACGCACTTCCGCCGCCGGACGTATACGCATGCCGGCCGACCGCCACAAGCCGCGTCGGCGCCGGCGACGCCGACCGGGCAATCTAGACAAGCCCGGCAAGCAGCAGTTCGGCCACCTCCGCGATTCCGCCGTCGTCATGGCTGGCCACCACCCGGTCGGCGGCTGCCCGCAACGCGGCCACGGCGTTGCCCATCGCAATCCCCAGACCGGCTTCCCGCACCATCGGCAGGTCGTTCACGTCGTCGCCGACGACGCAGATCTCCGCCGCCGTGATGCCCCAGCGGGCCGCCACCGACGTCACGCCCGACCACTTGGTGACGCCCGCGGGCGCGATCTCGCACATCCAGTCGCGATACCGCGGGCTGCGGATGACGTGCACCGACAGCCGCTGCGGATGGGCCGCGAGGAGGTTCGCCTCGAGCGTCAGCATCTCCTCGTGCGTGCCCATGGCGAAGCCGGCGAAGGAGTCGGCCGGCGGCGCCGCGTGGAGGTCGGCGCGAACGTCGGCCAGGTGCCGGTTGCGGCCGAGGTATTCCCGCACGCCCCGCCCCTCCCCGCTGGCGGCGGCGTCGGCCCCCTCCAGGCTGCGGCAGTGGAAGTCGTAGCCGTGGGCGAAGCTGTCGGTATACAGGATCGGCTCGTGGCCGGCCGCCACGATCCGCGCCACGACGTCGGCGAGCACTCCCGGCGCGAAGGCCGCCCGCTGGAGCGTGACATGGGAGGGCGGCTGCTTCACCAGCGCCCCCGACGCGGTCACGATCGGGGCGTCGATGCCGAGGGCCTCCGCCACGGGCAGCGTGTCGCGGTAGCGGCGGCCGGTCGCGAGCATCACGCGGATGCCGGCGGATCGAACGCGCCGGATCCCATCGCGGGCGGTGGCCGGCACCTCGTGCCGGCTGTCGGTGAGGGTGCCGTCCACGTCGAGGGCAAGGAGCCGGATGCGGGACGGCGGTGCGACCGCGTTCATGGCCGCTATCATAGCGGCGGAGACCACACCGCATGTCCGCCACCACCACACCCGCCGACGTCCCCTTCACGCCCGTCACCCGCACCGGCACCATACCCGCCGGCGAAGGCCGCACGTTCGAGGTCGCCGGCCGGCTCGTGGCCGTGTTCTTCGACGGCGCCGCGTACCACGCGATGGACGACCTTTGCCCCCACATGGGTGCGTCGCTCGGCTCGGGCCCCTTCGCGGACGGCGTCGTCACCTGCCCGTGGCACGCCTGGCGATTTCGGTCCTGCGACGGCGCCTGGTGCGACAACGAGAAACTGAAGGTCGAGGTCTTCGACGTGCGGGTCGTCGGCGACACGGTCGAGGTCCGCGTACCGCCGCCGCGGCCCGTGGACATCCCGACCGCGGCTACCCGACCCTGACCGGCTCACCGACACCTGGCGCAGTTGCCGCGGCGAGTTTCGCGGCCTCCACGCGGCGCGCCCACGCCGCCGCATCCTGCTCGAT
Source organism: Planctomycetaceae bacterium (assembly GCA_021300535.1). GTDB lineage: Bacteria > Planctomycetota > Planctomycetia > Pirellulales > UBA1268 > QWPN01. Next base: position 19,751 of record JAJTED010000075.1, on the reverse strand, counting down.
CGGCGGCCAGGTTCCGTAGTGACTCGGCAGGGCGAGTTTCGGCTGCAGGAGCCGGACCGCCTCCAGCGCGTCGTCGGGCCCCATCGTGAACAGGTCGCCGATGGGCAGGATGGCGACGTCGAGGCCGCGGCCCGCGGCGTCGGGTCGGCCGATCCGCTCCATGTCGGAGAACAGCGCCGTGTCGCCGGCGACGTAGATCCGCACGCCGCCCACGTCGAGCAGCCAGCCGCACGGGTTGCCGCCGTACGTGCCGTCGGGCAGGCTCGACGAGTGCCAGGCGATCTCCATCTTCGCCGTCCCACCCGGCACGGCGACGCGGCCGCCGTGATTCATCGGCTGGACGTTCTCGACGCCCTGCCTGCCGAGCCACTGGCCGATCTCCCAGTTGCAAAACACCTTCGCGCCGGTCCGCCGGGCGATGGCCACGAGGTCGGCGACGTGGTCGAAGTGGCCGTGGGTGACGAGGATCGCATCGCAGGCCACGTGTTGTGCCTGCGTGCTGCAACCAGGGCATTCGTCGAAGAAGGGATCGACGAGCAGCGTGCCGTGGCCGGTGTCGACGAGCCAGGTGGCGTGGCCGGTCCAGGTGAGCGTGACGGACATCGGTGGGTCTCCGCGTGGTGTCGGGCGCCGGGAACTATACCGGATGCGGGCCGTGTGATTTCCCGGTTCGAAACCGCAGCGCATGGTGAGCGGGAAGGCGGGCGACCCGGAGTCCCCCGGCTCCCGCCGGGGGCTTTTTGTGTGAGCGGCGCGCAGACCCAAGAAGGCCCGGGTGGAAACCCGGGGACTCCGGGCGCAAAAACCACCCCGCCATCCATGCCGAACGATACCGAAGGTTCGCGTGAAACATCCTCCCCGGCTCCCGCCGGGCGCTTTTTGTGTGAGGAACACACGCGGCCCAAGAAGCCCCGGGTGGAAACCCGGGGACTCCGGGCGCAAAAACCACCCCGCCTTCCATGCCGCATGACGGCACGTTGAGTTTTCGCCGGACCCTCAGGGCCGCAACCGGCGCATCATGTTCTGCTTGTAGGCCTCGACGCCCGGCTGCCCGTAGGGGTTCGTGCCCACGAGGCGGCCCTCGACGACGGTGGCCAGCATGAGCATCTGCAGCAGCTGGCCGACCGTGTGCTCGTCCACACGTGGCAAGACAAGATCGGCCGTCGGCCGCTTGGCCTGCGCGTAGGCCTCGTTCGTGCCGCCCACCGCCGCCGCGAGCATCTCAGGCCAGGTCGTGCCGACGAGATCGTCGAGCTTGTCCTGGTTTGCCCCGTAGGGGCCGAGTTGCGGCAGCGTCAGCCGGTCGCGGCGCGGCTCGCCGACGACGAGGTTCGTGATCAGCTTGTCACGGCGGCCCTCCTGATGCTGCTGGCCGCGGGAGTGCAGGTCGCGGGTGGTCACGGCCGTGAGCGGCGTGGCCCCCTTCTCGGCCTTACCGAGGCTTTCGGAGAGCAGCTGGTCGTACCACAGGCCGACAGCCTCGAGCCGGTTGCTCCACGAGGAGAGCACGCGGATCGTGGCCCCCTGCTCCTCGGCCAAGTGGCCGACGCCCACGAACTGGAGCACGGGGTTCGTCGCCACGGGTGCCTCCCGGAACCGGCGGTTCATCGCCGCGGCCCCTTCCAACAGCCGCACCACGTCGATGCCGACGATCGCCGCCGGCAGCAGGCCGACCGCCGTGAACACGGAGAACCGACCGCCGACGCCGTCGGGAATGTCGAATACATCGGGGCAGCCGATGGCCCGGGCGAGGTCCGCCAGCCGGCCCGACTTGCCCGTCACGGGCACCACGACCTGCGCCAGCCGCTTCTGGTCATGCCCGACTGCATCTGCGAGCTTCTGCAAGCAAAGCCGTGTGGCCACGGCCGTCTCCAGCGTGCCACCGCTCTTGCTGACGACGAGCACCGCCCAGCGGTCGAGCAGGTCGTCGCTCCGCGGCTTGCCGGCGGGAGCCACGAGGTCGAGCAGGCCCTGCGCCGAGTCGTTGTCCATGTTGAAGCCCTCGAAGGAGAGCCGCGGCCGGCCACCGCGCTCGCCCCGGGGCAGTTCGTTGTGGAACGGGTGGCAGCAGGCCTCGAACAGGGCCCGCGTGCCCATGTAGGAGCCGCCGATGCCGAGCACGATCACGCGGTCCACCGCCTCGCGAATCCGCCGCGCCGTCTGCAGGATCGCGAACAGTTCGCTCGTCGTCCGCTCGCGGGCGTAGTCGGCGAGCAGCCGGTCGGGCAGGTCGATGAACGCAGGATCGAGCACCTCATCCGGCCGCGTGCCGCCGGCCCGCCAGCGGTCGAGGTCGGCGAGGCTCTCCGCACGGGCGGCATCGAGCCGCGGCGTCAGGGCCTCGAGGCCGGCACGCGACACGGTGCCCGCGGCGATCGTCGCGGCGGCGTCGTAGTGGATCGGATCCTCGGGCGGCTTGGGACGGATGACACTCATGCGGCACACTTTCTCCAGGACGACGGCCGGTCTCGGGATCGCGGTTTTTTCTCGCGGCGCACCGCCTGGCCTTGGCCTGCGGCCGGAACCGGCCAAACTGTAGCCGAGCCGTTGCCGACCGGGCAACGAGCCGCCGGAGCCACCAGCCAGGAGTCCACCCCCCGTGACCGAACACGACCTGATCCGCGAACTCGCCGAGAAGAACGCCTCCAAGATCGTCATGCTCGTGGCCGACGGCCTCGGCGGGCTGCCACTCACGGCGGGCGGAAGCACGGAACTGGAAACGGCGCACACTCCCAACCTCGACCGGCTCGCGGCGCGGGGCACCTCCGGTTCCAGCATCCCCGTGCTCCCCGGGATAACACCGGGCTCCGGCCCCGGCCATCTCGGGCTCTTCGGCTACGACCCGCTCGAGTTCAAGATCGGCCGCGGCGCCCTCGAGGCCACCGGCATCGGCTTCGAGCTCGGGCCCGACGACGTCGCCGCCCGGGGCAACTTTTGCACCCTCGACGCCGCCGGCAAGATCTCCGACCGCCGCGCCGGCCGGATTCCTTCGGAGGAGAGCTTCGCCGTCGTCGAGAAGCTGCAGGGCGTGAAGATCCCCGGCGTGGAGACGTTCGTGAAGCCGGTGAAGGAGCACCGCTTCGTCGTCGTGTTCCGCGGCCCGGGTCTCGACGGCCGCGTCGCCGACACCGACCCGCAGGCCGTGGGCGTCGCCCCGCTCGATCCGCAGCCGGCCCATGCCGCTGCCGCCAAGACGGCCGCGGTCGCCCAGGAGTTCGTGAAGCAGGCCCGCGTGATTCTCAAGGACGAACAGAAGGCCAACGGCATGGTGCTCCGCGGCTTCGCCGCCAAGCCCGCCCTGCCCTCCTACGAGGAGCTCTACGGCCTGAAGGCGGCGGCCATCGCCGTCTACCCGATGTACAAGGGCCTGGCCCGGCTCGTGGGCATGACGCTCGTCGGCAAGGCCCAGTCGCTCGGCGAGCAGATCGCGGAGCTGAAGAAGGCCTGGAACGACTACGACTTCTTCTTCCTGCACTTCAAGTACACCGACTCGACCGGCGAGGACGGCGCCTTCGAGCAGAAGGTGAAGCGGATCGAGGAGCTCGACGCCGCGATCCCACAGATCGAGGCCCTGCGGCCGGACGTGCTGATCGTGACCGGCGACCACTCGACGCCCAGCAGGCTCAAGAGCCACTCCTGGCACCCGGTGCCGACGCTCCTCGTCGCCGATACCTGCCGCCCCGACGGCCTGACCAAGTTCTCCGAGCGCGACTGCCTCCGTGGCGGCTTCGGGATCTTTCCCGCCAAGCACCTCATGCTCCTGGCGATGGCCCACGCCCAGCGGTTCGGCAAGTACGGGGCCTGAGTGGTGCTCCCGGGCTTTTGGACGTACTCGCCTCCCCAAGAAGCCCCCGGCGGAAGCCGGGGGACTCCGGGTGGCATGCCTTCCTGGGTGCCATGCGATGCGGGGTCGAACCGGGGCAGCGCGTGCCGCCATCCAGCATGGCATGGATGCCGCGGTGGTGATTATGCCCGGAGCCCCCGGGTTTCCACCCGGGGCTTCTTGTGGACACGCGCGACACCCCCCAAAAGCCCCCGGCGGAAGCCGGGGGACTCGGGGTCACGACCGCACGCCGCCCGATTTTGAAGTAGAGTCGAAGCATGCCCCGCCCGACCGACGACGACCTGTTCCAAAGCTCGACGATGACGTTCGGCGAGCACCTGGAGGAACTGCGGACCTGCCTGATCCGCGCCGCCGCCGGCCTCGCCGTGGCCGTGCTCCTCGGCTTCTTCGTCGCCCGGCCGGTCGTGCATCTCATCGAGGATCCTCTGCGACGGGCCCTGGGCACCTACTACTCGCGGCGGGCCCTCGAGACCTTCGACGAGTGGCGGCCACGGGCGGGCGGCGGCCCCGCCCTGCCCTACTCGCGGGACGAGGTCCGCGACGCAGTCGTGAACCGCGGACTCTCCTTCGAGCTCCGCGAGGTGCATGCCGACCGGCTGGCGCAGGTGCTCGGCACCGGCCCGACCGCGCGGTCAGGCACCGCCGTCGCCTTCGCCACCGACTCCCTGGTGCCGGTCCTCCTCTGGCAGCCGATGGCCCGCGACCCACGGGTCAGCATCACCACCCTCTCCGCCCAGGAGGCTTTCGGGATCTACGTGAAGGCGGCGCTGCTCGTCGGCGTCGTGCTCGCGAGCCCCTGGATCTTCTTCCAACTGTGGACGTTCGTGGCGGCCGGGCTCTACCCGCACGAGAAGCGCTGGGTGTGGACGTTCCTGCCGATCAGCATCGGCCTGTTCCTGGCCGGCGTGCTTCTCGCCTTCTTCTTCGTCTTCGACTTCGTGCTCGACTATCTGTTGAAATTTAACGAGTGGCTCGGCCTCGACCCCGATCCCCGGATCAGCGAGTGGCTGTCGTTCGTGCTCATCCTGCCGATCGGCTTCGGCATCGGCTTCCAGCTGCCGCTGGTGATGCTGTTCCTGGAGCGGATCGGCGTCGTCGAGGCCGAGACGTATGCGTCGCAGTGGCGGATTGCGGTGCTGGTGATCGTGATCGCGTCGGCCGTGCTCACGCCCGCCGACCCGTACAGCATGCTGTTTCTGGCGGCACCGCTGTGCCTGCTCTACTTCGGCGGCATCGGGCTGTGCCGCTGGTTCGGCGCCGCGGACGCCCCGGCGCAGCGTCAGCTCGCCACGAAGGCCAGCCAGTAGAAGACCGTGCCGGTCACGGCCGTAAGCACGAGGTCGGCGGCGGCCAGCCGGGCCATGCGGCGATGCCGCAGGCCGTGCGTGCCTGGCACGGGGGGCGACGGAAAACGGGCCAGCGCCTCCCACAGAACCCACACCAGGAGCACGAACGTGGTCACGGCGAACACCAGATGGATCGCCAGTGCCGCGAGCACGCCGCCCGGCCACCACGGACTCGGGGCCGCCCGCGTCTTCCAGTCGCTCACCAGACGGACGTCGATCTCGAAGACCACGATCGCGACCGCAAGGGCCGCGGCGATGAACAACTGCAGGCCTTTGTGCAGGCCATAGCGACCGCGGCGGACGGCCGCGATGCTCCAGGCCAGCACGGGCAGCAAGGCCATGAGCCCGACGAGCACCACGTCCATGCCCAGCGACGCCCGGGTGCCGAGAAAGCCGTCGATTCCTGGGAATGCCATGGCGGGAGCGGCGTCGGGCAAGGCTCGTGTTTCCTGGCAGGAGGGTATTCGCGGACGCGATTGTCGGACGCGGCCGCGGAAAAGGAAGCCGACCGGCCTGCGGCATGGGGAAAACACCGGTGCCGGTCCGGTCACGGTATGCTGCCCGGTTCAGGCCGAGTGGCGAAACTGGCAGACGCACGGGACTTAAAATCCCGTATCCCGCAAGGGGTGTGCGGGTTCGATCCCCGCCTCGGCCACTGGTTGCCCAGGGAAAAGCCCTGGATGGGCAGCGCGTGCCGTCGTGCGGCGTGGATGACGGGATGGTTTTCACACCCGGTGTCCCCGGGTTGCCACCCGGGGCTTCTTGGGCACGCCGCTCCCACAAAAAGCCCCCGGCGGGAGCCGGGGGACTCCGGGTCGAATCGCGATCCCGCGTGCCATGCGATACGAGCCGGAACCGTACAAGCGGTTTCCAGCGTGCGGCGTGGATGACGGGATGGTTTTCACACCCGGTGTCCCCGGGTTGCCACCCGGGGCTTTTTGGGGAAACACGCGGGATGCGCAAAGCCGCTCCCGGCATCGGAGTGCACCGCGCGGGATCGGCCTTGCCTCGGGCGGGGCCGCGCGGGTAATTCGGCCGCATGACGTCGCTGGTGCCGACCGCCGTTCCCGCTCCTCCCGCCGGCCAGGGGCTGCCCGTCTGGCTGCCCTGGGTGCTGGCGCCGGCGTTTTTGCTGCTGCCGATCGGCGGCTGTGGCGCTGCGGCGACGCTGCGGCGGCCGCGGGCGGCGATGGCAGCCGCCATCGAGCCCGCCACGACACCGGTCACGACGGTCGCAACGGTCGTGCCGCCGAACCGGACGGTGGCGTGGCGGTCGATGGCGAACTAGGTTTTCTCCGCAGGCCCGTGCGCCCCCTCGCGGAGGAATCCTCATGTCGCTTCGTTCACGCATCGGTCTGACCGCCACGCTCCTGGTGCTGGCGGCGATCTTGGTGAACACCCTCCTGCAGACGATGGCCGCCCGGCACGCGGTGCTGAACCAGGCCCGAGCGGGAGGTGATGCCGCGGCCGGAGTTCTCGCGCGGGCCGTGGCTTTCGCCGCGGAAGGTCAGTCCGACGCAGAGTCGGCCGCCTCCGGCGCGATCACCGCCCCGACGCCGATGCCCGAGCAACCGGACCGGAATCTGGGGCTGCGGCGGCTCGTGGGCGAACTCGTCGGCGGCGACGTGCGGGAAGTCCGCATCCTCGACCCCCAGCTCACGGCGGTGATGACCCGCCGCCTCGACGAGACCGGCACGTCGTCCGACGCGCTGGCGGCCTTGCCGCAGGCCGACGTCGCCTTGGCCCGCGACTGCATCGCCTCCGGCCGGCCAGCCGGCCGGTTCGCGGCCGACGAGTACCGGGTCGCGGCGCCGGTCCGCCGTGCCGACGGCCGGCCCGCCGGCGCCGTGCTCGTCGCGATCTCGACGCGGTCCAGCCGCGACGTGCTGTGGCGGCAGGCGGCGGCCGCCACGGCGGCGGGCCTCGTCGTCGGCCTACCCGGCGTGCTGGCGGCCCTGTGGCTGGTGCGGTCGATCGCCGATCCGGTGTGGCAGGCACTCACGGTCGCCGAATCGATCGCGGCGGGCGACCTCACCGTCCGCGTGGACGAGGGCGGCCGGCACGAGATGGGCCGGCTCCTGGCCGCCTTCGGAGGCATGACGCGGTCGCTCGGCGGACTGATCGGCCGCATTCAGGCGGCGGGCGAGCGGCTTTCGAGCGTGGAGGCGGACGCCGCGGTGGCCCTCGGCCGACAGGACAAGGCCGTGCGCAGCCTGAATGCATCCACCCAGGAGATCTCGGCCGCCGTGGCCCAGATCTCCGGGACCAGCGAGCAGCTCCTCGCGGCGACCGGGAGCGTGACGGGCATCGCCCGCGAGGCCGCCAGCGTGGCCGACCAGGGCCGCGGCGGGCTCGACAGCATGACGGCCTCGATGCAGCAGCTCGACGAGGCGATGAACGCCTTCACCCGGAAGCTCTCCACCATCAGCCAGCGGGCCAGCGGCATCACGTCGGTCGTGACCACGATCGCCAAGGTGGCCGACCAGACGAACCTGCTCTCGGTGAATGCCACGATCGAGGCCGAGAAGGCGGGCGAGTCGGGCCGCGGCTTCCGGATCGTGGCCCAGGAGATCCGCCGCCTCGCCGATCAGACGGCCCTGGCCACCAAGGACATCGAGCGGATGGTCCGCGACATGCAGGCCGCGGTCTCCAGCGGCACGATGGAAATGGACCGCTTCCGCAATGAGGTCAGCGTGCGGATCGGCGAGGTGGCCGACGTAAGCGCGAAGCTCGGCCGGATCATCGAGCCCGTCCAGTCCGTGACCCGCTCGCTGGAGCAGGTCCACGACGGCATGCAGACGCAGTCGCAGGGCGCCCGCCAAATCCGCGACGCCATGGAGACGCTGCGGGCCGACGCGGGCGAATCGGCGGCCTCGCTGGCAGCCTTCACCGCGTCGCTCGACGAGCTGCGGCGGTCCATCGGTGAGCTCAACGCCGAGGCCGCCCGCTTCCGGACGTGATGCGGTCGGCGGTCAGTCCCACCACCACCGGCCGACGGGCAGGTTCCGCGCTGCCGCATGGGCGGACGCCACGTTCTGCTTCTCGTCCATGAGCAGGTTCGGGGCGTCGAGCGCCATCCGCGGCTGCACCGTCACGCCGCCGCCGATGGGCGTCAGCAGCCGGTTGCCGCGCCACATCGCATTGATCACCGGCTCCACCTCCGTCGGCCGATTGAACCGCTCGATGGGAAACGTCTTCTCGCTGCGCAGGGTCTCCGCGCCCCAGCCGGCCCGGCCGTAGGCGTGTCGGCGTACTGCTTGGCCGCACCGGAGGCCTTTTCGGCCTGCATCCGCCGCCCACCCGGCAGCACCACTTCGTCGGCACAGCACAGCTTCACGCCCTGGCCCACCAGTTCGACGGCCAGGTCGTCCGCGCTGATCCGGATGCACTGGTAGTCGGGCACGAAGAACCAGCGCTGCAAGGCGTTGGCCGCCACACTCCCCGCGGACGCCAGGTCGGCCCACGCCTTCATCGCCACGGGCGGCCGCTCCAGTCCGATGCCGATCAGTTTCATGCGGTAGTCGGCCTCGACCAGCACCTGGGCAAAGTGCGTGGTCGGCGACACACCCTGCACGCTCACGGTCTGCGGTCCGAGCGACTCCTTGAGCCCCTGCACGATCGCATCGACCCCCGCCTGCGGGTTGACCCGGCCGATCTTGGCGATGAACTGCTGCATGGCGGCCAAGCCCTCCGGCCGCGGGTCGATCGAGCAGCCCAGGACCGCATCCTGCGGATGGCCCGGGGGAAAGCAACGGATCGCCGCCGCCAGATCCTCGAGCAGCACCGTGGGGCGTCCGCTCTCCACGCCCAACACCCGGCCCGTGGCATCCGTGACCCACGGCTCCGCGGGGCCGGCGAGCACGATCTCACCGGCAGTTCCCGCTGCGGCCGGGTAGACGAAGACGTACTGCACGCGGGTCAGACCCGCGAGCTTGGCAAGCTCCTCGGGAATCCCTCGGCCGGCCGCCACGGCCTTCGCCACTTCGGCTTCCAGCCGGGAAAGCGCCACCTTCCGCAGCGGAGCCGCCTTTTTCAGATCGCCGGGTAGCGCCGCCACGGCAGCCTTGAGGTGCTGGGCTGACAGGCGGGCATCGGGTGCAGTCTGCATCCGCAGCACGCCCCGGGCATCGACTACGACGCCACCGGCACCGCCGCCGAGGCCGCCGCCGCCGCCGAGGCCGCCGCCGCCGAGGCCGCCACCGCCGAGGCCGCCACCGCCGAGGCCGCCACCGCCGAGGCCGCCACCGCCGAGGCCGCCACCGCCGCCGCCGCCGCCAAATTGAGCCACCCCTGCCGGCATGAGCCACAGGGTCGCGGCAGACACCACCAATGCGCCCACGACCCGCCAGAACCGAAGGCCTGTTTGCTTAGCTTGATGCCCCATGGACATGAACCCCTTGGAGGAACGCGGCCTGCAGGCCATACCCTTAAGATCATCGCCCCCGCCGTGAACCCAACGCCACGGAGGTTCCGAATGTGCCGGCTAAAGAGGATACGGCGGCGACTCCAGGCCCGCCAATGCCGTTCGGGAGCGGTTTGCGTCCGCGCTGCTCGCCCGTGGCGGACATCGATCTGCGGCTCACAGAGGGCCGACCGTCCGTCGGCGCGGGATCACCGCCGCACGGTCTGGCGGGCGGCGAGGAAGCGGCGCAAGCCGGAGACGATCCGATGGGGCGGCTGGGCTCCGGACTGCGTGTAGAGCGGGGTCTTGCCGTCGTCGGTGACGATCAACTCGATGCCGTCGGCGGCGAGTTCGGCGCTGCCCACCAGGTCATCGAGCTTCGCCCCGGTCGGCGACGCATCGGCGGCCTGCGGCACGCTCGCCACCACGAAGTGATCCCGGGTCAGCGACTCGAACTCCGGATCGTTGATCAGCGACGCCACCCGGGTCGTGGCCTCGGCATCCCCCCGCCGGGAGACCATGAGCAGGATCGGCCGCTTGGCATCCCGGGCCGTCTCCACGGCCTTATCAAGGGACGAAAGCACCTCGTCCGCCTCGCCGGCCGGACCCGTGGCCTTCCCGGCAATCGGGGGCAGGTGCCCGTCCATGGCCGCCACCCAGGCCTCGGCCGACTGCCCGGCGTAGCCCGACTGGCCGGTGATTCGACCGCCATCCGGCCCAATCAGGAGGGTGCTGGGGAACGACCGGACGCCATATTTGATGCACACCCGCGACCGAGACTGGCGTTCCTCCTGGGAAATGCCCTGCTGGGGCAGGTCAATCATGAGCAGGATGACCCGATCCTCCGCCCAGCGGTTGAACGTGTCGGTGTGCAGGACCTTTTCCTCGAGTTTGCGACAGTGGAGGCACCAGTCGCTGCCCGTGAAGACCGTCAGGATCGGCCGGCCGGTCCGTTCCGCGGCGGCCAGCGCGTCGTTGTAGCTGGTCAGCCAGCCGTCGGCGGCGAGGCCGACGCCTGCCCAGCAGACGAGCGCGATCGCCCCTGCCAGGAGACGGGAAGCCCGGAAAAACTCAATCGAAACCAAACGGCATGGCAGAGTCGTCGTCATTTTCCCTCCTTGAAACCCTGACAGGTCTCATCGGGCGGAAACGAGTCCGGCCGCGAGCGTCCGAGCGTCAAAAGTCGGTTTGCAGGCTAGCGAGAGGGGGCAAATCTGTAAAACTTTGCCGCTTGCGCAGATTACGCACTCTTCCTCAATACCCTGGGCTCGCGCTGGTGGCTCGACTTGCGCGCTCCTAGACACCCGCCGAGCGGCGAAAAAAACCGTCGAAAGCGGCTGTTTCGCAGGGCGGGCCGTAGAGCCACGGCCGGATTCGACGGTCAGAGACCGCCGCTACAGGGATGGCATCTTCATTGCTGCGTGGTTCCGTCCCCGTGCCCTTGAAGCCCGCGGCGCGAGCCGAGCGGAGGCGAATCGGTTTCCAGTGGAGCGACGCGCATTCCCTCAGCTCACGCTTCGGGCTTCCCGGCAGCCAGCCACGACCGACAGGCACGCCACCCCCGTGGCGCAAGCCTCCAGGCTTGCGAATGCGGGTCGTGGAGCCACAGGCCCAGTTCCCAGGCACGCCACCCCCGTGGCGCAAGCCTCCAGGCTTGCGAATGCGGGTCGTGGAGCCACAGGCCCAGTTCCCAGGCACGCCACCCCGTGGCGCAAGCCTCCAGGCTTGCGAATGCGGGTCGTGGAGCCACAGGCCCAGTTCCCAGGCACGCCACCAAACGCCGCGGGGCCCACCGTTTCCGGTGGACCCCGCTGGTCTGCTCGTCATCAGGCGGCCGGGAGGGCCGCCGCTGCCAGCCCGGGCACACCTTGGCTGTGCCCGCGGCTGGCGGAGGCTGCCGGGGCCATGGATGGCCCGGCAGCCGGGAAAGCTAAAACTGCCAGATCGCGTCGCAGCCGCCGTAGAACTGGCCGTACTGGTCGCTGTTGCGGCCGAAGGGCAGCGGCGTGCCGGCCTTGTCCGGCGAGTACCAGTCATACCGCAGCTCGGGGCGGATGATCCAGTTGTTGGTGGCCCGCCAGTTCAGGCCCCAGGTCGCCTGCCAGAAGTTGCCCTGGTAGCCACCCTGCCACGGCCCGCCGGCCCAGTAGTTGCGGATCGGATTGAACACCCGATACCCGTTATTGTCGCGGAACCACTCCAGCCGCATGCCGCCGATCAGCGTCTCGGTGAAGTTGTAGAACATGTACTGGTTGATGCCGTACCACTGCGCCGTGCCCCGCTGCTGGCCGATCGTCTCCGCGACCCCGATGGCGTTGAACTGCCAGCCGTTGTCGTTCTGGAACACGTAGGTCAGCTTGTCGTTCAGCTCGTTCGTGTAGACCGTGCTGATCACCGACCGGTTGCCGATGGTCGCGAGGGGCGACGTGAAGCCGCCGATCTCGTTGCCGCTCGACGTGGTCACCGTCAGGGCCTGGGTCTGATCCGAGTTCTTGAACGTCACACCGCCGAGGAAGGCGGCGTTGCTGTTCGCCCCCGGATAGCCGGGATTGGCGATCCCCAGGATGTTGATGGGGTCGCTGAAGTTGTCCCAGCCATTGGTGATACCGGCGTACACCGTCAGCTGGTCGTTGACCGTCCAGGTGTCGAGGATGCCGGTGTGGGTGAACGGCTCGCCATACTGCATCGTGTAGGCGTGCGTGTAGAAGAAGTTACCGATGGCCGGCACGACTTCATACCCGATGATCGTGTAGAAGTGGCCGAACTTGACGGCATGGTTGCCATAGCCTGCTTCGCCGTAGAGCTGCGGCATCGCCAGGCCGTAGTCCTTGCTCGACACCCACGACGGGGCTCCGGTCACGCCCCACTGGTTCGTCTGGTTGAACAGGTTGCCGTCGAGGCCACGGGCCGTGGTGTAGATGTAGTCGGTGCCGTAGAGCAGGTCGACGCGGCCGCCGAAGTACCGGCCGTTCTCGACATCGAGCAGCCGCTCGTTAACGAGGTACAGCTGGTTCATCTGGCCCTGCCAGTTGCGGTCGTTGAAAGTGATCGGGCCGTTGAAGGGGCTGCCCCAGTTGTTGGCACCGATCCCGGCGTTGATCCAGCCGTAGGTGTTGATGCCCCGGCTCTTCAGCGGCTCGAACTCCAGGTACCGTTCCGGACCGGTCTCCGCGCTCGCTTCAGCGGCCGCCTCTTCGGGAGGCAACGCCCGCATCTGATAGGCGTCTTCCTGCGGCACGTTGGGCACCACAGGGGCGGTCTGGGCATAGGTCTCGGCGGCGCCGAGGGTGGCGGTCAACAGACCCGCCGCCACCCACAGCGGAAGTTTGAACTCGATCTTGCGCATGGTTTCCAAAGCTCCCAATCGGAGGTGTGAAGGACGATCGGCGCAGAGGCCGATCGTCCGGCGTTGCAACATGAGAATGCGCCCGATCCGCCGAAACGGGCGCCGTTCCCCCCACGCGGTCTATCGGACGAGACACCCTGGCCACCGTGACGGCGGCGACGCGACGCCGCACACCTTGCTCGACCGGACCGCTCCCGTGGCAAACCCTGCGGGCTGCGTCGACCGGTGGCCCGTCAGCCGCCGTCAGCCAGCGCGCCTTCGAGCAACGCGGCGAGAAATGCCCCGGGATCGAAGGCCTCGAGGTCGTCGGCCGACTCCCCCACCCCCACGAACTTCACCGGCAGGCCGAACTGCTCCGCCACCGGCACGATCACGCCCCCGCGGGCCGAGCCGTCGAGCTTCGCCAGCACGATCCCCGTGCAGCCGGCCGCCTCCTTGAAGCCCTTGGCCTGGGAGAGGGCGTTCTGGCCGGCGGTCGCGTCGATGACGAGGAGCGTTTCGTGCGGGGCGTCGGGGATCTGCTTGGCGATCACGCGACGGATCTTGCCGAGCTCCTGCATCAGGTTCGACTGGGTCTGCAGCCGGCCGGCGGTGTCGACGATGCACACGTCGAAGCCCCCCTCGACCGCGCGGGCCACCGTCCGATGGGCGACGCTCGCCGGATCGCAGTTCGGCTCACCGCGAACGATCTCCGCCCCGAGCCGCCCGGCCCACAGCGCCAGCTGTTCGACGGCGGCCGCCCGAAAGGTGTCGCCGGCGCCGAGCACGACCCGCTTCCCGTCGCGGGTGAACCGCCGGGCGAGCTTCGCGATCGACGTCGTCTTGCCCGAGCCGTTGACACCGGTGACGAGGATCACGGTGGGACCGGTGGCCGCGACCTTCAGACCCGCCTCGGCCGGCGCGAGCCGCGCCAGCAACTGCGTGCGGATCGAGTCGAGCACCACGTCGGGATCGACGACCCGGGCCCGGAGCCGCTCGCGGACGTCGGCGACGATCGCCTCGGCGGCGGCGGGCCCCATGTCGGTGCGGATCAGTGCGGCCCGCAGTTCCTCGAGGAAGGGCTCGTCCACGAGCCGCCCCTCCCGCTTGAAGAGATCGCGAACGTCGGTCTTGAGCACCTGCGCCGTCTTCGCCAGGCCGGCCCGCAGCCGGTCGAGGATCCCGCGCGGTCGCTCCGTCGCCGGTTCGGCCGGCGGGTCGGCGGGTGTAGCGGGCTTGTCCTTGCGTCCGAAACCGAAGATGGCCATCGCGAACGAGCCTCGAATCAAGTGACCGGGGTGACAGGGTCGGCCGCCGTGCATCCCGTCGCCAACAGGCCGCCGAGGATGCCCGCCACGAACCGCGGAGACGCCTCGTTGCCATACCGCCGGGCGAGTTCGATGGCCTCGTCCACGACGACCGGCCCCGGAGTGTCGGTGTGCCGCATTTCGAAGACGGCGATCCGCAGCACCGCCCGGTCCGTGGCGGCCATCCGCGCCACCCGCCAGTTTCGCGACCGGTCCTCGAGCACCGCGTCGATCGCCTCGCGATGCCGGCCAACCCCGTCGATGAGCGACTCCGCGAACTCCACCAGCGCCCCGGAGCGGAGACGGCCCTTGAGGAATCGCGTGCGGTCGCGGGGGGCGGTGCCGGGGTTCACTTCCACCTGGTAGAGCACCTGGAGGGCGACCTCCCGGGCCCGGCTGCGTCGTGTCATGTGGTCGGCTCCCTCCGTCCGGCCGGGCCGCCGATCGCCGCGAGCACGGCGATCATCTCCAGGGCGGCGGCGGCGCACTCGGCCCCCTTGTTGCCGGCGTAGTCGTCGGCCGCGCTGCCGCCCGACCGGGCGGCGGCCTGGGCCGGAGTGTCGCAGGTGAGCACGCCGAACAGGACGGGCAGTCCCCGCGCCCGCGCCGCCTGCTCGATGCCGCCGGCCACGGCGGTGGCGATGTGCCGATCGTGCGACGTCTCACCGCGGATGATCGCGCCCAGGCACAGAACCGCCGCATAGCGGCCCGTGGCGGCGAGCCGGTCGGCCGCGAGCGGCAGTTCGAACGAACCCGGAACCCAGACCACGTCCACCGCGTCAGCGGCCAGCCCGGCGGCGGCCAGCCTGGCCTGCGCCGCGCCGAGCATGCCCCGCGTGACCGTCTCGTTCCAGCGGGCCACGACCACCGCCACCCGGGTGTTCGAGGGCAGCACGGCGGACGTGCCGCCACGGGGCCTCGACTTGCCAGTACCGTCGTCCATGAGGCCCCCGCCGCTACGACTTCAGGGACATGAGGAACTCGCTGTTCGACTTCGTCTTCGACAGCCGGTTGACGAGCAGTTCCATCGCGTCGGTGGGGTTCATGTCGCCGAGGACTCTCCGCAGCACGCAGATGCGCCGGTATTCGTCGGGTTCCAGCAGCATTTCCTCGCGGCGGGTGCCGGAGCGGTTGATGTCGATGGCCGGATAGATCCGCTTGTCCACGAGCCGCCGGTCGAGCACGATCTCCAGATTGCCGGTGCCCTTGAACTCCTCGAAGATCACGTCGTCCATCTTGCTGCCGGTGTCCACCAGGGCCGTGGCGATGATCGTCAGCGAGCCCCCCTCCTCCACCTTGCGGGCGCTGCCGAAGAACCGCTTCGGCCGCTGCAAGGCGTTGGAATCGACGCCGCCGGAGAGGATCTTGCCGGAGTTCGGCACTTCGGCGTTCCAGGCCCGGGCCAGCCGCGTGATCGAGTCGAGGAAGATGACGACGTCACGGCCATACTCCACGAGCCGCTTCGCCTTCTCGATCACCATGTCGGCCACCTGCACGTGGCGGCTCGCGTTCTCGTCGAACGTGGAGCTGATCACCTCGCACGACGGCCCCTTGACCTGCCGCTCCATGTCGGTGACCTCCTCGGGCCGCTCGTCGATGAGGAGCATGAAGACGTAGGCCTCGGGATAGTTGGCGAGCACGGCCTTGGCCATCTTCTGCAGGAGGATCGTCTTGCCGGCCCGCGGCGGGCTGACGATCAGACCCCGCTGGCCGAAGCCGATCGGCACGATCAGATCGACGACGCGGGTCGAGATCTCCTCGCCCGTGGTCTCGAGCACGATCCGCTCGTCGGGATGCAGCGGCGTGAGCTCGTCGAAGAACCTCCGCGTCGAGAGCTTGGCCGGATCCTCGCCATTGATGGCCTCGACCCGGAGAAGGGCGAAGTAGCGCTCGCTCTCCTTGGGCGGCCGAATCTGCCCCGCCACGCTCATGCCGTTGCGCAGGCCGAACCGCCGAATCTGGCTGGGCGAGACGTAGATGTCGTCGGGGCAGGAGAGGTAGTGGGCGTCGGGACTGCGGAGGAAGCCGAAGCCGTCGGGCAGAATCTCCAGCGTGCCCTCGCCGAACATCAGGCCGTTGAGCTTCACCCGTTCGCGGAGAATGCGAAACACGAGATCCTGCTTCTTCGCGCCCGTGACGTCGCCGATCTGCTCCCGCCGGGCGAGTTCCACCAGCTCCTGCATCGAGAGCTTCTGCAGCTCGGCCACCTGCGAGTCGCCCTTCTTGAGCGCCTCGTAGTGGCCCGTGACGTCCCCTCCGTCCTTGAACTCGGCGGCGATCTCCTCCGCCAAGGACATCGGCTCGCGGTCATGGTCGTCCGGTGGGGGATCGGCATCTGGCATACGGCACCCACGGGGCGAGGAGGCCCCGACCTGAACGTCGAAGGTGTGAATCGTGGAGGAGAGACAGGCGGGACCGGGCGTGGCGGAGCCACGCACCGGCAAGACATGGGAACCCCGGAAGGCTGGCGGTGACCGGTGCCGGGAACGACCCCGCGGCTCAACGAGACGGGAGTGCGTTCCAGATCCGTTCCACCTCCCGAGCAGTATAGGCCGGATCCCCGGAGGTATCCACGGGAGCCGCTCGTGCCAGGGACAGTGGACTGCCGCCCTTCCGCTCCCAGGCCCGGTCCCGGCTGGCAATCTGCTCCGGGCTCCAGCCGCGGGCGGCGAGCCGAGTTTGCCTGACCTGCTCGGTGCAGGCCACCACGACGAGCCGGTCGCACGCCGCGTCCCATCCTGACTGCACGAGCAAGGGAACGTCGAGCACCGCGACCCGCCGCCGGCCGTCCACCTCCTCGGCCGCCCGCAGCGCGGCCAGCCGCGCGGCGATCCGCGTCCGCACCGCCGGATGCACGATCGCCTCCAGGTCCGCCAGCGCCGTGGCGTGATCGGGCGTCGGCCCGAAGACCCGCGCCGCGAGGGCGGCCCGCGCGACGCGGCCGGCCGGGTCGACGACCTCGGCTCCGAACCGCGCCACGACCGCCGCCCGCACCTCCGGATCGTCGAGCACCTCGTGGGCGACGGCATCGGCGTCGATGACGTCGGCCCCCAGCGCCGCGAACATCCGCGCCACCGTGGACTTCCCCGCGCCGATCCGACCCACGAGCCCGATGACGATCATCGCCGCCTCACTCGAAATCGCCTCGATTCTCTCGCTCAAAAAACTTCTTGCTGAAACAGCATTCGGAAGGGGTTGCCCGTGCCCCGGGAGCCGGCGTAGGCGGCCAGCGCAGGCAACGACCGATCCGCCTGCGGCGGATCGGTGCCCGCCGGAGCGCAGCCGCCTCCGAGAGAGCGAAGGCCCGGAAGGCCGTAGCGAACCTCCGGCGATGGGGCATGGGCAACCCCGACCAGCGAACCACGCCAGGTTGAAGGATGGTCCTCATCACTCGCATTCCGCCCAGGTGCCGCCCGCGTGCACCGCGACCTCGATCGGCACCGTCAACGCCATCGCCTGCCGCATCTCGTCGGCCACCAGCCGCTCGACGGCCGCCACCTCATCCGGGGGCGCCTCGAGGAGCAGCTCGTCGTGAATCTGGAGCACCAGCGCCGCCCGGCGGCCTTCGGCCTGCAGGCGGGCGTCGACCCGCAGCATCGCCAGCTTGATGAGATCCGCGGCGGATCCCTGCACGACCGTGTTCACCGCCTCCCGCTCCGGCAGCGTGAGGGCGGGCACGCCGGCGGCATTGCGGCGGCGGTCCCGATCGCGGACGCCGGCGATCGACCGGCGGCGGCCGAGCATCGTGGTCACGAATCCGTCGCGCCGGCAGCGATCGAGCACGTCGTCCATGAAGGCCGCGGCCCCGGCGAAGACGCGGAAGTAGCCGGCGATGAACTCCGCGGCGTCGGCCTGCGGGATGCCGAGGGCCTTGGCCAGGCCGAAGGCCGACTGCCCGTAGAGGATGCCGAAGTTGACCGCCTTCGCCAGCCGCCGCATCGCCGGCGTGACGTCGGCGGCTGCCGCCCCACACACCGCCGCCGCCGTCCGCGCGTGGATGTCCTCGCCGGCGGCGAACGCGGCCTGCATCGCGGCGTCGCCGGAGAGGTGGGCGAGGATCCGCAGTTCGATCTGCGAGTAGTCGGCCGCCACGAACCGCCAGCCGGTCGCGGCCGGCAGGAAGGCCGCGCGGATCTGGAGTCCCTCGGCCGTGCGGATCGGAATGTTCTGCAGGTTCGGCTCGGAGGAGCTCAACCGCCCGGTCGCGGTCACGGTCTGGTTGAACGTGGTGTGGATCCGCCCCGTCGTCGGATCGACGAGCGCCGGCAGGGCGTCCACGTAGGTGCTCTTCAGCTTGGCGTAGCGCCGGTGCTCGAGCAGCTTCGCCGGCAGCGGGTGGAGCGGGGCGAGCTGCTCCAGCACCTCGGCGTCGGTGCTGGGCCCGGTCTTGCCCCGCTTCACGATCGGCAGGCCGAGCTCGTCGAAGAGCACCGCCCGCAGCTGGAGCGGTGAGGCGATCGCGAACGGCCGGCCGGCGAGGGCGTGGATCTCGGTCTCGAGCGTCGCCAGGCGGGCGGCGTACTCCGTCGCCAGCGCGGCGAGGACGGGCGTGTCGATCCGCACGCCGCGAAACTCCATGGCGGCGAGAATCCGCGCCAGCGGCATCTCCACGGTCGCGAACAGGTCGGCCAGCCCGGCGGCGGCCAGCCGCTCCGGCAGCCGCGCGGCGAGCGGCTGCACCACCGCGCAGTGGCGGGCCGCATCGGCCGTGCCGGTCGGGCTCTCGACGGCGGCCGCGGCCGCCGGATCGCCGACCGGCACGCCGTGCCGGATCGCCGTCTCGACGAGGCCGAGGTTCCGCTCGCCGGCCTCGAGCAGATAAGCGGCGAGCAGCGTGTCGAACACGCTGCCGGCGAGCGTGACGCCCAGCGTCCGCACCGCGAGCGGCACGCAGATCGTGACGCTGCCGCCCGCCCGGAGCCGCTGCACGGCGGCCGCAATCGCCGTGGCGTCCCGCGGCTCGTGCACCACCAGCTGCGGATGAGCGGCCGCCGGTGCCGGCTCCTCCCCATCCAGGTCGAAGAGCGTGCCCGCCGCCCGCGGCTTCGCCGCCGGCGGCGGAGCGGCGGTCCGCGCCCCTGCCTGCACGACCCGGTCGAGGAGGCTGCGGAATCCGCACTCGCGGCACAGTTCCGCCAAGGCCTCCCTGTCGGGCGGATGCAGGGCGGCCGCGTCCCAGTGAATCTCCAGCGGCACCGTCGCATCGAGACGAATCAGTTCACGGCCGGCCCGGGCGGTGTCGCCGTATGCCCGCAGGTTCTCCTTCCGCTTCGCGCCCGAAATGGTCTCGACCGCGGCCAGCACGCCATCCAGTGTGCCGTGCTGCTGCAGCAGCTCGGAGGCGATTTTGGGACCGATGCCCGGCACCCCCGGCACGTTGTCCACGCTGTCGCCGACGAGGGCCAGGAAGTCGACGACCTGGTCGGGGCGGATGCCCCACTCCGCGTGCAGCTCGTCGGGCCCGAGGCTGGCGTTGGTGCGCAGGTTGAAGAGCCGCACGTGCGGCCCGAGGAGCTGCCGCGAGTCC
>JAJTED010000193.1 GCA_021300535.1 Planctomycetaceae bacterium | reverse complement strand
CGTGGCGCAAGCCTCCAGGCTTGCGAATCCGGTTCCGCGCTCCACCACCCGCATTCGCACACCTGGAGGTGTGCGCCACGTTGAAGCCCGAGGTGCAAGCCGAGGGAATGCGGACGGCCCCGCGTGAAGCGACGCGGATTCCCTCAGCTCACGCTTCGGGCTTCCCAGCAATCGGGCACGACGGTCAGAGACCGCCGCTACAGTGGCCGCGCTGTCACTTGCAGCGGCACCTCCAGGCCATCGTAGGCCAGTTCCACGCCGGCCGGCAGCTTGGCGGAGACGGCGGCATGGCCGATCTCGTGCCCCATGTGCGTGAGCAGCGTGCGCCGGGCGCCGACCCGCTCGGCGACCGCCAGCGCCTCGGCCAGGGAGAAGTGGGTCGGGTGCCGCGACTCCCGCAGGCAGTCGAGCACGAGCGTGTCGAGGCCCGCCAGCAGCGGCCAGGTCTCGTCGGGAATCTGGTTGGTGTCGGTGCAGTAGGCGAGACTCCCGAACCGGAAGCCGAGCACGTCGAACACGCCGTGACGCAGCCGTAACGGCACGACGACCGCGCCGAGCAACTCGAAGGGGGCCGTTGTGATCCGCTCGAACTCGAGCCTGGGGATGCCGCCGCCCGGGGCCGGCGGCGTCTCGAAGGCGTAGTCGAAGGCGCGGCGGATCCGCCGCTCCACCCGTTCCTCGCAGAACACCGGCATCGACCGTCCCGCCCGGGTGCACAGCGGCCGCACGTCGTCGAGGCCGTAGACATGATCGACGTGGTCGTGCGTGTAGAGCACCGCATCCACCCGGCCGATGCCGGCCCGGAGGAGCTGTGTCCGCAGGTCGGGCGTCGTGTCGACCAGCAGCGTGCCCGCGGGCAGCCCCAGGGCCACGCTCGTCCGCAGCCGCTTGTCGCGTGGGTCGGCGCTCGTGCAAACCGGGCAGTCACAGCCGACCACCGGCACGCCCACGCTCGTGCCCGTGCCGAGGAAGCGGAGTCTGCCCATGAGGCTGCGGTCGGTGGCCGTCATGACTGCACGTCTCCGAGGCGCGGGCCGAGTCAGGGTGCGAGCCGCTCGACGGCCCAGCCATCCGCCTCGCGGCGATACCGCAGCCGGTCATGGAGCCGGCTCGGCCGGCCCTGCCAAAACTCGATCCGCTCCGGCAGCAGCCGATAGCCGCCCCAGTGGGCCGGCCGCGGGATCGCGGCGTCGTCGGGATGCTCCGCGCGGAAGCGGGCGAACAGCGCCTCGAGCGCCGCCCGATCCGCGATCACCGCGCTCTGCGGCGACGTCCAGGCCCCGATCCGCGACGTGCTCGGCCGGCTGTGGAAGTAGGCGTCGGACTCGGCGGCGGTCGTCCGCTCCACCGTTCCCTCGATCCGCACCTGCCGTTCCAGGTCGGGCCAATGGAACGTGAGGGCGGCGTGGGGATTGGCGGCAAGCTCGCGGCCCTTGCGGCTGTCGTAGTTGCTGAAGAAGCAGAAGCCGCGGGCGTCGAAGCCGCGGAGGAGCACGACCCGGGCCGACGGCCGCCCGTCGGCGGTGGCAGTGGAGAGCGTCATCGCCTCGGGCTCGGGCACGCCCGCGGCGACGGCCGCGTCATACCAGGCCGCGAACTGCCGCAGCGGGTCGCGGTCGATCGTCGCCTCGTCGAGCGCGGCGCGGTCGTATTCCTTGCGGGCGTGGGTCTGCCGCGGTTCCATGTCACGTGCTCCCGGTGGGCGGTGCCAGCCAGCCATGACTGTACCCGAAACGCCCGCGCCGGCAGAGGCGTTCGTCGCGGGACCGCATTCGGCGGTTCGAGACCGCCGCTCCAGGTTCCGGCAGAGACGGCCGCTACGACAACAACGCCCCCAACGGCGACTGGGAGCTTGGAATCACGAGCAACACCAGCGCCCTGCCGCAGAGACAAGTCGATCGCACCTGGAACAGCGGCACGAGCGAGCGGCTCACGTTCTCATTCACGAACACACGCCCCGACTCGTTCACCAACTCACTCAACGCGACCTTCTCAATCGGCGGAAGCGGCGTGCAGTTTGACTACGGCAGCCAGTTCGCCAGCTACGAGCCCAACGCCATCAAGATCTGGGCCAGCACCGCCACCGCCACCAGCATCCTGACGATCAACGACCTCAGGATCACGACGCCCGGCGTCGCCGGCACGACGCCGTTTCCCGGGACGGTGATCAACGTCTCGCAGGCCTCCGGGACGGTCTTCCAGGAGATCATCATCGCCGGCATCGACTTCCGATCGGTATCCGGTGGCACCGTCACGCTCGAAGGCAATGTGACGATGCAGTTCGGCGCGGATCCCGCCCTTCGTGGCTCGGCGCTCCAGTTCCACGTCATCGCCACCCACATCCCCTGGGTCGATCTCGACGTCGATTCCA
Organism: Planctomycetaceae bacterium; assembly: GCA_021300535.1. Classification (GTDB taxonomy): domain Bacteria; phylum Planctomycetota; class Planctomycetia; order Pirellulales; family UBA1268; genus QWPN01. The sequence continues at coordinate 1,837 of JAJTED010000193.1, read as the reverse complement.
ACAACGACGGCACAATCGACCTCACCAACGGCCGCAGAGGCACCGACGACCGCATCGAACCATCCGCGCCGGGCAAGATCATCCCGGTCGGAGGCGCCAGGGCCGAAATGCTCGTTACGGTGCCCGCCAGCCGAAACGCTACGCTCGAAATCGATGCCGCGGCAGCCGACAAGATCCGCGTTCACAAGGACAGGGATCGTACGCAAAACACCCCGCTCACGTTCATCCCCGCCACAGCGAACACGCCGGCCAAACTCGACCTCTCGCTCCTGCAACCGACCAGCACCACCGGCACGCTCAACACCTGGCAACTGTGGGTCGAGGCTCTCGCCCCGAGCACGACCGCGGGAGACCTCGTCTTCACGCTCACCGGCGACTCCAGCGGACCGCCGGCGCGGGACATCGTCCGCGCCACGGCGGTCGAAGCCAACCTCGTCGCCCATCGCACGGGCGGAAGACTCGGCGACATGATCCCCGAGAATCTCGAATCCGCCGGCGATCCGAACACCTACATGATTCTCACGAATCGCGATTTCGAGCAGGGGCTGCCGCTCGCCGGCCGTGACTTCGACGATGAGATCGCCTTGCTGCCGCCATTGATCGGCCCCGAAGGCCGAGCCGACGACGACCTTGCCAAAATCACGCTCAAGCGGCTGCCCTCGGGCCTGAATGTCGGATCGGTGATGAAGCAGGTGGCACTGGGCCGGAAGAACTGGATGTTCATCGGCAGCGTCGCGGCGGGCTACCGTGCCGCAGACCTCATGACGCTCGTCAGCAGTGCCGCGCGTCGAATTACGACGTGCTTCGACCCGATGTCTGGAAGCAATCGCATCCGGAGGCGATCCGGATCTACCGCCAGGAAGAGAGGCGCTCGAGGGCTGACGCCAAGGCGGTCAAGCGAGCGCGCCGACGCATTGCCCAAAAGGGCTGAACGGCCCCGGAACGCCGCCACCCGCTCCGCGGAGCCTATGGCTGTGGTGTGCGCTCACTGATGAACGACAACTTCGCGCGTGGAGAACTATTCACCTTGGAGTGTTTGGTGACCCCGCAAGCAATATCCTTCCCAGTCAAGACAACGTAGACAAGGGCGTGCGACTCTTGGTCCAAGTGGAGCAAGACACGACTCTGCAAGAAGTTCTCAAGAAAGACCTTCCCTTGTGGAAAGCCGCCACAGACAACCTGGGGACTTGGTTCGAGAACAATGCCGCCCGCATTGGCCGGCAATGGCGGCTTTTCCTTATGATTTCACCCATCCCGGGCAACTACTCAAGCTTCCAGGCCTATCGTTCAGAAGCCCCGACTGTCCCAGATGACGCGAGTTTCAGCGACGTAAACGCCCGGCTGGCGTGGTTTGATGACAAGCTGTTCCCGGCCTGGAAGGTATGGCGGGCCGCCAATCCCGGCGAGATCGTTGTTTCCCGTCTGCTGCGTGGTGGCTACCATCGATGATGATGCGAGTAATCGTCCATCGCCTTTCGATCGGTCTTGCGCTGGGACTTGGCGCTGCAGTTCTGGCGTGGCAGTCTTTTTCGGGCGACGCGCCGCCTGAAGCGGATGCTGATCGCCCGCTGCCGGAACTTCGCGTCACGCTGGGAGCGTCTCGGAAGCTCGTGACAACCGCGGGAATGTCCGCGGCCGATCAGGCGAACTTTGATCGATCGGGAAACTTCCTGAAGCCCCATCTGCTCGTGCTCACGCTGCCGGACAGCCGACGCATCGAGCTTGGCCTGCCTTGGAAATCCTGATCCAGGCGATATGAAGGTCTACTGCCCATTGGGCAAGGAGACTTTCGATGACGACGAGACGACGGAAGAAGCACCGTCCCGAGGAGATCGTT
>JAJTED010000074.1:10743-30027 GCA_021300535.1 Planctomycetaceae bacterium | reverse complement strand
GAGATACGACTCCTCGGGGAGGTAGCCGATCCGCTCGTTCTTGGAGACGTCGGTCGCGCCCCGGCCGAAGACGAGCGCCTCGCCCGACGTCGGGAAGATGAGGCCGAGGAGCAGTTTCATCGTGGTCGTCTTGCCCGAGCCGTTAGGACCGAGGAGACCAAAGATCTCGCCGCGCCGGATCTCGAGGTCGAGCGGCTTGAGGGCCACCTTCTTGCTGCGGCCCCAGAAGTCGCGGTAGGTCTTGGAGAGGTTGCGGGCCTCGACGACCACGTCGCCGAAAGGGGCGTTGCCCGGGGAACTACGGCCCAACTGGGAGGGTTCGGTCATGGCTGCCCCTCGGGAGATCGGAAACGGCACGTCGCGTCACAAAAGCACGGGCATCGGTTGTAACCCATGCGGCAGTGAAGTGGAGGGGGACGGGAGAAGCCGTTAGATTTCCCGTCTGAACGCAGCGTTGTACGGAAAAAGGCTTGACAGCGCCCAACCACCAGTTATGATTTGAGCGTGTTGAGAATGAGTCTCGTTAGCATTCGCTGCGGTTACTTACGACAGGTGGCGCTGTGAAAACAAGCTCGCGACAAGGAACGCGCTCTTCATTGCCGGCCGGCTTTTCTCTCGTTGAACTGCTGGTGGTCATCGCGATCGTGGCGACGCTGATCGGCCTGCTGCTGCCCGCGGTGCAGTCGGCCCGAGAGTCCGCCCGCCGGATGCAGAGCCTCAACAACCTCCGGCAGATCGGAGTCAGCTTGCACCTGTATCACGATGCCCGACGAATGCTGCCGCCGGGTTTTCGTTCGACGACCACCGGCACGTGGCCAGGCGGCTCGAACGACGCGGTGCCGGAATCGGGACCGGGATGGAGTTTCTTCTCGTTCCTCTTGCCTTTCCTCGAAGAGACGGCCGTGCATGCGACGATCCGGCAGAACCTGCCGATCACCGACCCGCTGAATCAGGCCGCCCGGGAGACCGTCATTTCCACGTTCGTCGACCCGGGTGACTCCGCGCCACGGCTGATCGACATCACCGACTCGGGATCGCCCCCCGCCGCGGGCAACACGCCCTCCGTGATCACGCGTGCCGCCCTCTGCAGTTACGCCGGCTGCCTGGGCACGGAGTCGTATGAGAAACAACCATTCACCGGGGTCTTTCACCGCAACAGCAAGGTCCGGTTTTCCGAAATCACCGACGGCCTGAGCAAGACGATCGGCGTGGGCGAACGCATGGGGCGACACACCCGCAGCAGCTGGGTCGGAGTCGTGCCCGGCCAGGAACTGGTCTATGCACCGGAGTCGCCGCAGTATCGGGCGGCCGAGCCGAGCTTCAATTGGCGTCCTGCCATCACGGCGACGCTCGTCCACGTCCGCTCGTCCGCCCCCAGCCTCCAGGGCAGCCCCGGAGGCTTCGTCGGCCCCTATACGGCCGGCACCAACTTCCTCAACATGGATGGCTCGTGCCGATTGATCACCGCAGATACCGCGCCGGACATCTTTCGGGCGCTCTGCACGCGGGCCGGCGGAGAGGCCGTCACAGTCGAGTGATGAGCCGCATCACGTGCCCGAGGGCGTGGCCGGCGTCGCCGCCTCGGCCCGCTTGGTGACGATCTCCACCACCCTGAAGGCCGCCTGCAGTTCGAACGGCGTGAACATCGGCTCGTCGGGATCGCCGCCGGCGTGGTCGATCTTCTCGGCGGCGAGCTGCTGCCAGGTCAGACCGTTGGCGATGTGCCACGCGGCCGCCTGGGCCACCTTCTGCGACACCTCGCCCTTGCCGATGCTCTGCATGAGCTGCTCCAGCCGCGGATCGTCCGAATACGACTTCAGCTCTGCGAGCCTGTAGGGCCGGATCGACGACGGCTCCGGCTTGCCGTGCTCGAGGCACACGGTCGTGACCTTCACCACGCGGGTCTTCTCGGGCGGCAGCGAGAACATGCCGCCCCCCTGAGCACCGCCGATGCCCATGCCGGCACCCGCCGGGGCGGCGCCACCGGTCGTCTGCGGAGCCGCCCCAGCGCCCGCGGCCCCGAAGCCGGCCATACCGCCGCCGGGAGCCATCTGAGCCAGGACCGGAACCCCGGCAAACACCTCGGGCAGCCGCAGCGTGAGCGGCCGATGCCGAACGCGAGTCGTTGGGGATGTACTTCACGGTGACCAGGCCCGCTTCTTCAGCCCGGAGCAGATCGTGGGTTTTCACGGCGGCGGCCTGGGACCGGGGCCGCGGCTCACGCGCCGACGCCGCCGAAACGACGATGGCACCGGTCAGCAGCAACGCGAGCAATGCGACGTGACGCATGGCGAAAACTCCTGCAGGGGGGCGGATCACGGACGAAGGCGGACCCCTTCAGTATGCCTTCGGCTGAACGACCAGGCCAATTCGACCGCCTGCCCCAAAGATTCCGCCTGGAACGGTCGTAGGGGCCGCCGACCGGGCCACGGGGCGCCGTGCCGGGGCGGCACGTGATTCGCCGGTTCAAACCCGCAGCGCATGGCACACGGGAAGGCATGCGACCCGGAGTCCCCCGGCTCCCGCCGGGGGCTTTTTGATCCAAGAAGCCCCGGGTGGAAACCCGGGGACTCCGGGCATGAAAACCACCCCACCTTCCATGCCTGGCAGCCAACTCGCTCGCCAGCACGCAGCGGCCGAAGGCCGCGCTGCGTGCATACCGCCGAGGGCGTGGCGGCTCGACGCCGCGTCGAGCCGCCACGCCGCCGCAGCCCAGCTGCGGCCACGGCCGCCTGGAGGGCGGCCGCATGCCCGGCTGGTCGCACCTCGGCTGCGACCACGCCGGGCCAAGGCTGCCGGGGCCATGGATGGCCCGGCAGCCGTGAAGTCAGCGCTTGCTAAATTGCGTGCCGCGACGGGCACCACGCAGGCCGTACTTCTTCCGCTCCTTCATGCGGCCGTCACGGGTGAGCAGCCCACCCTGCCGCAGCGGCTCGGCCAGTTCGGCCTCGAAGACCTTGAGCGCCCGAGCGATCCCCAGGCGGCAGGCACCTGCCTGGCCAGTCGGCCCGCCGCCGTCGACGGTGATATCGACGTTCACGGCCGACTGCTTGCCCACGTGCTCGAGCGCGCCGGCGACGAGCATCCGATCCTTGATCGCGGGAAAGTACGCCGCCAGGTCGCGGCCGTTGACCGTGATCGTGCCGCCCCCCTGACGGAGCCGCACGCGGGCCACCGCCGTCTTGCGACGACCCGTGGCGATGATGTCATTGCCCCTGCGAGACGACTTCACACCCTGCTCGACGGCCATGCTCTAAAACCTCGGTTCACTCGTGGGATGCACGTCGGGGCGTTCCGGCCCGCGACGAAGTATTCGTATTCGTCGTGCGGCGACGCCCGCCGTCACTTGGCCCCCAGGACCATCGGCTCCGGCTGCTGGGCCTGGTGGGGATGTTCGGTGCCGGCGTAGACCTTCAGTTTGTCGAGCATCACCCGGCCGAGCCGCGTCTTCGGCAGCATCCGGCGGACGGCCTCCTCGACGATCAGTTCCGGCCGGCGGTCCCTTCGGTGCTCGGCCGACTCGGTCTTCAGGCCCTGGTAGCCCGTGTACCAGCGGTAGGTCTTCTGCTGCCACTTCTTGCCTGTGAACTGCACCTTCTCGGCGTTCACCACGACCACGTAGTCGCCCGTATCGACGTGCGGCGTGTAGGTGGGGCGGTGCTTCCCCATCAGGATCATGGCGATCTCACTGGCCAGGCGGCCGACCACCTTGTCGCTGGCGTCCACCAGCCACCACCGCTGTTCCACCTCGCCCGGCTTCGCCATGAACGTCTTCATACACCACACGCTTTTCCGTGAAATCCTGCCACGATCGCCGGCCAGCCGCCGGGATTTGGGAGCCCCGGAGACTACCAATGCTCCGCAGCACCGGCAAGCGGCGCGGCCAAGGCCCGCGGAATCGGCAAATCCCCGCCGCGGAAGCCGGTTTTCACGCCCCCGCCCGACCGCCGTCCTTCATCGGCATTCAGGCTCCGGTTGCGGGAGTGGGGATTTGCAAGCACACTTTTGCGGCACGGCGGCCCGGATGACGCGGCCGGGCCGCTTTCCGTCTCCCCTACAGGCTCCTCCCGATGAAGGTCGCCGTCCTCAAGGAAACGTTTCCCGGCGAACGCCGAGTGGCCCTGGTACCCACCGCGATCCCGCCTCTCCTCAAGTCCGGCCTCGAGGTCGCGGTCGAGACCGGCGCCGGGTCCGCCGCCGGCTTCTCCGACGACGCCTATCGCGCGGTCGGCGCGGCGATCGTGTCGCGCGACGAAGCCTTCGCCGCCGACTGCGTGCTCGCGGTGCGGACCGGCGGTGCCTGCGGGGCGGGCTGGTGCGCCGATCGTGACCGGCTCCGCCCGGGCGTGGTGCTGATCGGCATGTGCGATCCGCTCTCCGCGCCGGAGGCCTGCCGCGAGGCGGCCGACCGCGGGGCCACGCTGTTCTCGTTGGAACTCGTGCCGCGGATCACCCGCGCTCAGAGCATGGACGTGCTTTCCAGTCAGGCCAACATCGCCGGCTACCGGGCCGTGCTCCTCGCCGCCAACACGCTGCCGCGGATCCTGCCGATGATGACCACCGCCGCGGGCACGCTCACGCCGGCGAAGGTGCTGGTGCTCGGCGCCGGCGTCGCCGGCCTGCAGGCGATCGCCACGGCCAAGCGACTCGGCGCCCAGGTGAGCGGCTACGACGTCCGCCCCGCTGTCAAAGAGCAGGTGCAGAGCCTGGGCGCGAAGTTCGTCGAGCTGCCGCTCGAGACCGGCGCCAGCGAGACGGCCGGCGGCTATGCCAAGGCGATGGGCGAGGAGTTCTACGCCAAGCAGCGGGAGCTGCTCGGCAAGGTGGTGGCCGACAGCGACGTCGTGATCTGCACCGCGCTCATTCCGGGCCAGAGGGCGCCGCTGCTCGTGACGGCCGAGATGGTGGCGAAGATGCGGCCCGGCAGCGTGATCGTCGACATGGCCGCCGAGCGCGGCGGCAACTGCGCGGGCTCGCAGCCCGATGAGACGGTGGTCATCGGCGGCGTCACGATCCTCGGCCCCACGAACCTGCCGGCCGAAGCCCCCGCCCACACCAGCCAGCTGTATGCGAAGAACGTCGCCACGTTCCTCGCCCACCTCGTCAAGGCGGGCCTGCCCGCCGTGGCGCTGGACGACGAGATCTGCCGCGACACGCTCGTGGCCACCGACGGCCAGCTCGTCCACCCGAAGATCCGCGAGCGGGCCGGCCTGCCGCCCCTCGCAGCCCCTGCACCGACCGCCGGCTGAAACCCCCGCCCGCCAGCATCCCCAGCCCAGACCGGGAACCACCTCCATGCCCCTCGCCCAGATCGCGTTTCTGCTCGCCGACGCCGCCGCGACCACCGAGGACGCCGCGTCGAAGTTCATTCGCCTGCTCACCGTCTTCCTGCTGGCGATGTGGGTCGGCTTCGAGGTGATCACGAAGGTGCCGCAGCGGCTGCACACGCCGCTCACGAGCGGCTCCAACGCGATCTCCGGGATCACGGCCGTGGGGGCGATCGTCGTGGCGGCCGCCGTGGCGACCGCGGGATTCCGGTTCGGCAACCTGCTGGGCCTGGCGGCCGTCGTCCTGGCGATGATCAACGTGGCCGGCGGGTTCGTGGTCACCCACCGGATGCTCGAGATGTTCAACCCCAAGAGGAAGTGAGCCCGCGGACATGTCGAGCCAAGCCTGGATCAATCTCGCCTACCTCGCCGCCGCGATGCTGTTCATCGTGGCGTTCAAGCTCATGAGCGGCCCGCGGACGGCCGTGCGGGGCAACTACCTCGGCGCCGCCGGGATGGCGATCGCGTTGCTGGCCGCCTGCTTCGAGCGGCCGGTTCTGGAAACGATCGCGGCCCGGGGCGGCTGGCCGCTGGCGCTGGTGGCCGTGGCCGCCGCGATCGGCGCGGCGATCGGCGCGACGATGGCGCTGAAATACCCGATGACGGGCATGCCGCAGATGGTGGCCCTGCTCAACGGCTTCGGCGGCGCCGCCTCGACGTTCGTCGCCGGTGCCGAGCTGTGGAACAAGACAGGCGACGCATTGGCGGTCGATCAGGCCGGCGGCCTGACCGCCGTCGCCACGCGGGCCGCGGCCGACCTCGCCCCCTGGACGCAATTCGGCATCGCCACCGCCCTCACCGGCCTGATCGGCGCGGTCACGTTCTGGGGCAGCCTCGTGGCCTTCGCGAAGCTCGAGGAACTGCCCCGCTTCAAGCAGGCCTGGACGAACCCTAACCGCCACTGGATCAACCTCGGCCTGGCCCTGGCCACGCTCGCGCTGATCGCGGGCGTGTGCCTGAATCCGTCGTCGAATCTCCTCTTCTGGGCGCTGGTGATCGTGGGCAGCGGCCTCGGCTGCACCCTCACGCTGCCGATCGGCGGGGCCGACATGCCGGTCGTGATCTGCCTCTTGAACAGCTATTCGGGCCTCGCCGCCGCCGCCGCCGGCTTCGTGATCGACAACTCCGTGCTCGTCATCGCCGGGTCGCTCGTGGGCGCCTCGGGGCTGATCCTCACGGCGATCATGTGCCAGGCGATGAACCGCTCGCTCGTGGGCGTGCTGTTCGGCGGCCTGGGCACGACGACCGCCGCCAACGCCGACGACGTCTACGCCGGCAAGATCAAGAGCGCCAGCGCCGAGGAGATCGCGATGGTGCTCGAGAACGCCAGCCGCGTCGTCATCGTGCCGGGCTACGGCCTGGCCGTGGCCCAGGCCCAGCACGCCGTCCGCGAACTGGCCAACGCGCTCGAGAAGCGGGGCTGCACGGTCGAGTATGCGATCCACCCCGTGGCCGGCCGGATGCCGGGGCACATGAACGTGCTCCTCGCCGAGGCCGACATCCCCTATGAAAAGCTCCGCGAGATGGACGACATCAATCCCACGTTTCCGGAGGCCGACGTGGCGATCGTGATCGGCGCCAACGACGTCGTGAACCCGGCGGCCCGCACCGATCCCAAGAGCCCGATCGCCGGCATGCCGATCCTCGACGTCGACAAGGCGAAGACGGTGGTGGTGGTGAAGCGTTCGCTGTCGCCGGGCTTCGCGGGCATCCCCAATCCGCTCTTCGCCGCCGACAACACGCTCATGTATTTCGCGGACGGGAAGAAGGCGATACTGGACCTCACAGCGGCCCTTCAGCAGGGCTGAAGAACCGCTGTGGAGAGCGACGCCGGCCATCCATGGCCCGGCTTACGCTCCGCCCGGCGGTGTCGAAGCCAAGGTTCGACACGCCGGGCATGCCGCCATCCTGGCGGCCGACCTCACAGCGGCCCTTCAGCAGGGCTGAAGAACCGCTGTGGAGAGCGACGCCGGCCATCCATGGCCCGGCTTACGCCGGGGGCTTTTTTGTGTGAGCGTCAGGCCCGGAGAGCCCGGTTGCCCGCCAACAGCACGCGCGTCGCATCCGCGTAGTCCATGGGCGCGTCGGCGTATTTCGTCATCAGTTCGCCTGCCTGCAGGAGGTCATCTGCCGACATCGACGAATGAATTGGGCGTAACTCGCACATCTCGCTTGCCCCGGCCGAAGGAACGGTCGTTTTCGCCATAGGTTTCCCGAGCGCGAGCCGCTGCATGCATACAGCGCTAGCAGATGAAACAGGTGTTGCGCCTCGGAACCAGCAACGCGGTGGCCACGCCGGCGCCGCTGCCGGGAAGCGCGAATCGTCAGATGAGGGAATCCGCGTCGCTCCATGGGAGGCCATCCGCATTCCGCTCGGCTCACGCCTTTTGATGGTGCGCGGAGTGGCTCGGCAGGGCGTCGCCGCTGCAGGAATCCGCTTGCGAACGTTGTTTTGCAGATCCTTTGAACTGGGAGTCGGCCTCGTCGCACGTCCAAGAAGCCCCGGGTGGAAACCCGGGGACTCCGGGCATGAAAACCACCCCGCCGTCCATGCCGGATGAAGACACGCAATTTCTCGGGTTCAAACCCACATCGCATGGCACCTGGGAAGGCATGCGACCCGGAGTCCCCCGGCTTCCGCCGGGGGCTTCTTGTGGGAACTCCAGGCCCGGAGGGCCGGGTTGACTATGAGCGGGCGGAGGCCCGCCAAGCGAAATGCGGCACGATGCCGCAGGTTCGCGTGAACCTCCCTCCCCGGCTTCCGCCGGGGGCTTCTTGTGGGAACTCCAGGCCCGGAGGGCCGGGTTGACTATGAGCGGGCGGAGGCCCGCCAAGCGAACTGCGGCACGATGCCGCAGGTTCGCGTGAACCTTCCTCCCCGGCTTCCGCCGGGGGCTTCTTGTGCCGTTCGCGCGTGTCAAGCTGAGAGCAAGACCGGGGCACGCGCAACATCAAAACTCGCGGCTCGGGCTTCAAGGAACGGAACCGCCACACCCGACGGACCGGAAACGCAACACCCGTCCCAAGAGGCAGACCGGCTCAACGACGGGGCGCGATGTGCGCGTTACGCCCAAATTGTGGCCTGCAAGGAGACCAGAAAGTCGATCAACAGCCCGGGCCCGGCCGGGCTCCGCGACACCAGACGCATCGCTTCGCCGACCACGGCGTCTGTCGTGACGAAGCGGCCGGTGAAACGCTCGAAGCCGCGCACGACACACGCGGCAAAGGATCGCGGGCCGCGGACAGGCAGGGGCTCCTTCCCTCCGATCCCTGCTGCCGGCGGCCGCGAACAGGCCCCCGATTCTCACCACGGGGGGCCGCGGTTACAGTACGCCCACCCCCCAGGCAGGAGCACGGAGGACGTGATGGCAGACCAGTGGTACGTGGGCCGCAACGGCCAGAAGGCCGGCCCCTATTCGACCGAGCAGCTCAAGCAGATGGCCGCCGCGGGCCAGCTCGTGCCCAGCGACATGCTCTGGAAACAAGGGCTCGAGGCCTGGGTGCCGCTCTCCAAGGTGAAGGGGCTCTTGCCCGCCGGAGGCGGAGGCACGCTCCCGCCACTCGACCTCGCGGCACCGGGAAGCGGCCGGCCGGGGGGCGACTTCGACTTCCTCGCTGGACAGGCGGCCGCGTCGCGCGACGGGAGCCCGCCTGACTGGAACCCCTACCAGGCCTCGACGGCGGCCGCGGCCGGCCCCGCCGCCACCGCGGACATCGTGTACGCCGAATTTTTCCCGCGCGTCGGCGCCTACATGCTCGACGCCATCTTCATCGGGGTGATCGGCATGATTCTCCAGTTCGGCCTGGCGATCGTCTTCGGCGTCGTGTCGCGTGGCAACGAGGGCATGATCGCCATCGGCTCACTCCTCGGCTCCCTGGTGAATTTCGGCGTCACGCTCGTCTACTTCGTCGGCTACGAGACCTCCGCCAAGCAGGGCACGTGGGGCAAGCAGATCGTGGGCATCAAGGTCACCGACATGAAAGGCCAACGGATCACGACCGGCCAGGCCGTCGGGCGATTCTTCGCCAAGATTATCAGCGGCCTGACCTGCGGCATCGGCTACATGATGCCGCTGTTCACCGACAAGAAGCAGACGCTCCACGACCTGATCTGCGGATGCCTGGCGCTCAAGAAGTGACCGGCGCTTCCTCGGCCGACAACCGCCGCCTGGCCGGCGGCTTCGCGGTGCTCGGCGTCGCCGCCTTCGCGGCGGCGGCCTGGCTCGATCCCTACGACGCGGCCGGCCGTCCGCTCCCCCACGGCACCCACCGCCAGCTCGGCCTGCCGCCGTGCATGCTCAACTTCGTCACGGGGCTTCCCTGCCCGGCCTGCGGGATGACGACGAGCATCGCACTGCTCGCGCACGGTGATCCTGCGGCGGCATGGCGCGTGAACTGGGCCGGCACACTCGTCGGCTTGCTCGGCGCCGCAACCACGCTCTGGCTCGCCGCCTGCGCCGCGGGTCTGCCTGCGGGCCGCTGGCCGGCCGAAACGACCGTCTGCCGTCTCGTGATCGCCGCCGCGATCCTGGCGACGGTCCGGTATGCGACACTGCTTGCGGCCTGGCTCCGTGTTGCCTGACCGCCTCCGCCGCTCGAAGGGCCCGACGGTTGACCGCCCATCCCCTGGGGGGATAGCCTGCCACGCTCTTGTCACCCCGGAGCCCTGCCATGGCCGACCAGCCGTTTTCCGACATGCCGCCGCTGCCCGCGAATCCATTCTCGGCGCCAACGGCCGCCCCCGGCGGTTCCACGAAGACCAGCCGCCTGGCCGTGGCGAGTCTCGTGCTCGGCATCCTCGCCTGCCCGTTCTCCATTCTCGCCGGCATCCCCGGCCTGGTGTGCGGGATCATGGGGCTGAACCGCATTTCACGAAGCGCGCAGGCGGCCGCGTCGCCGCGGCTCACCGGCCAGGGGTTGGCGATCGCGGGCACCATCCTCTCCGGCCTCTCGATGCTGATCCTGCCCGTGATGATCGGCCTCATGCTGCCCGCCGTGCAGGCGGCCCGCGAGGCGGCGCGGCGGGTCGGATGTTCACACAACCTTCGGACGATGGCGCTCGGCATGCTCGCGCATGAGTCCGCACAGCAGATCCTCCCGGCCGCGATCACCGATGCCGACGGCAAGCCGCTGTTGAGCTGGCGGGTGGCGATCCTGCCGTACATCGAGGAAAAGGGGTTGTACGAGCAGTTCCACCTCGACGAGCCCTGGGACAGCGAGCACAACCGGACGCTGATCGCCAAGATGCCGGCGTTCTACAACTGTCCGAGCGCCCAGCATGACGACGGTCGGACCCGCTACCTGCTCCTCGACGGCACTGGCGCATGCTTCGAGAAACCGCGGCAGCAGACCCGTGGCCGCATCAGCGGCGTGAAATTCGGTGACCTGCGGCAGGCCCCCGACCAGACGATCCTCATCGTCGAGGCCCCCACCGACCGCGCCGTGGAGTGGACGAAACCGGAGGACCTCACCGTCTCGCCCGACGAGGCGGCCCGATTGCAGGACGGCGAACGCGGGGGCCACTCTCGCGGCATCCGCCACGCCGCCTACGCCGACGGTCACGTCGAGATGATTCACGGATTCTGACCGGCCAACGGCCCGTGACTCCATGACCCGGATTCGCAAGCCTGGAGGCTTGCGCCACTGGAATGACGGCTTCTGACCGGAACGGGTATGCGACGCTCGGCGCGGCAGGAAGCCCCGGGTGGAAACCAGGGGACTCCGGGCACGAAAACCTCCCCGCCCTCCATGCCGCACGACGGCATGTGATTCCCCGGTTCGACCTCACACCGCATGGCCACCGGGACGGTGCGCGACCCGGAGTCCCCCGGCCCCCGCCGGGGGCTTTTTGTGTGTTGTGTGCGTGGCGCACGGCACAAGAAGCCCCGGGTGGAAACCCGGGGACTCCGGGCACGAACGCCACCCCACGTTCCATGCAGCAGCGTCCCGGCGGCGTCCACCTGCCCGTCACAGCAGGTGACGGGCCTTGATCGCCAGGTATTCGTTGACGACCGCGGCCGTGACCGCCGCCGGCTTGACGTCGAGCGTGAGCACGCCGGCATGCTCGAGATCGGCGAGCACCTGCCGCCGCCAGAGCATCACGTCGGCCGCCGCTGCGGCCCGGTAAAGCCGCGGATTGCCGGCCGCCTGCCCGCCCCCGGCCGCCTCGAACGATTCCAGCGGATCACTCACGGCAGGGTCGCGGAGCAGCGTGACCAGCGGCAGGTGCCTGCCCACCGTCGGCGCGAGATGCCGCCGCAGACTCGCCGCGTTGCGGTCGTCGATCAGGTTCGTGATCACGACCAGGAGCGTCCGCTTGCGGCACTGCCGCTGCAGGTAGAGCAAGGCCTCGTCGAACCGGCTTTCCACGAGTTCGGCCTCCACGTCGTGGCAGGCGGCGATCATCCGGTCGAGCTGTCGTCGGCCGCCGCGGGGCGGCACCCAGCGGAGGATCCGCTCCCCGAAACACAGCACGCCCGCCTCGTCACGGTGCGAGAGCGCCACGTAGGAGAGCGTCAGCGCCGCGTCGAGCGCCGCGTCGAGCATCGAGGTGCCGGCGCTCGCGTTGACCATCATCCGCCCGCAGTCGATGGCGAACACCACCCGCTGGCTCTGGTTCGTCTGATGGTCGCGAACGGTGAGCTTGAGCCGCCGCGAGGTGGCCCGCCAGTCGATCGCCTTGAACTGGTCGTCGGCCGCGTAGTCGCGGAGCCGCTCGAACTCGTTGTCCGTGCCGATGCGGCGGGTGCGGCGGACGCCGAGCAGCGACATCCGGTTGAGCCGGGCGTAGAGCGCGTAGCGGCTGATCTGCTTGAGCGCCGGGTAGACCGCCAGTTCGTCGCGGGCGGGCAACGCATGCTGCACCCGCCACAAGCCGAGCCGGCTCGGGCAGCGGACGAACACCCGCTCGAGCAGGAACCCGCCGCGCTCCCGGGGCATGACGACGTGGCGAACGCGGCCCCGAGATCGGCCCAGGAGCCGCAGCGGCGGGGGCGGCTCCTCCTCCGCCAGCAGCCCGCCGACGTCGTCGCGGATCTCCAGGTCGTGGGCCCGCCGCGAGGCGTTCTCGATGATGATCTCGATCGGATGCCGCACGCCCCGCGTGGCGATCGCCCCCATCTCCCGCCGCGCTCGGAAGGCCGCCCGCCGCGGCAGCGTCGTGGCGTCGCCGAGGGCCACCGCGACGATCGCCAGGTCGAAGGCGAGCACGCCCGGCCATCCCGCTGGCGCAAGGTACAGCCCGAGCGACAGCACCACGGGCGCCAGCGCGAGCAGGCAGAGGCGGGGGGTGGGCGCGATCACAGCCGGGGCACCTCGATCGTCTTCAAGACCGCGGCCAACTCCCCATCGGTCGTCTGCCCGGCCACCTCGGCCTCGGGCGAGAGGATCACGCGGTGCCGCAGCGCCGGCAGGACGAGGTCGGTGACATCGTCGGGCACGACGTACGACCGGCCCGCGAAGGCGGCCAGCACGCGGGCGCCGCTCACCAGCGCGATCCCGGCCCGCGGGCTCGCGCCGAGCGTGAAGGCAGGCCAGGTGCGGGTCTTGCGGACGATGGCGGTCGTGTAGGCGATCACGCGGTCATCCACCCGCACGCGACGGCACAGGTCCTGCACCGCGACCACCCGGGGGGCATCGAGCAGCGGGCGGATGGCCGTCTCCACCTGCCGCTCCAGCCGCTCCGGTCGGCAATGCAGGCGGAGGATCGCGTCCTCCTCCTCGGGCCGCGGATAGTCGATGACGAGCTTGAAGAGGAAGCGGTCGAGCTGGGCCTCGGGCAGGGCGTAGGTGCCCTCCGACTCGACCGGGTTCTGCGTGGCGAGCACGAGAAACGGCGGCTCGATGGGGTGGGTCGTGCCGTCCACCGTCACCCGCCCCTCCTGCATGATCTCCAGCAGCGCCGCGTGGGTCTTGGCCGGCGAGCGGTTGATCTCGTCGGCGAGGAGGATGTTCGTGAACACGGGGCCGGGGCGGAAGCGAAACTCCTGCGTGCGGGCGTCGAACACCGGCTGCCCGGTGATGTCGGAGGGCATGAGGTCGGCGGTGAACTGGATGCGGCCGAACCGACAGCCGAGGGCCTCGCCCAGGATCCGCACGAGCAGCGTCTTGCCGAGGCCGGGCACGCTCTCGATGAGCACATGACCACCGGCGAACAGCGCCGCCAGCGCCAGCCGCACGAACTCCTCCTGACCGACGTAGATCTTCGCCGCCTCGGCGAGCACCGCGTCGATCGTGGCCCGTACCTCGTCAAACCGTGCCCCATCCATTCCGTGTCCTGCGTCCGTCGTCTCCATGGGTTCTGCCTCCTCGGTGTCGGTTGTCTCGATGTCCTTGTGTGTCACGACGATTCCCGGTCGCCACGCCGCCAGGCCTCCAGCCGCCCCCGGGCAAACGCCTCGTCCCGCGACTTTCGCAGGAGCGATCCCAGCGCGTCCACGTGGTGGCCGAAGTCGAGCGGCCGCCCGGTCTCCTCACGCCGCGGGCGGCCGAAGATCGGCGCCCGCCACCAGCAAAACAGCGCGATCGCGGCGACCGCCTGGGCAAAAATCCAGGGATGCGGCTGGACGGCCAGCAGCCGCCAGGGCGACGGCCCCGACTCGTCGTCGTCTTCAGAGGCCGCCCGGATCCGCGCGGAACCGACGACCACCACCCGGGCATCTTTCGGCAGTTCGGCGACCAGCGCCGCCGCCAGCCGGCGGTTGCCCGGATCGACGAGCCCGCCGTTGAGCAGCGGCGCGGCCGAGGCGAGCAGCAGCGTGCGATCGCGGCCGCGCGACGCGACGAGCAGCGGCTCGCCGGCATGCTTCCACAGGGGCCGCATGCCGCGGGGGGGTTCGAGCCGCCGCCGCAGCTCCCAGCGGGCCGTGATCGGCGCGGCCGCGGCGCCGGACACCTCCACCTCGATCGGCACCGGCACCGTCTCCTCGCGGGCGGCCAGTCCGTAGGCCAGATCCGCCTTGCCGGCGGCAAACGTGGGCTGCGTCTCGGCCCGCAGCTCGGCCACGGCGCTGCGGTGCCGCTCGCGGGCCGTCGCCGCCTTGTCCGCCGGGAGACCCGGCGCCGCGGCGATGGTCTGCCAATAGTCGATCGCCGCATCGGAGTCACGAGCCACGACGACCACTGTCTGCTCCCCGTCGGCGGCGAGAAACCGCTCCAGCAACTGGCGGGCCTCCTCTTCCGGGGCGGCGAAGCCGTCGGCGAACACGATCGCCACGTCGTGCCGTCCGACGATCCGCTCCGCGAGCCAGGAGCGGGTGGTGGTGCGATGGCCCGCATCGCGAAGCATCTGCACGAAGGCCGACACGCCATTCAGGCTCTCTCCCCGCACGGTGCCGTAGCGGGTCTCGGGATCGCGATCGCAGCCCGCGACCAGCGCGACGAGCAGGATCGCGGCCACACGGACCATTCTGGACCGTCGTCTCTCCAGTCCGGGAGGCGCGGGGATCGGCGTGAGGATGCGGAGCGTGGCGTGCGGCCGCCAGCGACGCTCCGCGAAGGCCGCGGCGGCCACCGGCAGGCGGCCGAAGAGCGCGTCTTCGAAGAGCCTGTTCGAGCGGCGGAAGAGACCGACGATCAGCGGTGCGGCGGCCGCCACCTCGGCGGCGTAGCGGCGGTTGGTCTTGCCGCGGGCCAATTCAATGACGCCGCGACCGTGCAGCTGCACGAGCTGCCAGCCGTGAAAAAACACCATCGCCGCCGCGTAGTCGCCGGCGGCAGCCAGCCGCTCGGCCTCCGCGAGCAGGTCGCCGTCGTGCCGCCGGGCCGCCTCCGGCAGGGCCTCGAGCGCCTCTACGCCGAGCACCGCCGCGGCAGCTCCCCGCTGCGTGCGTTCGGCCGCCCGGAGCTCGAGACCGTACCGCACCACCAGCCAGACCGCCCCGGCGACCAACGCCACAAGGACCGCGATCATCAGCCATTTCGCAACGGCGGCGAGGCCCTCGAGCCTGACCTCCGGGACGGGCGACGGGGGCGGTGCGGGCGGCAACGCGGCGACCATGGGGCGATAGGTGTCGGCGGCCGCGTCGTACCAGGGAAACTTTTGCTTCACGACCGCATCGCGGGCCGGATCGGCCGGGACCGCCTCCGCCAGCGGCGCCGCCACGGCGGGAACCGCAGCCGCCCCGAGCCAGACCACGACCAGAGCCGCGCCGATCCCCGCCCGCCCGGGCCGCAGGCCAGCGTAGGTGGCGGCGGCGCGAAACTTCAGTTCCACGTCCCAGCCCTCGTGGCGCATCCGCGTGTCGATGTAGGTGAAGAAGCGGTACGCCGTCACCAGCATGGCGGCGGCCCAGAAGGCGATCTGGCTGGGCCACGACGCGAACGCCCGCACGGCTGCGAGCGCGGCGTCGCCATCCTCGGCGAACGGGTCGAAGGCGGCGCGGAGCACCTCATCGAGCGCCCCGCCCCGCCAGAGTGACACGAACGTCTCCAGGAACCAGGTGCCGACGAGCCATCCGACGATCAGCAACATCGCATCGATCAGCAACAGCAGCATGATCCTGTCCAGCCCGCAGCGGGTCAGCGACAGACAACGGCCGAACACACCTCGCATGCGGCCGCGTTCGAGGAGGATCACGGGACCGAGGTAGTACGCGGCGGGCACCCACCCCAGCGGCCCGATGCACGTCACGAAGGCCAGGCCGCGGAGCAGCGCCTGATAGAGCAGCATCGGCCCGATGGCTCCCGCTGCCGCCCGCAGGCACTCCCGCCAGGGCGCGGCGGTGAACCGCCCGCTGAACACGGCCTGGCCGAGAAACATCGTCAGCGGTGCCGCCGCCCACGGCATCTCCAGGGCGGTAAGGAGCAAGAAGGCCGGAAATGCGTCTTCGTTCTCGGCACCGGCGAAGGCGAGGTGGTTGAGCAGGATCATCGGCACGGCGCCGAGCGCGGCGGCGACCGCCACGCCCAGCGGCCGCCGGCCGCAGACGAGCAGCGCGAGGTCGAGGCATTCCAGCACGCCTCGCGGCCGCACGACGATCTGCGCCTGATCAAGCCGCATCGCGCGGCCTCCCCGCCAGCAGCGCCGGCACCAGGAAATACGCGCCGAGCAGCGCCGTTGTGAGGATCGCGACGCCCGCCTTGACCGCGTAGGGTAGACGCGCGGGCGACACGAAGCCCTCGATGAAGGCCGCCAGGAAGAAGAGCACCGTCGCCAGGCCGACGACCTCGAGCGCCTCGGGCGCCGCCTGCCGCAGCGCGTCCATGCGGCCCCGCCCCCGCGTGTCGAGGATCGACCAGCCGAGCCGCAGGCCGGCGGCCGCCGAGAGCACGACGGCCGTGAGCTCGAAGGGGCCGTGGGCGGTGACGAACTCGGTGAAGTTTGCCGCCTGGGGCGCGACGAGCATGTGGCCGAAGATCGCGCCCAGGAACAGCGCATTGAACGCCAGCACCACGAGGCTGCCGATGCCACAGAGGATGCCCCCGGCGAAGCACCGCAGGCCGATGCCGGCGTTGTTGAACACGTAGAAGCCGGCCATGATCGACCGCCCCTCGGCGGACGGGCCGCTGCCGGGCTTCGCGGCATACATTTCCTCCATCTTGGCCAGCGTGCCCTCGCCGGCCACTTCGGCCGCGAAGCCCGGCCGCGTCGCCGCCGCGGCCAACGCCCCGAGAAACACCGACCAGAAGAGGGCCAGCGCGATCCAAAAACACGGATCGGAGACCACCCGCCGCGGCACCTCCACGAGCAGCGAACGCAGCCAGCCCAGCAGGCTGAACGACTCGATCCGATAGAGCTGCGTGTGGGCGTCGGCGACGAGCTGCTGGAGGTGCTCGCGGGTGGTTGGCGGAAACCGCAGCGCCGCGGCCAGGGCCAGATCGCTGCAGGCCGCCCGATACCGGCGGGCGAAGGCGGCCGCTCGTTCGGCATCGATCCGCCGGCCCGCCCGGCTGCGGAGCCAGGCGACGTCGGCGGCGAGCTCGGCCCACTCCGCCGCCCGCGACTCGATCAAGGCGGCGATGCTCATCGGGGCTCTCCCGTCAGGGTGCGCTCGTAGACGGCGGAGATGACCGCATCGGGATCGGCCGGCGGCGGGATCTCCCAGGCCGCGCACAATCGGGCCGCGGGGATGGCGGCCAGCTCATGGCGGCGGGCCGGCGCGAGCATCGGCCGTCGGGCGGCATATTCCGCCAACGCCTCGGCGGTGGCGGCGGCCGCCAGCGCCGGTCGTAGACCACCACCGTGCCCGCCGCGAGGTCGCCCAGCCGCTGCAGCCGCCGCGTAAAGGCCATCGCCACGAGGCCGGGAAAGAACGGCGGCGCGATGTCGGCCGCGCGGATCAGGTTGCGGAGGATCGCCTGCGCCACGTTGATCGACAAACCCGTCTGCGACACCGTCCGCAGGCCGAGGGCGAGCTTGCCGAGCGTCTGGCCGTTGTTGAAGGTCTCGAGGGCGGCCCCGTAGCCCCACCACAGGAAGAACAGCGCCACGAGGAAGAAGCCGAGAAACGCCGCCCCGACGATCCCCGCGACGGCGAACGGGATGAACAGAGCGACCCCGACGGCGCTGATCACGAAGACGTCGATCGCGAAGGCGATGAGCCGGGGCGCCGGCCCGGCGAGCCGGAACTCGAAGGCGATGTTCTCCGGACTCACGATGAGGAGCGTGGTGTCGAGCGGCGGCGAAACGGAGGCGGGCATGCGGCGACCGCGGCGGGAAAATGAGACCAGCGGATTGTAAACGGCCCGCGGTGCCGCCGTTCAACCGCCGAATCGCCCGCGAATGTCAGCCGCGGGCACGCCCGCATCGCCGAGCGCAAAGGCGGCCACGACCGCCGGGTTGAAGTAAGTGATCATGCCGTAGATCGCCAGGCCGACGGCGGTCGGAAAGCAATAGATGGTGGTCGCGCTCGCCATGCCCACGATCAACGCCACGACGCCGAGCCGGCGGCGCCGGAATCGGAGGCCAAAGATGCCGGCCGTGACGTGCAGGACTCCCGCGATCAGCCCGCCGGCCCCCATCACGCCGTAGATTGCCATCATCCACGACCTGAACATGGCGGGCGGCGGCCCCGCGCCAAGCTCCCGGGCCATCCCGCCCTCCGGAAACATGAAGGGCACCGCCACGGTGAGCGCCACGAACATGACCGTCATCACCAGCTCGAGGCTGCCCTGGACGATCATCAGGATGGCGACGGGCATCACATGCCGCACGAGCCCCGGCCCCGCGGTGCCGTCGCCATGCGGCGCGGCTCGCGCTGCCCCCGATGCCGTGGGCGCCGCGTAGGGATTGGCGGCCTGGCCGCCGGGCAGCGGCGGCGGCAGGTCGGCGGCCGGACCGCTCATCACGCCCCATCCCGCGGTGCCAGCGCGGCCCGCACCACGGCACGATTCATGAACACCAGCAGCACGATCGGATAGGCCAGGGCAAAGAGGCCACCGAGCAGGCCACCGACCACGCCGCCCATGGCACCCATCGCGGCCGGCCCCTCGGCCCCCTTCACGGCCGCGAGCATGGGCTGGACGACGTAGATCCATTGCACGATCGTGCCGACGATTGCACTGACGATGGCATACCACGCATAGCCTACCGAAAGCGTGCGGCCCCAGGCCTTCGTCAGCAGCAGGCCGATGCCCGCCGCCAGCAGCACCAGCGATGCCACGCCCCCCAGCACGATCGTCACCTGCATGAAGAGCCGAAAGGTCGGATTGGAGTCGAGCAGGTCGAGCATCGGATTCGGCATGGCCGGATCCCGTGGCAGTGTCATGAAGAACATCGCCGACGAGGCGGCCGTGCCGCACAGGCCGAGCACACCGAAGAGGATGTTGAGAATGCCGAAGACGATCAGCGACGCCGGACGGGACGGAGGCGAAGCGGCGGCCGGCGCGATCGGCGAGCGGTAAGGATTTGGGTCCATCACGAGCGGCTCACGAAAGGGCCGGCGGCACATCCCACCGGACGGGGGAATTGTGCACTCCCGCCACCGGCCGCCGCAAGGCCGGGTCAGCGGTCGGCGAG
>JAJTED010000074.1:0-10730 GCA_021300535.1 Planctomycetaceae bacterium | reverse complement strand
ATGTCGATGTCCTGCTTCTCGATCAGGGCGGAGAGCGTCTTGGGGGAGATCCGCTTCAGGTTCGGCAGCGAGAGCGGCGACTCGACCGTGGCGAGCGTCTTGGCGATCTCGACCGCGTCGCGGGTGTCGAGGGCGGTGATGCCGGGGAGGACGATCACGGTGCCGTTCTTCTGCCCGCACCGTGAGACCAGCCGCGCCACGTCCGGAGTCAACGGCGTCTCGCGGCCCGCCGTGGCCAGGAGGCGGCCCAGCCGCAGCCCGGCCGCCTGGGATGCCACCAACTCCGCGACCACTTCCGGTCGGAAGTCGGCCAGACCGTCGAGATGCAACACGCCCGCCGAGTAGGCGGCGAGGATCCGCGCCGCCTCGGGGGCGAGGCGGCCCAGCCCGTCGAGGTGGAGCGCTTCACTCGCGGAACCAGCGAGCGTCTCGGCGGCGGCCGGTGACAGCTCGCGGAGCCCTGGCAAAGCAAGCGGTTTTGTGATCGTGGCCAGGATCTTCGCGGCGGCGATCGCATCGGGGGTGTCGAGCGCGGTGATCGCCGGCAGCATGACGCCTCTGCCGCGGGCACAGGCACAGGCGAGCCGGGCCGAGTCGGGTGTCAGCGGGATCGTGCCGCCGATCGTCAGCAGCGCCTGCACCAGGTAGAGGTCGGCCCCCCGATACGCGGCGATCGCCTGGACGGCCGCCGGGGAAAGCGTGGCCACTCGGCCGAAGCCGAGGCGGTCGCCCTGAAAGCCGGCCAGCTGTGCGGCCGACCCGGGCTCGAGCGCCTGCAGCGTGTTGAACTCGAGCCGGCGGCCGGGGAACTTGGCCAGCCCCGCGGCAACGTCGGTCTCGATCGTATGCAGATGCAGAATCAACGCTCCGCACCGCGCCTTGCCGAGCGCCGCAGCGGCCTGCGGCGACAGCGTGGTCGGACCCAGATAGAGACTGCCTCCCGCAAAGCCCGCGAGGGCAGCGGCTGTTTCCGGCGTGAGCGTGGCCAGCCCGTCGAGATTCAGCCCGTCGCGGGAGACCGCCGCGAGGGCGGCGGCAACGTCCGCGGTCAGCTCGGTCATTCTCGGCAGCGAGCCGTCCCAGGCCGGGCTGCGGGCGAGCTCCAGCGCAGCGTCGGGCGTGAGGCTCGTGAGGCCGTGGACCGTGAGCTTCTCGCCGCCAAACGCCGCCAGACCGCGGGCCGCGCCCGCGGACAGCGTGGTCAAGCCAGGGAGATGGAGCCACTTGGCCCGACGACCCGCCAACGCCAGCGCGGCCTCCGGCTCGAGCATCGTCACCCGGTCGAGCCTGAGCAACTCCCCCTCGAACTTCGCCAGCCCAGCAGCGGTCTCGGGAGCCAGCGTGGCGAGACCGGCGAGCGACAGGTCGGCACCCCGGTACGCCGCGAGCGCCTCGGCGGCGTCGGGCGTGAGCGTGGCGAGGCCGGCGAGCGACAGTTCGGACCCCCGGTGCGCCGCGAGCGCCGCAGCCACGTCGGGCGTGAGCGTCTTCAGGCCGTTGAAGGTCAGCGCGGTGCCCGTGAACTCCGCGAGCACCGCCGCGGTCTCGGCGTCGAGCGTCTTCAAGCCGTTGAGTGCCAGGCCGTCCCAGCGCCGGCCCGATGCCAAAAGTCCGGGGCGGCCGACCATGTCGCGCGACCGGCGCACCCGCGCCACGAGCGTCCGCGCCTGCTCGGGCGTGAGCGATTCGATCTTGTTCGTATCAGCGGGAAGCCGGTCGGCGGCGCGGGCACGAGCCGGGGGAACGGCCGCGCCGCCCCACATGACGACGACGAGCACGAACAGCCGCGGAAGCGACGGGCGAGCGGCAATATGCATGGGAAGCCTCGACGTGGTTGAGGGGGGGCGACGGTTGGTCGTGGGAAGGCGGTGTTGCCGGAGGATTGACCTGCGATTCCGAGTCTCAGGCCAGCACGGCGGCCACGGGCTGGCCTTCGGCGATCTTGATCGGCCGGCCCATCTCCGACAGGTTCTCGGTCGTGGGCCGCACGCCGACGGCGGCGGCAAGCGTCGCCAGCAGGTCGCCGACCTCGATCCGGCCGTCGGCCACCGCGCGGCCGTCGTCCGTGGTGCGGCCGTGGACGCCGCCCCCCTGGATGCCACCGCCGGCCAGCACCGCCGACCAGGCGTCTGGATAGTGGTCACGGCCCGCACCGGGGGTGATCACCGGCGTGCGGCCGAACTCGCCCATCCAGAGGATCGTCGTCGATTCCAGCAGGCCCCGCTGCCTGAGGTCCGTCATCAACGTGGCCCAGCCGGCGTCGAGCTCGGCGGAGAGTCTGGCCACCTGCGTGAAGTTGTCGTTGTGCGTGTCCCACGGAAAACCGCGAGAGCCGTTGCTCATCGCCACCTCGACGAAGGCCACGCCCCGCTCCACGAGCCGCCGCGCGAGCAGGCAGCCCTGGCCGAACGAGCCGCGGCCATAGGCCTGACGCAGGGCGTCGGGCTCCTGGGCGAGGTCGAAGGCCTCGAGGGCCCGCTCCGATCCCGTCATGAAACGGATCGCCCGTTCGTAGACGGTGCGGTGGGCGGCGGGTGCGGTGGCCTGCGGATGCTCCGCGAGGAAGCCCGCCTCCAGCGTTCGCCAGAGTTCCAATCGCGTCGCCTGCCGGGCCAGGTAGGTGGGCCGGGGCTCGGCATCGTCCACGGTGAGCGTGGCGTAGCCGTCGGTCGCATCCGCCCGGTTGCCGGAGCCGGACTGTGCCGCGACCGTGAGCGGCGCGTGGGCCGCCCCCAGGAACCCTGGCGACCCGGCGTGGTAGGGCAGGTACGGGCTCACGCTCACGAAGCTCGGCAGGTCGCGCTCCCCGCGGGCGAGCGCCTTGGAAAGCGACGCGCCCATCGTCGGGTAGCGGATCGGCCCCGTCGGCAGATGGCCGGTGTGCATCAGGTCCGAGGCCCGCGCATGATCCCCCTCCTTCGTGCTCAAGCCGCGGAGAATGGCAAGCGAGCCGGCGTGGGCGGCGAGCCTGGGGAGGTGCTCGCTGAACCGCAGGCCGGGCACGGCCGTCGCGATCTCCTTGAAGGGGCCGCCGTTGGCGTGGCCCGGCTTCATGTCGAAGGTGTCGATCTGGCTCGGGCCGCCGGTCATCCACAGCAGGATGCAGTGCCGCCGTCTGGCGGGGTCGTCCGCGAGCGTGCCGGCCAAGGCGGGGAGGAACGGGCTCGTCGAGCAGCCGAGGGCCGAGAGGGCGAGCGTGCGGAGGGCATCGCGACGGGAGGGTTTCGAGAGCGACGGCATGGCGATGCTCCGGGGCTGGATGAACGGAGGCGACAGGGTCAGGGGCTGAAGGCGAACTCGGCGGAGTTGACGAGCGCCCAGTGGATGTCGACGAGAGCCAGCCGGCGGCCGGCGGCGGTCGTCTCGCGGCCGAGCACCTCCAGGCAGGTGGCGAGCTCCGCATCCACCGGCGGCCGCGACACGGTGGCGAGAAACAGGGCCTCGATCCGCTCCGGGTCGGTCCTGGAGGCGATCATGGCCTCGTGGTAGACGACCCGCATCGGGTCGAACATCTGGCCGTTCATGAGCGCGATCGCCTGCGGGATGCCCGCCGTGTACTCCCGCTGCTGGCCCGGTGCCGTGCGGAACTTCGCCAGGAACTGCTCGGCGGTCGGGGCCCGGCCTGCGGCCTGCATGCCGTTGGGGGAAACCTTCGCGGCGTGGTAGGCCACGGCGAGCGAGTTGTAGAGCTGCACGGCGTTGAGCGGCTCGAGCGGCATCGCCGCGAACAGCCGGTCGGGCTGCCCGTCGCCGCTGGAAAGCCCGTAGGCCCGCGTCCGTGCGAGCATGCGGAGCACGTCGCGATGGTTCCATCCGCCGGCCGCGAAGAAGCCCGCCAGTTCGTCGAGCAGGCCGGCATGGGCGGGCGGGTTGTGACTGCCGAGATCGTCCACGGGGTTGACGATGCCGGCCCCGAACAGCAGGCCCCAGAGCCGGTTCACCGTCGCCCTCGCGAACCAGGGGTTCGCCGGCGAGGCCAGCCACTCGGCGAGCTGCTCGCGGGCGGGCCGGACCGAATCGACCGCAGTCGCTTCGCCGAGGAACCGCGGCTGCACGGTCGCCTTCGTCGTGGGGTGCGTGACCGGGCCGAAGAAGGCGGCGAAGCCCCAGAAGTCGTCCTGCGTCCAGACGTCGGTGGGATGCTTGTGGCACTCGGCGCAGTGGATCTGCGTGCCGAGGAACGCCCGCGAGACGGCGGCGGCGAGTTCCGTGGGCGTGCGATCAATCGCGAGGCCGCCATTCGCGTCGCGGCCCTCCTTCGCGCTGCCCAGCACGACGTTCCGGGCGATCCGGTCATAGGCGACGCCGTCACCGAACTGTCTGGCAAACCAGGCTGCGACCACGCTGCCGGCGTTGCCGTCGATGTCGGGGGCGAAGGCCCCTTGCCAGAGCGCCCCCATGTAGTCGGCGTGCTCCCGCGAGGCGAGCAGCCGTTCGACGACCTGGCGACGCCGATCGGCCGCCGCGTCGCCGAGAAACTCGCGGATCTCGCTCACGCGGGGAATCCGTCCGATCAGGTCGAGCGACACCCGCCGCAGGAACCGCTCGTCGGTGGCGGGGGCGGCCGGCACGATCCCGCGGTCGGCCCAGGCAGTGGCCAGCAGCGCGTCGATGCGGCGAGCCATGGCGTCGAGACGGGCCTCGGCGGCGGGCCGACGGCCGCCCTCCGCGGCGGGGGCGGGCGTGGGCGGCTCCTGTGTGGTCGTCTTCGGCTCCGCCCCGGGCTTCCCGCGCCCGGTCATCGCCTCGTCGCCCGGCTTCATGCCCGTCATCGCCTCCGGCGACTTCCTCTCGCCCGGCTTCATCGACGGCGCCGCGGCATCGTCGCCCGGCGCGGGGAAGGCCGCCGCCACGCCCAGGAGGAAGACCGCGATGCGGAGCGGAAGGCGGTTCATGGCGAGGTCCTGGCGGAACGATTGCAGCATGATTCGCCAGGCGTCCCCAGACACGCGGGCGGCACGTGCGACCAGTGGCGAACGGCACTATCGAGGGCCGTGGGTGTCGCCTTTGGGCCGCCTACTTCCGCTGCAGGGTCTGCCGCTCCTGGAACGTTTTCGGGATGACGAAGTCGTCGGATTCGCTGCCGTCGGGCTCCGGAATCAGCTCCAGCGTCTCGATGAGCGGGATCTGGACGTCCTCCTTGGCGATCAGCGCCGAGAGCGTCTTGGGGGAGATCTTCTTGAGGTTCGGCAGCGAGAGCCTGCCTTTCGCTGTGGCCAGCGCCGCAGCGACGGCGACGGAGTCGGGGGCGGTGAAGGCGGTGATCCCGGGCAGTCCGATGCCGTCCGGTTCGCCCGACGCGGCAAGTTTGCTGGCGGTCGCGGGGGAGAGCACGCCCTCGGGGGCGAGCACGGTGAGCCTGTTCCGCAACGCATGGAGGTTCCGCGCGAGGAGCACGTCGGCCACGTCGCGGGTGGGCTCCTCGACGTCGAGCAGAATCGTGTGCCGGTTCGGCGTCGTGAGCTCACGAGCCGCGGAGACGTCGAGCGTCTTGACACGGATCCGGAGCCCCTGGCCCGGGAACTCGCGCAACACCCGCATGGTTTCCGGGGTGAGTGTCGCCAGCCCGTTCATGTGCACGTACAGCGGCTTGGCCTCGACGATCGCTCGGGCGAGGTCGCCGTCGATTTCGGTGAGCCCGTCGAGATGCACCGTCGTGACGCCCGCGAGCGCCCGGGCGGCGTCCGGCGTGAGCCTGGTCAGGCCGTTGAGACTCAGGTCCTTGATCGCTTTCGAACTCAGGAGCGACGCGGCCGCTTCCGGCGCGAGCGACTTCAAGCCGTTGAGACTCAGCTTGGAAATCTTGGTGTTCACGAATCCCTTGGCGACGTCGGGCGGAAGCGTGGTCAGGCCGTCGAGGTTCAGAACATGCCGGGGCACGACCGCGAGCGCCGCGGCGGCTTCCGGGGAGAGTGTTTCCAGGCGTGAGCGACGTCAGGCCGTTGAGCCACAGGCCTTGAATCGTGACGAGCTGTGCGGCGGTTGCCGCATCGATGGTGGTCAGGCCGCCCAGTGACACCTGGGCGGGAAAACTCCCCCGCGGAGTCGCGAGCGCCTGCGCCGTGTCGGCATCGAGCGTGGTCAGCCCGTCGAGGAGGAGCACGCCGACATGCGCTTTTTTGAACCCGGCGGACAGCACCCGGGCCGTTTCCGCGTCGAGCGTCTTGAGGCCCCGCAGCGGGAGCGACATCGCCGGGATGCCGCGGGCGATCGCCACTTCGTTCTCCAGCGGCATGAACTCCCGCAACAGCTCGGCCTGCGCCGGTGTGAGCGACCTGAGCGAGTCGGGGTCTTCGAGCAGCCGGCGATCGTCCGCCGGGCCGTCGGCCGCGGTCGTGGCGGCGAGGCCGAGCGTCAGCACGAGGCCCACCAGACCGGCCATGGCGAAGGCCGGCAACGGCCAGCCGCCGACCGCCGGATCGACGCCGGTCACGAGCCGCCGAATCCGGGCCACGATCGACCCGTCGGCCGCGCCGAGCACGGGCACGAGCTCCCGGCCGCGCAGCTCCGCCACCGCCACGAGGGCCCGACCGTAGGCCGCACAGTCGCCCGTCGTGGCCACGACGAGGTCGTCGCAGCAGTGCTCCCGCTCCACGCGGATGCGGGCGGACAGCCACCATACCGCGGGATGGTAGAAGGCGATCGTCTCGAGGAGCAGCTGCAGGATGTGCACGAGCAGATCCCCGCGGCGGACGTGGGCCAGTTCATGGACGATGAGCGTCTCCAGTTCGCGTGGGGCAAGCGACGTCACCAGGGCCAGGGGCACGAGCATCACCGGCCGCAGCCAGCCCGCGACGGCCGGCACGCGGACGGCGGCAGACTGCACGACCCGCACCGCCTGCCCGATGCCCAGCCGCCGCCGGGCCCGCTCCACCATCCGCATCACAGCAGCCGGCACCTCGGCCGCACCGGTGGTCGTGAGCCGTCGCCAGGCCAGCCAGCCGACGAGCGGCCGCACCGCAGCCGTCGCCACGCCCACCAGCCACGCGGCCGTCAGCAAGCCGAGCCAGGGCCGGATCCCCTCGGCGATCGCGTCGCCGCCGGATGCCGCAGTCCATGGCGTCGCGGCCGCCGCCGTTCGTGCGGCACCGTCGGGCGGCGGCACCCATGCGCCCCGGGCCAGCACGCCTGCCGCCGCCCCGGAACCGGTGGCATCGGCCGCCTGCGGCTGCGGCCGGACGTCCAGCGTGTGCCAGGTCACGACGGGCAGCGCCGCCATCGCCACAAGCCCGCAGACGAACAGTCCATGCCGCAGCCGCGGCCCGGCCCGCCAAGCGACCGCCGTCGCCGCCGACGTCACCGCGGCCACGGCCGCAAACTGCCAGAGCGAGTGCACGAGCACCCAGCCCAATTTTTCGAGGATGACGGCCGTCGCGGGTGCATCGAGGAAAGTCTGCATGGTCGTCGGATTCCCGGATATAGGGTGGCGAAGATCAGCGGTCGGAAGGCGTCGCGTCAGGTCTGGCGGCGACGTTCGAGTTCGTCGAGCATGGCCCGGGCCGCGGCGATCTCCTCGGGCGCGGCCCGGCTCTGGCCGAGGGCCTGGAGGGCGACGCTCATCGCAGAGCCCTCGTAGACGGAGTCGATGAGGTCCGAGAGCAGGCTCGTGCGGGCCCGCTGCCGCGTGAACTTCGCCCGGTAGCGGTGCGGCGAGACGGTCTCGTCGCGAGTCAAAAGCCCCTTGCCGAGCATGAGCGAGAGCATCTTCATCGTCGTGGAGTAGTTCGTCCGCCGCGCCTGGGCGATCCGCTCGTGGATCTGGCCTACCGTGCAGGGCTGCAAGTCCCAGACGATCCGCAGGATCTCCAGTTCCGCATTCGTCGGCCGGGGCGTACTGGATTCGCGCATCACTCACCGCTCCAGAAATCGGGGGGGGGGTTAAGTCGTGTCCTCGCCAGGGGACGGCGGTAGCGAAACTCTTCGCTATGCGGCCATCGTAGCGAAGGTTTTCGCTAGCCGCAAGAGAGGGGACTGGAAGTGCGATCGAGCGGCCTCCCCGCCGCCGCGACGGCCGCCTGCTTCGTCAGGTGAACCGGCGCCACAGCCGGGACGCCCGCCGGTCGTCGCGTCGCCCTGTGCCCGAGGCACGTTGCCTACCAGGACACGCGCTGAATTCCCGAGACTACGTCGAGGTGGCCGTCGCGCGAGACGACCGGGAGTTGTCGATGCCGCGCCATGGCGGCGATCCACGTGTCGTTGATCGGAATCGGCGTGCCTGCCTGTTTGAGCTCGAGCCGCACGGCTCCGTAGACGTGCGCCACCTCACGGTCGATCAAGGCGATTTCTACCACCTTGAGGTTGGCATCGAGCCAGTCGGCATAGCGTTGGTAGTGCCTCGACTGGCGGATGCCAAAATCGACCTCGCCGACAACGACCACGGGGACCACTACCTCCGTTGCCGAACGCAGCACGGGTTCGATGGATCGATCCCCCTCGGCCTATGCTGAAAGAGCATTGGTGTCGAGGATCACGTGTCGGGCTCCGTTTCGATCGACTCGAATTCCTTCTCAATCAACGCGCGGATGCGACCCGTCTCGCCGGCCAGGTCGGCGAGACCACCAAAACCTTTCATCCAGGGCGGATCCGTTGCCCGGGCAAGCTTCTCTTCACGCTCGAGTCGGGCACGCAGAGTGTCGGTCACGAACTGCCGCAGACTGATGCCGCGAAGAGACGCCCGCGCCTTCGCGAGTCGAAACAGTTCGTCCGGAATGTCAATCGTCGTTTTCACCCCCCCTATCATAACCGTAAATACGGCAGCCGAAATGCCGTATTTACGGAGACTTGGAATGCTACAAATCTTCGGGCGCCGATCCTTACCCCGGTGACGGGTCAGCGGTCGGCGAGCACGTCGGCCCACAGCCCGTCCGACACGAGCAGGCCGTCGCGGGTGAGGCGGATGCGGTTCCCGTCATCGGTGGCAAACCTCTGCGTGACCCAGCGGGCGATCGCGGGGCCGGCGAGCGCGTCGATCTCGTGACCGCTCGCGGCACGAAACGCCCGCCGCTCGATCCCGTCGCGACGCCGCAACCCCACCACGAGCCGCTCGCGGGCCGCCGCCGCGGCGGTCATCGCATCGACGTCGCCCACGCACTCGCCCCCGGCGAGCACGCCCTTCATCCAGGTCGTCGGGCTGCGGTGGTTCGTGATTCGGGTCCGGCCGTCGAATCGCGCCGCGCCGGGCCCAAACGCCTCCCAGGGCCGCAGGTCCCAGTAGGCCTCGTTGTGGCGGCAGCGATGGCCGGGGCGGGCGAAGTTGGAGACTTCGTAGTGCTCGAAGCCGGCCGCCTCCAGCCGGTCGATCGCCGTCTCGAACATCGCCCGCTCGAGGTCGTCGTCCACGGGCGCGAGCTGGCCGCGGCGGCGGGCCGCGTCGAACGCCGTCCCCTTCTCCCACGTCAGGCAGTAGACGGAGACGTGCTGCACATCCAGGGCCACGGCCGCGTCGAGATCCCGCTCCACGGCGGCGCGGGTCTGCCCTGGCGCGGCCGTCATCAGGTCGAGGTTCACGGTGAGATGAGCGTCACGCAGCCGGCCGACGGCCGCCCGCACGTCGTCAGGCGCATGGTCGCGGTCGAGGGCCCGGAGCGTGGCCGCGTCGAGGGACTGGCCGCCGAGGCTCACGCGGGTCACGCCGCACTCCTGCGCGGCCGCCACGAACGCATCCGTGACGTCGAGCGGATTGGCCTCGACGGTGATTTCGGCCCCGGCGACCGGCACGAGCCGCGTGCGGAGCAGGTCGAAGAGCCGCCGCAGGCCGTCGGGCCCGAGGTGCGACGGCGTGCCGCCGCCGACATACAAGGTGGCGAGTTCCAGGCACGCCGCCGCCGACACCGGCGGGAGCCGCTCCAACTCCCGCGCGAGCGCCGCGAAGTAGCGGTCGATGAGGTCATCGCGGCCGGCGACGAGCGCGAAGTCGCAGTAGCCGCAGCGGTGCCGGCAGAACGGCACGTGAACGTAGACGTGGCGGGGAGGTGCGTGCATGTCTTGAGTCACTATACGGGGTCGACGACGCCGACTCGTCCAAGCCGGCACGGGGCTGTCCATGCTCCGCCGATCAAAACAGGAGGCGTCAGGCTCCCCCGTGCCCTGGGAGCCGGCGTAGGTGGCCAGCGGAGGCAGGATGCCGGAGCGCCAGCCATTTCCGCCGATCAAAACGGGAGGCTGCAGGCTCCCCCCGTGCCCTGGGAGCCGGCGTAGGTGGCCAGCGGAGGCAGGATGCCGGAGCGCCAGCCATTTCCGCCGATCAAAACGGGAGGCGTCAGGCTCCCCCCGTGCCCTGGGAGCCGGCGTAGGTGGCCAGCGGAGGCAGGATGCCGGAGCGCCAGCCACCTCCGAGTGAACGGAGCCCAGGATGGGCGCAGTGAACGTCCGGCGACAGGGCACGGGGGGAGCCTGAAGCCGGCGCGTGCGCGCACCCGTCACAACCAGATGTGCAGCCGGCCGTCGAGCATGTCGGGAATCTTCCTGGCGAGCGTCCGCCGGATACGGTCGTCGGTGTACCGCGTGGAGAAGTGCGTGGCGATCACCACCTCGTTGTGGAACCGCTCCCGCCGCGCGAGCAGGTCGTCGAGGTGCATGTGGCCGAACTTATGGATCTTCTCCTTGCGGTGCGAATGGGCCACGAAGGTCAGTTCCGTGATCAGGATCATGGCCTCGAACATCGCCGGGCAGCGGTCGAGCCCCTCCGGGGCGCTGTCGCCGAGATAGGCCACCAGCGGCGTCCGCACCTC
>JAJTED010000073.1 GCA_021300535.1 Planctomycetaceae bacterium | reverse complement strand
CCACAAAAAAACCGCGTAACGCCGTCCACAAAAAGCCCCCGGCGGGAGCCGGGGGACTCCGGGTGGCCCACCTTCCCGCGTGCCATGCGGCGTGGGTTCGAACCAGAGATGTGCCTGCCGTCTTCCGGCATGGATGGCGGGGTGGTGTTCATGCCCGGTGTCCCCGGGTTGCCACCCGGGGCTTCTTGGACGGGTGACGAGACCGATTCCCGATGCAAAGGATCTGCAAAACAACGTTCGCAACCGGATGCCTGTAGCGGCGGTGCGAGAGTTGCGAGTTGCGCCCTACTGCGGCACCAGGCTGCGGCCGCGCCATGAAGTGTGCAGGCCGAGCAGTTTCCTCGTCAGCGCCGTCCACTGGATCGCGAGGAACACAGCGACGCCCAGTGGATGGGCGATGGCGCTGGTGACGCTCTGACGGAAGCGGGCCGCTTCCAGGAACCGGGGCAGCCAGACCAGCCCGGCGGCGACGACCGCCACGGCTGGCGCCCACGCGGGCCAGTCACGCCAGCCGGTGGTGAGCCCGACCGCCACGAGCACGACCGGCAGGATCTGGCCGCCGGCCAGCAGGAGCGTGAACGGCACGATCGTGCCCGGGCCGCCGATCCCCTCGGTGGCGTTCTTGGAAAGCCCGCGCCAGACGTCGGCGCTGCGCTCGTACATCCGGCAGGACGCGACGGCGGTGGCGTCGAAAATGTCGGTCTTCAGGCCTGCACGGCGGTAGGCCCGCGGCAGCTTCACGCCGTCGTGGAGCGAGGCCCGGATGGCCGCGTGCCCCCCCGCCCGTTCGTAGGCGGACCGCCGCGTGACGAAGAACTGGCCGCAGCCGGCCGCCATGCCGGCCGCGTTGTCCTGGCGGCTGCGGGCCAGCGGCAGAAAGCCGAGGAGGATGAAGTGAATCAGGGGCAGCAGCAGCCAGTCGAGCAGGCACGTGGTCCGCTGCCGCGGAAAGCCGCTGCCGAGCTCCGCACCAGAGGCGTCGAGAAACGCCACGGCCCGCGCCACGGCGTCGGCCGTGGGGGACACGTCGACGTCGAGAAACACCCACGTGTCGTGCCGCGCGGCCTGGGCGAGCTGCCAGCAGGCATGCTGCTTGCCGCACCAGCCGGCCGGCAGCGGCTTCCCGGAGACGAGCCGCACGCGGGGATCGGCCGCCGTGATCTCCCGCACGATGGCCGCCGTGCCGTCTTCGCTCGCGTCATCGAGGATCACCAGTTCCAGATCGACCCCCGCGCTCGCCAGCACGTCGCGGCACAGCCGGCCGATGGCGGCTGCCTCGTTGCGGGCCGGCACGAGCACCGACACCTGCGGCGGAGCGCCAGCCGGCGGCGGAGGCGGCGGCGCGAACGCCCGCAGA
Source organism: Planctomycetaceae bacterium (assembly GCA_021300535.1). Classification (GTDB taxonomy): domain Bacteria; phylum Planctomycetota; class Planctomycetia; order Pirellulales; family UBA1268; genus QWPN01. The sequence continues at coordinate 31,049 of JAJTED010000073.1, read as the reverse complement.
TTGGCCAGCGTGAGCACCGCGGGCAGGGCCGCCAGCGCCAGGCCCGCGCCGACCAGGATGCCGATCACGTCGGAACTCATCGTGGCCCCTTGCCAGCCCGGGCCAAGCCGCCGTGCGCGGCGTCGAACCGCTCACCCCGCAGCCAGGCCTTGGCGCGGCGGATCGTGTCGTAGGCGAAGCCGACCCCGACGCGGCCGGAAAGCAGCGTGCTGAACGCCGCGGGGTCGCGGGCCAGCGAGGCCGCCGCGAGCCGGTCCTGCGTGGCCTCGAGCGTCCGCTCGAGCACGGCCGTCCACTCCTCCGGCGACCGGCCCGGCGCATCGGCGACGCAGAGCGCGGGACCGAAGGCCGCGACCGCCTCGGGGCAGCGCTCGTTCCAGAACGGATACTCGACGGCCAGCGGCACGACGAGCCCCCGGGGCATGGCGGCCACGGCGTGGCCGACGCCGGGCCGGATCACGAGCGGCCGCACCCGCGGGTCGGTGAACTGTCCCTGTGCGGTAATCCAGAAGATCACGTCGGTCCGCCGCGCCGCAGCGCGGGCCATGCGCAAGAACCGCGCCGACCCACGCCACGTGCCCGGCTCGATGCCAAGGAATCCGATCCGCTCCAGGAACTTGTATTTCCCCAGCGCCGCGGCGTCGATCGGCCCGTAGACCATGCGGTCGGGAAACAGCGCCTGGCCCACGAACAAGAACGTGAGCGGATCCCACCAGCCCGGATGATTGGAGTAGAAGACGACCGGCTCCCCGGCTAGCGCCGGCCTGTCGGCCACCCCGCCCTGCCCGGCGAGCAGCCGCACCGCATGGAAGTGTCGCTTCAGGTACCGCCGCACGTACCACATGAACCAGCCATGAATCGGCCGCGAGAAAGGGGGCAGTTCCTCTCCCTCTCGCTTCTCGTGCTGATCGCGGTCGACGGTGTGCATGCCTACGGTCTCTTCCGCGGTCTGGATGCTGGCGGCGGAGCCGGTCGGGGGCCCGCGCAAGAGCCGGTGAACTTTGTCTCCGCCACAGGATCTTCCATCGTCATGGAGCCGGATGTTGACAAAGTCCGCCGGCGACAATCCGCAGGAGCCGCGAAGCGGCCGCAGGCCACCGCCGGCTCCGAATCCGGCCTGCCTCATCCGACTCACACTTGAGCCTTGCGTGTTTCACCGGTCGGGGTTGCCCATGCCCCATCGCCGAACGTTCGCTCCGGCCTTCCGGGCCTCCGCTCTCTCGAGGCTGCCTGCGCTTCGCCCTCCGGGGCTGCGCTGGTCAGCCACGCCGGCTCCCGGGACACGGACAAATCCTCCCTTGCCCTGGTTCAGCGAAAGCGGGTGGTGCGCGAGCATCAAGTGTGATCCGCGTCACACCGCCACGGCGGCCCGGGCGGCGGGCCCGGACTGGGCGACGATCTTGTCCTGGTCGACGCAGTCGGCCGCGATCCAGCCCGACATCATCACCATCGGCATGCCCGGCCCCGGATGGGCCGAGCCGCCGGCCAGGTACAGGCCCTCCACGTCGGGCGAGCGATTGGCCGGCTTGAAGGCGCCGAGATACTTGCCGTGGCTCGCCAGCCCGTAGATCGCGCCGTCGAGGACGTGGTAGCGATCGTTGATGTCCTGCGGGGTGAGCGCGCGTTCGAAGACGATATGCCGCTCGAGATCCTTCATGCCGGCGGTCTCCTCGAGCTTGCGAATGATCGTCTTGCGATACTGCGGCAGCATCTTCGACCAGTCGTGGTGCGGCCGCAGGTAGGGCGTGTGGACGAGCACGTACAGCGCCTCGCCGCCGGGGATGGCGACCTCGGGCTCGGTGACCGCCGGGGCGCAGACGTAGCAGGTGGGATCCGGGGCGGGCTCACCGCGGTGGTAGATCGCCTCGAACTCCTCGTGGGGGTCCCGCGAGAAGACGAAGTTGTGGTGGATCAGCTGCTCGTACCGCTTGTCGAGGCCGAGGTAGAGGACGACGCCCGAGCAGGCCGGCTCGTACTTGCGGCGGCCGAGGAACCGCCGGCTCGGCTGCCCGTCCACCAGTTCACGGTGCGTCCGCACGCTGTCGGAGTTGCTGACGACCGCACCGGCCCTGATCGTCTCGCCAGCGGCGGTCTCCACGCCGCGGACGCGGCCCCCCTCGACGAGAATCCGCCGCACCGGGGTTTTCGTGCGGATGTCCACGCCGAGGTCGACGGCGAGATTGGCCAGCGCCCGCGGCACCGCGCCCGTGCCGCCGCGGGGATACCAGACGCCGTCGTGCGACTGCATGTGGGCGATGCCGCAAAGCACGGCCGGCGACTGCTCGGGGCAGCTGCCCACGTACTGCGTGTAGTGGTCGAGCATCTGGGCGGCCCGCTCGTCCGGCACGAATGACCGCACCGTACCGGCCACGCTGTGCCCGGGCCGCATCCCGATCAGCTCCTTGAGGAACCCGACCGACAGGCTCTGGCGGACGTTGATCATGTCGGCCATGCCGCCCACGCTCCGCCAGAAGAAGAACTCCTCCGACAGGCGATGCAGCCGCCGCGAGAGGTCCATGAACCGGCCGTAGCCGGCCCCCGCGCCGCTGCCAGGGGAGTATTCGTCGAGCGTCGCCTGCATGGCCCGCACGTCGGGCACCAGGTCGAGGGCCGATTCAAGCTCGCGGCCGGCCTCCGCCCAGATCCGCTTCAGCACCCGGGGAATGGTCAGGATCGTGGGCCCCATGTCGAAGTGGAAGCCCTGTTCGTCGATGACGGCGGCCTTGCCCCCCACCCAGGCGTTCTTTTCGCAGAGCGTGACGGCGTAGCCGCGGGCCGCGAGCGTGCAGGCGGCCGCCAGGCCACCGAGGCCGCTGCCGACCACCACCACCCGGTTCTCGTCGCGGGCTTTCGTCATCGTGCGTTCCTTCCGCTGGACATCGTGAACATCGCTGCCGCGTCAGACCGCGGCCGGCTCCTGACCCCGGGCGCGACTCGCGACCGGACGCTCCGCGACGGCCGCCGGGCCGACACCCAGATCCTGGAGCAGGAGATCGGTCGTGATCCGCGCCGACGAGTAGATCACAGGCAGGCCGCTGCCCGGATGCGTGCCGCCCCCCACGAGGTACATCCGCTCCACGTCCTCGAACCGGTTGTGCGGCCGCATGTGCAGCATCTGGCCGAGGTCGTGGGAGAGGTTGAACGTGGCGCCGCGGTAGATCTCGTAGCTCTCCTGCCAGTCGTCGGGCGTGAGCATCTTTTCGTACCGAATCCGCTCCCGAATCCCGCGGATCCCGATCCGCTCCATCTGGTCGAGGGCCACCTCGCGATACCGCGGCCCCTCCCGCCGCCAATCGACGTTCGGGTGCCGGTGCGTGACCGGAATCAGGAGATACAGCGTGCTCATGCCCCGCGGGGCGAGCGTGGGATCGGTGATCGATGCGTTCTGCACGTACATCGACGGGTCGCGCGACAGGACGTGCCGGTGCTCGATGTCGGCCAGGTTTTCCCGGTAGTCGGCCGAGAGGTAGATGTTGTGATGGGCCACGTCGTCGTAGCGGCCGTCGATGCCCAGATAGAGCATGAACGTGGAGCAGGAGAACCGCCGCGAGGCGATCTTCTTGTCGCTCCAGCGGCGCCGCAGCCGGTCGGGCACGAGCCGGGTCATGCTCCGGGCGAAGTCGGCGTTGACGACCGTGGCGTCGGCCGGATGCGTGCCCGCGGCGGTGCGGACGGCGGTGATCCGGCGGCCGGCGAACTCCAGCCCCTCGACCGGCTCGCCATAGCGGATCTCCACGCCCATGGCCTGCGCGATCCGGGCCATGGCGTTGCTCACGGCCCCGCAGCCGCCGATCGGGTGATAGACGCCGTGCTCGTACTCCAGGAACGAGAGGATCGAGAACAGGCTCGGGCACCGAAACGGCGACATGCCGAGGTATTTCGACTGGAAGGTAAAGGCCAGCCGAATTCGCTCGTCGGAGAAGAAGGTGCCGAGTTCCGTGTCGAGGCTCCGCCACGGCTTGAGGATCGGCATCAGCTTGAGCAGGTCGGGACTGGCGAGGTCCATCCAACTCTCGAACGGCTGCTCCAGGAACGGCGCGAAGCGGGTGAACTTCTCGCGGGTGGCCTCCATGAACCGGGTGAACGAGCCGCGATCCGCGGGCGAGAGCCGCGACACCTCGGCCTCCATCCGGGCCACGTCGGGCGTGGCGAGGAGTTCGCCGCCGGCCCCGAAGACGAGGCGATACTGCGGGTCGAGCCGCACCATCTCCACCTCACGACGGAGGTCATAGCCGCAGGCCGTGAAGATGTCCTCGAGGACCCGCGGATAGAGGAAGAACGTCGGCCCGAGGTCGAACCGGAAACCGTCCGGCGTGGAAATGGTGCTCGTGCGACCGCCGGGAACGTCGAGCCGCTCGAAGACCCGCACGCGGACGCCGGCCCGGGCCAGGAGCATGGCGGAGGCCAGTCCGCCGGGCCCGGCACCGATGATATTGACCGTCCGCGTCATCCGCGCCCTTCCGTCAGCCCGACGTCACCCGCGGCTCGCGCGGACGCCCGTACTATAGGGAGGGGGCGCGGGGGGTCAAGAAACGGCCGGGAAACGCGAGGCCCGACAGGATGCCCGCATCAGTAGGGAATGTAGTAGGCGGTCCGCACGGGCCGGTACACGCCGAACAGGCCGCGGCGGTAGACCGGGGCGACCACGGCCGGCGCGTAATAGGCCGTCACTGGCGCGGCGACGACCGGGGCCGCCACGGGCGGCGCGTAATACGCGGTCGTGGCCGCGTAGGCCGGAGCCGGGGCATAGAAGGAGGTCACGGCCACGGGCGGTGCCACGACCGGCGCGTAAGCGGTGCGAACCCCCACTTCTACCGGCGCGGCGTAGACCGGCGGCGAGAAGGCGGTGACCGCGGCGTAGTTGCCGGCCGGCACGTAATTGGCGACGTAGGCCGGCGCGGCGACGACGGGCGCCGCGACCATCGGCGCTGCTGCGACGACGGGACGGTAGGCCTGGTAGTACACGACCTGGGCGGAGGCTTCCGCGGCCGTAGTCACGGCCACGGCGGCCACGGCGACAAACAGCATGCTGCGACTGAACCGGCTCATGGCGATCCTTTCAGCGTCCCGAACGCGGGACTCGCGAGCGACGAACCGTGGGGCGTGACAATCGCCGCCGCCGGTCGCCTGCTCTCCAACGAGAATACGTTCGCATTGACGGCGCGTGCAAACAGCCGTCAAAGTCTGCCCATCACGGCGGGAAAACCGGGCCCGCGACATGCCGCACGAGCCGTGAAATCGGCCCCTCCCTCCGGCCCTCTTCGACCCCCACGAGGCGACACTTTGGACACCATGGCCCGGCCATCATCCGCTCCGACCATGGCTCCGGCCGCCGGAGGGTTCGGGCCGCTCCTGGCCGTTCGCGGGCTCGCGCTGGTCACCGACCACGCCCTCAAGTGGCTGGCCATCGGCCTCGGCAAACGCCTGGTGGATGCCGGCGAGGTTTCGCTGGTGCTCACGATCGGGCTCGTCGGTTTGTCACTCCCCTACGTGCTCTTCTCGTGGCTCGCCGGTGCCCTGGCCGATCGCCACGCGAAGACGACGGTGATCCGCTGGTGCAAGGCGGCCGAGGTGCTGATCGCGTTGGCGGCGGCGGCCGTGCTCGGGTTCGGCGTCGGGTCGGGCGACGCGTGGCTCGGCCTCCCGGCCGGCCTCTGGCTGCTGCTGGCCACCGTGATCGCGATCGGCACGCAGGCGGCGGTGATGACGCCCGCGGTCGTGGGCGCGATCCCGGAGGTCGTGCCGCCGGCGCGACTCGCGACCGCCAACGGGCTGTTCGCGCTCGTGTCGCTGGTGTGCGTCCTTGCCGGCACGGCGGCCGGCAACTGGGTGGCCGACGCGACGCCGCTGGATCCTTCCGCTTCCGCCTGGACCCGCGCGTGGCCGACGGCGGCGCTGCTCGGCGGCGCCGCGGTGGCGGGGCTCGTGGCGGCGGCGTTCCTGCCGCGGCTCACGGCGGCGGATCCCGATGCCCCGCCCGCCTGGAACGCGCTGCCCCGCGTGTGGACGGACCTCGAAGTGCTGCTGCGTCGTCGCGAGCTCGCGGCCGCCGCCGCGGGGATCGTCTTCTTTTGGGCGATCGGCGCCGTGGCCCAGGCCAACGTCGATCAGTTCGCGACCGAGGCGGGCGCGGACTCGCAGGGCCGCATCGTGCCGCTCTTGGTCGCGCTGGTCGCGGGCATCGGCGCCGGCAGCGTGATCACCGGCCGGCTCGCCTCGCGGCCGGCAAACGCCGACCCGCGGGTCGATCTCGGGTTCGTGCCGCTCGGCGGGCTGATCATGACGGTCGCGTTCGGCGCCCTGGCCCTGACCGGCGGCCGGTTCCTCGCCGGCGATGCGGCCCTGCCCTGGGGGCCGATCGTGTGGCTCATGATCCTCGGCTTCGGGGCGGGGATGTTCGACGTCCCGCTGGAGACCTATCTGCAGGAGAAGAGTCCTGCCGATCGGCTCGGCGGCGTGCTGGCGGCCACGAACCTGCTGCTTTTCAGCGGCATGTTCCTGGCATCACTCGCCTATGGTGGCCTGCGGGCGCCGTGGGGCGCGGGTGAAGCCCCCCTGCTCTCCGCGCGGGCGATCTTCGCGATCTTCGCCTGCCTCTCGTTCGTGGCCGCGGGGGCTGCCGTGTGGTGTGCGCCGCGGGCGACGTTGCGGCTGTTCGTGGCCACGATCGTGCGTGCCATCTGGCGATTTCGAGCCCGCGGGCTGGAGCGGATCCCGCCGAGCGGCCCGATCGTGCTCGTCGCCAACCACCTTTCCTGGCTCGACGGCTTTTTGCTGCCCATGGCGAGCCCGCGGCCGGTCCGCATGGTGGTCTACGGCCCGAACATCAAGGGGAAGTTCCTGCGGATGCTTGCCGACCAGTGGCGTTTCATCCTTTTCGACCCACGACCCAAGTCGATCGGCGCCGCGCTGAAGACGCTCCAGGGCGGCCTCGCCGACGGGGATGCGATCGGCATCTTCTGCGAGGGGGGTATCTCGCGGACGGGGCAGATCCTCGGCTTCAAGCGCGGCCTCGAGTGGCTCTTGGAGAAGGTCGAGTCGCCGCTGCAGCCGGTGTCGATCGACGGCCTGTGGGGCAGCGGACTCACGTTCTCCGAGGGCCGCTACTTCACGAAGTGGCCGCGGCTCTGGCGGCGGCCGGTGACGCTCACGTTCGGCCCGCCGCTGCCGGCCGGCACGCACCCCGACCAGGCCCGCCTCGCCCTCCAGGAGGTGACGGCCGAGGCCGTGCGCCGCCGCATGCTCGACCGCAGCCGCAGTGGTCAATCCGGCGACGAGGCCGCCTGGGCCGCGACGGCGGAAGCCTTCGACGGCTGCTGCCTGGTGCGCCGCGAGGACCGTCTGCTTACGTCGCTGGCCGCAGGCGATCCGCTTCACGAGTCGCTGGGCACACATGGCGGGCGGCTGCTCGGGATCGATGCCGCGACACTCGCCGCCGACGCGCCGGCAGCCGACATCGTCGCCGCGCTCGCCCGGGAGAAATCGTCGCTGTGGCTGGCGCGCATCGAACAGGTGGCCGCGGTCGCCGGCCTCGTCACGCCCGCCGCGCTGTCGGCCCTGCAGGCCGTGGTGATGCCGATTGGCTCGGTAACCGACCTCCCCCGGGCCAGGGCCGCCAGCGATGCCTTTCAGGCCGCGTGCGGGATCATGCCGGTCGTGGCCTACGCGCCGCCGGAGGCGGGCGGACTGGTGGCGATGAACACGCCGCCGCAGCGGATCGGCTGGGACCACGAAACAATCCACCGGCCGGAGACGGTGGGCCGCGTGGTCAACGGCGTGGTCGTATGGCCGCGCGCGGCCGACCGCGCGGCGTTGGGCCTCGAGTCGCTGACGCCGCAGGGCATCGGCCCGGACGAGCCGGGGACGCTCGTGATCGGCGCCACGCTCCCGCGGCCGGCCGGCGGCAGCCAGACCACCGCGCCGCGTGCGGCGCGGCTGGCCGACATCTTCGACGTGGACAAGGACGGCTTTCTCGTCCCTCGCGGCTGACACCGCGGTTTTCGCGGCAATCTTGGTGCCGCGGTCGATTGACGGTATCTTTGCAGTCATGCACCCGTAGCTCAATTGGATAGAGCATCGGTCTACGGAACCGAAGGTTGAAGGTTCGAGCCCTTCCGGGTGTATTGCCGCTGACTGACCGCCGGGACGGCGGGCCGTCGGAAAGTGAATCGGTCTGATCGCGGTCCCAAGAAGCCCCGGGTGGAAACCCGGGGACTCCGGGTGTGAAAACCGCCCACGCCGTCCATGCCGCATGACGGCCCGCGATTCCCCGGCTCAAGCCCACAGCGCATGGCACCCGGGAAGGCATGCCACCCGGAGTCCCCCGGCTCCCGCCGGGGGCTTTTTGTGGGCGGAACGCGTGCGTCCCAAAAAGCCCCGGGTGGAAACCCGGGGACTCCGGGTGTGAAAACCGCCCGCGCACCACATCGCCCGACTGCCCTTGGGGCAATCCCGCCGCCGCGGCTAGGCTTCCAGCATGCCAGGCCTGGCCACCGCCCACCGCGTCGTCGGCTTCGATCCCGGACTCAATGTCACCGGCTACGGCGTCGTCGAATGCCACGGGGCCGCGGTGCGGCTCGTGGAGGCGGGCACCGTGCGGTCGAAGGGGGAATCGCTCGAGGAGCGGCTGCACGCCATCCATTCCGGCGTCCGCGAGGTGATCGAGGCCTTCCGCCCGAACGCAATGGCGATCGAGCAGGTCTTCTCGCACGCGCGGTTTCCCAAGACGGCGATCCTCCTCGGCCACGCCCGCGGCGTGATCTGCCTCGCCGGCGTGCAGGCGGGCCTCGCCGTGCACCACTACCTCCCCAACCGCGTGAAGAGCACGCTCACCGGCTCCGGCCACGCCGGCAAGGAGCAGATCCAGACCGCCGTGCAGCGGGAGCTCGGCCTTACGGCCCGCCCCGAGCCGGCCGACGCCGCCGACGCCCTGGCCGTCGCCCTCGCCGACTACCACCTCCGACTCCGGCCCCTTCTCTTCGGCACCGCGATCGTGCGGGTCAGGAGCGGCCGCGCATGAACCACCCCCTGCCCCACGGCCGTGCGCCTACCCCACCCCACAGCCGTGCGCCCGCCCCACCCCACGACCGTGCGCCTTTCCCACCCCACGGCCGTGAGTCCTGTCCTCCCCGTTCCGGGGAGGCATGCGGGTCGGCGTGAGGATCGCGAGCGTGCCGGCGCTTCGCCGCAGCGAGCGAACTCATGCCGCCCGCATGCCGGCTTGTGCTAGACGACCTGACCTGACCTGACCTGACCTGACCTGACCTGACCTGACCTGAACCGAACCGAACCGAACCGAACCGAACCGACCTGAACCGAACCGAACCGCTACGGCCCCCCATGATCACCAAAATCTCCGGCACGCTCGAACGCATCGATCACACCGCCAACGCCGTCGAGCTCGCGATCGGGCCCGTCGTCCACGAGGTGCTCGTCACGGAGCTCGTCCGCCGCGGCCTGCAGCAGAAGATCGGCCAGCCGGTCGTGCTCCACACGATCGAGTATCTGGAGGGCAACCCCGGCCGCGGCAACCTCGTGCCCCGGCTGGTCGGCTTCCTCTCCGAAGTGGAGCGGGAGTTCTTCGACCTGATCTGCGAGGTCGACGGCGTGGGCGTACGGAAGGCGCTCCGCGCGATCATCCGGCCGGTGGGCGAGATCGCCACCGCGATCGAGGAGCAAGACGCCAAAGCCCTCGCCACGCTGCCCGGCATCGGCGCGGCCACGGCCGAGCGGATGATCGCCAAGCTGCGGCGGAAGATGCCGAAGTTCGCCCTCCTCGTGGGCCGCGAGGCCCCGGGCGAGGCGGCCGGCGGCGACGTGTTCTCCGAGACCTTCGAGGTGCTGCGGTCGCTCGGCCACTCCGACCCCGATGCCCGCCGGCTCGTCGACGCCCTGCGGGCCGAGAAGAAAAAGCCCAAGGACGTGCAGGAGGCGCTGGAGGTCATCTACCGGCAGATGCACAAGCCGCGGGCGTAACCGATCGGGTAGAGTGAGCGGTCATGGAATCCTTCCGCGAGCCCAGCATCCAAGCAGCCGCCGATGACGCACCGGCGGAGGACCGCGCCCTGCGGCCGCAGCGGATGGACGAGATGGTCGGCCAGCGGGCCGTCCACGAGCGGCTCTCGATCGCCATCGACGCTTCCCGCAAGCGGGGCGAGACGCTCGGCCACATCCTCCTCGACGGCCCTCCCGGCCTCGGCAAGACCACGTTCGCCACCTGCATTCCGCGGGAGCTCGGCACCACGCTCCAAATCGCCAGCGGCGCGGCGCTCGCCGCGCCCAAGGACCTGCTCCCGTATCTGACGAACTGCTCGGAGGGGTCAGTCCTGTTCATCGACGAGATCCACCGCCTGCCGATCGCCGTCGAGGAGTTCCTCTACCCGGCGATGGAGGACTTCCGCATCGACATCACGCTCGGCGACGGCGTCGCCGCCCGCACGATCAACATGCCGCTGCGGCCGTTCACGCTCGTCGGCGCCACCACCCGGGCCGGCCTGATCTCCGCCCCGCTCCGCGACCGGTTCGTGATCCGCGAGCACCTCGACTACTACTCGCCGGCGGAGCTCGCCGAGATCGTGCGCCGCTCGGCCGTGAAGCTCTCGATGCCGATGGACGACGCCACGGCCGACGAGATCGCCCGCCGCAGCCGAGGCACGCCGCGGCTGGCCAACAACCGCCTCCGCTGGATCCGCGACTTCTCCACCAGCCGGGCCGGCGACCAGATCAGCGTGGAGATCGCCCGCTCGGCCCTGGAGATGCAGGGCATCGACGAGCTCGGGCTCGACGGCTTCGACCGCAAGTATTTGGAGACGATCCAGCGGGTGTTCGCCGGCGGGCCGGTGGGCATCGAGGCCATCGCCCACACGATGAGCGCCGCGCCCGACACGCTCGAGGACGACGTCGAGCCCTACCTGCTCCGCTGCGAGCTCGTGATCCGCACGCCCCGGGGCCGCAAGATCACGCCCAAGGGGGAGGAGCACGTCGGCGTGATGCCGAAAACGCCCCCCCAGGGCCGACTTTTTTAACGGTCCGATTGACCGCAGTCGCTCCGCCTGGCTACTGTATCGGGTCTCAAATTCGTTTCGACCCAGGTGCTCCATGGCCGTTCCCAAGCGACGTCAATCCAATCAGAAGACCCGTTCCCGGCGGGCCCACGATTTCCTCACGCCCCGCCAGTTGACGTTCTGCCCGAACTGCGGCAAGGCCGTGCCCACCCACCGGATCTGCGGCACCTGCGGCCACTACATGGGCCGCGCGGTCGTGAAGTCGGAAGAATAGTCGTCGCGCACGGGTGACCATCTTGGCTACCGATCCCGGCCCCTCGGGTCCGGCACCCGCGATCGTGTTTCCCGGCCAGGGCGCCCAGGCCGTTGGCATGGCGGCCTCCTGGGTGGACGAAAGTCCTGCCGCCCGCGACCGCTTTGCCAGGGCGGCCGACATTCTCGGCTACGACCTGCTCGCCCTCTGCCGGGAAGGCCCCGCCGAGCGGCTCAACACCACCGCCGTCAGCCAGCCGGCCATCCTGGTCACGAGCCTGGCCATGCTCGACGTGCTCCGTGGCCGTCAGGGCCATCCGCTCGACGCGGCGCCGATCACGGCCGGCCTGTCGCTCGGCGAATACACCGCGCTGGTCTTCGCCGGGGCGATCGACTTCGACGACGCCGTGCGGCTCGTGGACGTCCGCGGCCGGGCGATGCAGGAGTGCGCGGAGCACCGGCCCGGGGCGATGGTGGCGGTGCTCGGCATGGAGCGCGAGACACTTGCCGCCCTGTGCGTGGAGTGCCGCGGGACGGACGTGCTCGAGATCGCCAACGTCCTCTGCCCCGGCAACGTCGTGGTCTCCGGGTCTGCCGCCGCCTGCGGGCGGCTGACGGCGGCCGCCACCGCCGCCGGGGCGATGAAGTGCGTGCCGCTGGAGGTGGCCGGTGCCTTCCACACCGTGCTCATGGAGCCGGCGGTGGAGCGGCTCACGGCGGCCCTCGAGCGGACGACGCTGCGGCCCCCGCGGATCCCTGTCGTGAGCAACGTCGATGCCCGGCCCCACTCCGATCCCGCGGAAATCCGCGGGCTGCTCGCCCGGCAGGTGATTGGCGTTGTCGAGTGGAACGCCTCCATGGCATACATCCTCTCCACGGGCGTCCGCACCGTGTGGGAAGTGGGCCCCGGCCGCGTGCTCCGCGGCCTGATGAAGCGGATCGACCGCGGCGTCGCCTGTCACGGCGTGTTCGACTGAACCGCCGCCCGGCGGCGGCCCTTCACATTCACTCGGAGGCTATAGATGGCGGAAAAGGACGCGGGCACCACGCCCCCCAAGCGGCTGCAGGTCGATCTCGCGGGCCAGGTGGCGATTGTCACCGGCGCCTCGCAGGGTCTCGGCCGGTCGATCGCCGAGGCCTTGGCGGCGGCCGGCGCCGCCGTCGCCCTCGTGGCCCGCTCGGCCGACAAGCTCGCCGACGTCGCCACCGGCATCACGGCGGCCGGCGGCCGGGCCGAGGCATTCCCCTGCGACGTCACCAAGGGCGAGGACATCCAGCGGGTCGTCGACGCCGTCGTCGAGAAGCTCGGCCGGCTCGACATCCTCGTCAACAACGCCGGCGTCACCCGCGACACGCTCCTCCCGCGGATGAGCGACGAAGAGTGGGATCAGGTGCTGACGACGAACCTGCGGGCGCCGTTCCTGTTCATGCGGGCGGCGAGCCGGCCAATGATGCAGCAGCGGTACGGCCGCATCGTGAACGTGGCGAGCGTCTCGGGCCTGATCGGCAATCCCGGGCAGGCCAACTACTCCGCCTCGAAGGCCGGCCTCGTCGGCCTCACGCGAACGGTGGCCAAGGAGCTCGCGGGCCGCAAGATCACCGTCAACGCGGTGGCTCCCGGGTTCATCGCCAGCGACATGACTGCGGCCCTGGGGCCGGCGCTACTCGAAGAGGTGAAGAAGCGGGTGCCGGCGAAGCGGCTCGGCGAGGCCTGGGAGATCGCCGAGGCGGTCCTGTTTCTGGCCGCGCCCTCGGCGGGCTACATCACCGCCCAAACGCTCGTCGTGGACGGCGGTCTGATCGGATGAGCCGCGGCCACGACACGGCCGGATCAAGCATTTTTCCCGGGCTGGACATGTCCGGGCGGAAACGGGTATATCTTCGCCGTGAAGGCGGGCAAGGTACGCGGCCCTGAAGGGCTGCGGGCGGCCGGCCAGGATCGGCTTTCAGGAGGAATCGCAAGGTGGCATCAGTCCAAGAGCGGGTGATCGACATCGTGGCTTCCCAACTCGGGGTCAGCAAGGAACAGATCACGCCCGAAACGTCGTTCATCAACGACCTGGGAGCCGACTCGCTCGACACCGTCGAGTTGGTCATGGAACTCGAGGAGGAGTTCGAGATCAACATTCCGGACGACGCCGCCGAGAAGATCCAGACCGTCGGCCAGGCGGTCGAGTTCATTGAAAAGCACCAGGCCTGATCTGCCGGTGGACCAGCGCATGAAGCGAAGGGCCGTGGTGACGGGACTGGGTGTCGTCACCTCTCTGGGAAGGGCGATTCCAGGCTTTTGGGATCGGATCGTGCGCGGCGACAGCGGCGTCGGTCCGATCACGTTGTTCGACGTCGCCGGCTACCGGGTGCAGTTCGGCGGCCAGGTGCCGTGGGAGCCGGAGCGGGAGGATATCGCCAACCCGAAGGAGCTCAAGCGGCTCGACCGGTTCACCCAGTTCGCGATCGCCTGCGCGAAAGATGCCGTCGCCGACTCGGGCCTCGACTTCTCGGCCGAGGATCCCTACCGCTGCGGCGTGGTGATCGGGTCCGGCATCGGCGGGCTGTGGGAGTTCGAGGTGCAGGAAGAGCGGCTGCTCCACAAGGGGATCGACAAGGTCTCGCCGTTCACGATCCCCAAACTGATGGTCAACTCGGCCAGCGGCCACGTCTCGAGCATCTACGGCATCAAGGGCCCGAACTTCGCAGTCGCCACCGCCTGCGCCAGCGCGGCCAACTCGATCGGTTCGGCGTTGCGGGCGATCCAATACGGTGACGCCGACGTGATGGTCACCGGCGGCAGCGAGGCGGCCCTGACGCCGATCGGACTGGCGGGCTTCCAGAACATGCGGGCCCTGTCGTTCCGCAGCGACGCGCCCCAGCGGGCCAGCCGCCCGTTCGACGTCGACCGCGATGGGTTCGTGCTCGCCGAAGGGGCGGGCGTGGTCGTCATCGAGGAACTCGAGCACGCCCGCCGGCGCGGCGCCCGGATCTACGGCGAACTGAAGGGCTACGGCGCCAGCGGCGACGCCGGCCACATCACGCAGCCCGACGAGGAGGGCCGTGGCGCCGGCCGGGCGATGCAGATGGCGTTGGATGACGCTGGCCTGGCCCCCGAGACGGTGCAGTACATCAACGCCCACGGCACGAGCACGCCGCTGGGCGACAAGGCGGAGACGGCGGCGGTGAAGCGGGTGTTCGGCCCGCATGCCCGGCAGCTCGCGATCTCCAGCACCAAGAGCCAGCTCGGCCACACGCTCGGCGCCAGCGGCGGCATCGAACTCGTGGTCTGCGCCCTCTCGATGCACCATGGCGTGATCGCACCGACCATCAATCTCGAGACGCCCGATCCGGACTGCGACCTGGACTACACGCCCCTGGTGGCCCGGCAGGCGAAGATCGACGTCGCCATGAGCAACAGCTTCGGCTTCGGCGGCCACAACGCCTCGCTGGTGCTGGCCCGGCTGCCGTGAGGCCGACCTCTCCGCGGACGCATCCGCACTCCATGAGCCCGAGGCAGGAACCATGAGCGGCGGTACCGGGCGGCGGGTCGTGATCACCGGCATGGGCGTCGTTTCGCCGCTCGGACTGGCGCTCGATGACTTCTGGACGGGGCTGCTGGAAGGCCGCAGCGGAGTAGTGCCGATCGAGTCGTTCTGCACGGGCGGCCTGCCCCTGCACCACGCCGCCGAGGCCCGCGGGTTCACCGGCGACATCGCCGAGTTCGGCCCGCTCGACGGCGAGCGAAAAAAAGCGATCCGCAAGGGCTGCAAGGTGATGTGCCGGGAGAGCCAGATGGCGGTAGCCGCCGCCCAGCGGGCCCTCCACGACTGCGGAGACGCCACCGCCCATCACCCGCCGGAGCGGTTCGGCTGCGTTTTCGGCTCGGACTACATGCTCACGCTGCCGGAGGATTTCACCTCCAGTGTGGCCGCTTGCCGGGCCGCGGACGGCCGCTTCGATTTCGATCGCTGGGCGACCAGTGGCATGCCGCTGCTCAATCCGCTGTGGCCGTGCACCCCATGAAGACGGTCCATGCCCTGCAGAGCGAGCAAGTGGCGCTCGACGAGACCGGCGGACTGGAGCCGTCCCGGTGGAGCCGCCCGTTCGACCGCGGGCGGCGCGGGATGGTGCTGGGCGAGGGCGCGGCCGTGCTGATCCTCGAGGAACTGGGGCACGCGGAGGCCCGCGGTGCCCGGATCTACGGCGAGATCATCGGCCATGCATCCCGCTGTGTCGCCAACAGCAGCGGCGTGGGCGACCGGCGCCGCGTGCTGGCCCATGCGCTCGGCGCCGCCCTGCGGACGGCAGCTCTGCCCCCGGACCACGTCGGGCACGTCCACGCGGTGGGCGTTAGCACCGTCGTCGGCGACCGCGAGGAGGCCGCCGCCTTGCACGACGTGCTCGGCGCCGTGGCCGAACGGGTGCCGACGGTGGCCGCCAAGGCGAACTTCGGCAACCTCGGCGGTGCCAGCGGCCTGATGGAGTGCGTCGCCAGCCTGCTGGCCATGCGCCACGGCGAGCTGTTCCCGCTGCTCAACTACGAGACCGCCGACCCCGACTGCCGGATTCGGGCCGCCCGCCGCGGCGACCCGGCCGGCGACACCTGCCTCTCTTCCGCCGTGACGCCCCAGGGGCAAGCGGGAGCACTCATGCTCCGCGGCTGGCCCGCCTGCGGCTGAGACGGCCGCTCGCGACCGTCGCTCCTTGACAGTCGGCCGCCGGCCACTTAGGCCTGCTGGTCCGCGGATATGCTTCCAAACACCTTCTGGAAGGGTGTTTCGGCGCCCCTGTTGTGAGATGGCGTCGGCTGTGCCGGCAGTGCCATTTCGCGGCGACACCGAGCACACCATGAAGCCAGAAGAAATCCTGCGGATCGTCGACGCGATTCATCGCGACAAGAACATCGACAAGGAAGTCGTGTTTCAGGCGATCGAGGCCGCCCTCGTCACGGCGCTCACGCGTCAGTACGGCGAAGGCACCGAGATCACGATCGCCATAGACCGCGACAACGGACAGCTGTCGGGCAGCCGCGACGGCCAAACGATCGATACGGCCGAGCTCTCGGGGCGGATCGGCGCCCAGACGGCCAAGCAGGTCATCATCCAGAAGATCCGCGAGGCCGAGCGCGACGCGATCCACGACGAGTTCGAGGAGCAGATCGGGCAGATGGTGTCGGGCGTGGTGACCCGGTTCGAGGGCGCCGCCGCCACCGTGCAGCTCGGCGCCACCGAGGCAATCCTGCCGCGCAGCGAGCAGATCCCGGGCGAGGCCTATCATCCCAGCGAGCGGATCCGAGCCACGATTTTCGAGGTCCGCAAGGTCGGCAGCAGGGTGAAGATCATCCTCTCCCGCATCCGGCCCCAGCTGGTGCAGCGGCTGTTCGAGCAGGAGATCCCGGAGATTGCCGACGGCGTCATCGAAATCCGGGCCATCGCCCGCGAGCCCGGCTACCGCAGCAAAGTAGCCGTGATCAGCTCCGACAACCGCATCGATTGTGTCGGGGCCTGTGTCGGCGTCCGCGGCAATCGCATCAAGAACATCGTTGAGGAGCTCGGTGGCGAGCGGATCGACATCGTGCGCTGGAGCGACGACCTCCAGGTGCTGGTGCCCAACGCGCTGCAGCCGGCCGAGGTAGACGAGGTCATTCTCTGCCAGATGCTGGGCCGCGGCATCGTGCTCGTCCGCGAGGACCAGCTCTCGCTGGCGATCGGTCGCCGTGGGCAGAATGTCCGTCTGGCCAGCAAGCTCTGCGGCTGGGACATCGAGATCATGACCCGCGAGGAACTCGACCAGCAGATCGAGCGGGCGATCGCCGGATATGCGTCGATCGAAGGCCTCGACGAGGCGGTTGCCGAGCGGCTCGTGGGCGAGGGATTCCTCTCGTATGACGACCTGTCGGTGATCGAGCCTTCCGACCTGATGGAGATCGGCGACCTGTCTGCAGAGGCGGTGGACGCGATCGTGGCGGAGGCGGAACGGCGGGCGGCACTGGCGGAGGTGGCGGCGGCCGACGAGCGGCGGAAGCAGCGGGAGCAGGAGCGAGTCGCGAAGGCCACGGCCGACGCCGATGCCGCGGAGGCTCTGGCTGCCGAGCAGGTGGCCGCCGACGGCGCCGACGCGGCACCGGCTGGCGAATCGTGATGGCCGCCATCGCGATGGACGGGATAGGATCAAGCGTTTCGGGTTGGTTGGACGTTCGACGGACGACAGGCCGGCGCAAGCCGGCGGAAAGAGGGCTGAGTGGCTGTTCGGATCTACACGCTGGCGAAGGAACTCAAGATCGACAGCAAGGAGCTGGTCGACCTGTGCACCCGCGCCGGCATCCAGGACAAGGGCTCCGCGCTCGCGAGCATGACCGACGAGGAGGTCGCGAAACTCAAGGAGTTCATCGCGGGCCGCTCGAAGCCTGCTGACAAGGGTCCCGCGGCGAAGCCGGCCGCCGCTGCCGCCGGCCCCGTGCGGCCGGCCCCGGGCTCTCCGCTGAAGCGCGAGGACTACATCGCCCCGGCAGGGGTTGCCAAGGGCAAGCCGCCCGAGATCGCCGCCCCGCCGAAGCCAGCCGAGCCCAAGCCCCGTCCCACGGTCAGGCCCGGGGGCGACGGCCCCAAGCCGGTGCCTCGGCCGGCCTTCAAACTGGCACCGGTGCCGGCCGCAGGTCGGGCGCCGATCACTCCCCGAGCGGGCGCGCAAGAGCCGGCCGCCCAAAAGCCCGACGTGAAGCTGCCGCTCGACGCCATCCGCAGTGCCAAGGCAGGAGGCGCGAAGCCCTTGGCCGACCACATGCGCAAGCACGAGCAGCAGCGGCAGGCCGAAGGTCAGCGGCCGCGGCTCGGCGGCCTGCTGCGAGGCGCGGGTCCGGGCATGGCCCCGATGCCGCCGCCGCTGGAGCCGGGCGTGCGGCCGCGGCGGCAGCCGGGCAAGACGGGTGCCGGCCAGTCCGACGACCTGCTCGGCGGCCGCGAGCAGCGGCAGCTCAATCGCAAGAAGATCAGCGACGGTCGGGGTGGCATGGACGACGACGACGGGCTGCGCCGCCGCCGGTCGTCACGGCTGCGGAAGGGATCGTCTGTCTCCACGGCCGCGCCGCGGAAGACCAACGCCTCGATCCAGGTGCCCTGCAACGTCCGCGCCTTCTCGGAGGCGATCGGCCTGTCCGCCAGCGATGTGCTCAAGAAGCTGCTCACCTTTGGGATGGATTCGATCCCAAGCATGGCGTCGATGCTCGACCGCGATACGGTCGAGCTGCTCGCCGCGGAGTTCGGCGTGCAGCTCGACATCAAGACCGCCGAGGATCTCGAGAAGGAATTGCTGGCCGGCTTCGACGCGGTGGACGAAGATCCCACGCTCCGCATGCCACGGCCGCCCGTCGTGACCTTTCTCGGTCACGTCGACCACGGCAAGACGTCGCTCCTCGACAAGATCCTGGGCATCGACGTCGCCTCCCGGGAAAGCGGCGGCATCACCCAGCACATTCGCGCCTATTCCGTGAAGCGAAAGGCTGACGCCGGCGCGGACGCGAAGGCGGTGACGTTCGTCGATACTCCGGGCCACGAGGCCTTCACTCAGATGCGGGCCCGCGGAGCCAACGTCACCGACTGCGCCGTGATCGTCGTGGCCGCCGACGACGGCATCATGCCGCAGACGGAGGAGGCGATCAGCCACGCCCGGGCCGCGGGCGTGCCGATCGTGGTGGCGATCAACAAGATCGACCTGCCGGGCGCCGATATCCAGCGGGTCTACCAGCAACTGGCTGCCAACGAACTGCTGCCCACCGAATGGGGCGGCGAGACGGAGGTGGTGAAGACCAGCGCCGTGACGGGCGAAGGGGTCGACAATCTGCTCGACACGCTGCTCACGATTGCCGAGCTCCACGACCTGCGGGCGAATCCCGACCGCGATGCGGCGGGCGTCTGTCTCGACGCTTCGATTCACGAGGGCCGCGGCGTCGTCGCCTGCCTGCTCGTCCAGAAGGGCACACTCAAGGTGGGCGACGCGGTCGTCTGCGGTGAGGCGAGTGGCCACGTGAAGTCGATGTTCGACACCCTCACCCGGCGAAAGATGACCGTGGCGATCCCGGCGGTGCCGGTG
Source organism: Planctomycetaceae bacterium (assembly GCA_021300535.1). Classification (GTDB taxonomy): domain Bacteria; phylum Planctomycetota; class Planctomycetia; order Pirellulales; family UBA1268; genus QWPN01. The sequence continues at coordinate 11,715 of JAJTED010000073.1, read as the reverse complement.
TTCGTCACCGGTCTCGACATCGCCCCGGGCGCGGGCGAGCGGTTCCAGGCGGTCGAATCGATCGCCATGGCCCGCGAGGTCGCCCTGAAGCGGAGCGGCATCCGGCGGCAGAGCCACCTCGCCAGCGCCCCGGTGCACGTCACACTGGAGAACCTCGCCGACCGCCTGGGGAGCCAAAAGGCCCCGACCCTCAACCTCATCCTCCGCGCCGATCAGCGCGGCTCGATCGAGGCGATCCTCAAGGAACTGCAGAAACTCGAGCACCCGGAGGTCAAGATCCGCGTGCTGCAGTCCACGGTCGGCGGCATCACCGAGGCCGACGTGCAGCTGGCCGACGCCTCCGACGCCGTGATCATCGGCTTCAACGTCGTGCCCGACGAGCGGGCTCGGTCGCTCGCCGAGGACAAGGGCGTGCAGGTCCGGCGCTACGACATCATCTACCAGGTCACCGACGACCTGAAGAAGGCGCTCGAAGGCATGCTGGCGCCCGAAAAGAAGGAGACGGAGCTCGGCAGGGCGATCGTCCAGCGGACCTTCAGCATCAGCCGGCTCGGCGTGATCGCCGGCTGCCGGGTGATCGCCGGCATCATCGCCCGCAACGGCCGTCTGCGAGTGATCCGCGACAGCCGGGTGATCGGAGAGTATGGGATCGAGTCGCTCAAACGCGAGAAGGACGACGCCCGCGAGGTCCGTGACGGCCTCGAGTGCGGCATCAAGCTGGCCGGCTTCAATGACGTCAAGGAGGGCGACATCCTCGAGTGCTACCGGATCGAGGAAGTCGCACGCACGCTCTCGTGAGCTCACGCCGTCTTCTCAAGGCAGCTGCGGCGGTCCGGGAGGTGGTCAGCATGGCCATTCTCACGCAGGTCCGCGATCCGCGGGTGAAGGACGTGACCGTGACCCGCGTGGAGATGGCGCCCGACATGCGGAACGCGACGGTGCACGTCTCGGTGATGGGCAGCCCGGCCCAGCAGCAGCTGGCGTTGCGGGGCCTGGCCCGCTCGGCGGGATTCCTGCAGGCGCAGATCGCGGAACGGATCGAGACGCGTTACACGCCCCGCCTGCGATTCGAACTCGATCAGGGCGTCAAGCATTCGATCGAAATTGCCCGCGTCCTCGACACCGTGCTACCTCCCGACGTCGAGGAACCGGCCGAGACCGTCCCCGAGGAGTGACAGGAGCCCCATGACCGCATCGAAGCGCAACGATCGAGCCGCCAAGCCGGCGGCCAAGCCGGCGAAGTCGGCCGCCAAGCCCGCCAAGCCGGCCGCCAAATCCGCCAAGCCGGCGAAGGCGACGCCGCCGAAGCCGAAGCCGGCCACCGCGCCTCAGCCCGTGGCCGAGGTGAAGCCACCGGTCGAGAAGCCGGCCCCCCGGGCGCAGCTGCTCCCGCGGCTCTTCAAGGCCCTCAAGGCATCGTACAAGCCGGTGCCCGCCAATGTGTCGCGGCCGCTGCTGGAGCAGGTGCTCTATGCCTGCTGCCTGGAGAACGCCCGGCCGGAGGCGGCCGAGAAGGCCCTGGCCCGGATGCTCGCGCAGTCGTTCGATCTCAACGAGGTACGGGTGACCACCGTCGCCGAACTAGCGGAGGTGCTCCACGACCTTCCCGATCCCGCCCGGGCCGCGCTCTCGCTGCGGCGGGCGCTGCAAAGCGTCTTCGAGTCGACCTACAGCTTCTCGCTGGAGCACGCCAAGAAGCACTCGCTCGCCCACGGCCTCAAGACGCTCGAGAACCTTCATGGTGTGCCGCCCTTCGTGGTGCAGTACGTCGCCTCGACGGCCCTCGGCGGCCACATGATCCCGCTCGACCATGGCGCCCTCGCCGGCCTCTACCTGACGGGCCTCGTCACGAAGCAGGAGTACGATTCGGGCAAGGTGCCCGGGCTGGAGCGGCTGATTCCGAAGAAGTCGGGCGTGGAGTTCTCGTCGCTGTTGCATCAGTTCGGCGTCGACTGCCTGGCGAATCTGCACGGCGCGACGGTGAAGAAAGTCGTTCAGGCGGTGAACCCCGCGGCGGGCAAGGACCGCTTCCCCAAACGCGGTGAGCCTCTGCCTGCCCCGAATCCGCCCCCGCCGGCGCCGGGTCGCGAGGCAACGCGGGCCGCCGAGGCCGCCCGCGCCGCGGCCGAGGAGCATCGGCCCGCGGGTCCGCAGGCGGCATCCCGTCCGGCGGGCAAGACACCACTGCCCCCGCCGGGGTCCGGCCCCAAACGAGCCGGTGACAAGTCGGCCACCGGCAAGCCCGGCCCCAAGCCCTTCGTCGTGAAGCCGAACGTCGGCAAGCCGCTCACCATCAAGCCGCAGACCACGCCGTCGGCCCCGGAGAAACCGCCGGCGAAGCCCCCTGCGCCGGTCGTCAAGAAGCCGGAGGAGCCCAAGAAGCCGCCGGCCAAGCCGGCCGCGAAGCCCTCCGCGCAGCTCGCCAAACGCAAGCCGAGGTGATCCATGGCCGGCCATTCCCACTGGGCGAACATCGCCCGCAAGAAATCGCTGATCGACGCCAAGCGGGGCAAGCTGTGGAGCAAGCTCGCCAAGGCGATCATCGTGGCCGCGAAGCACGGCGGGCCGGATCCGGACGCCAACCTGCGGCTGCGGTATGCGATCGACGCCGCCAAGGCCGTGAGCATGCCCAAGGACAACATCCAGCGGGCGATCAAGACCGGCACCGGCGAGCTCAAGGGGGGCGATCTCGAGGAGTCGCTGTACGAGGGCTATGGCGCCGGCGGCGTGGCGGTGCTGTGCGAGATCCTCACCGACAACAAGAACCGCACCGCTCCGGAGATCCGCAAGATCTTCGAGATGTGTGGCGGGAAACTCGGCGGCACGGGGTGCGTGGCCTACCTCTTCGAGCGCAAGGGCGTGGTCCGAGTGTCCCAGGCCTCGTGCAGCGAGGACCGGCTGATGGAGATCGCACTCGAGGCCGGTGCCGACGACGTGAAACTGGCCGGTGACCGCTGGGAGGTGACCTGCGAGCCGGCCGCGATGGCGGCGGTGGTCGACGCCGTGCGACAGGCCGGCCTGGAGGTCGACGCCAACGAGATCGTGCGGATCCCGACGAACACCGTCGCGGTGGACGACGTGGACACCGCCCGCAAGGTGCTCGACCTGATGGAGCGGCTCGACGACCACGACGACGTCCAGAGCGTGGCGGCGAACTTCAGCATTCCTGACGAGGCGATGGCCCAGCTCGGGTGAGTTCGGGCGGCTGACGCCCCCTCACCTGCTTGGCATGGCACGCGGGAAGGCATGCAACCCGGAGTCCCCCGGCTCCCGCCGGGGGCTTGTTGTGGATACCGCGCCAAGAAGCCCCGGGTGGAAACCCGGGGACTCCGGCCACGAATACCACCCCGCCATCCATGCCGCATGCCGGCGGGCAATTTCCCGGTGCAAACCCGCATCGCATGGCACCCGGGAAGGCATGCCACCCGGAGTCCCCCGGCTCCCGCCGGGGGCTTGTTGTGGATACCGCGCCAAGAAGCCCCGGGTGGAAACCCGGGGACTCCGGCCACGAATACCTCCCCGCCGTCCATGCCGCCCGACTGGCCCCGCAGGCGTGAAGTCAGTGCTCTATTTGCGGCCAGTAGTCGTCGAAGTCGAATTGCGGGCTGTTGTCGAGGTCGTGGCACTCGAGGCAGTTGTTCACGGCCTTCTGCTTCCCCTCCGGCGTGTCGAGCGAGAGCACCAGTTCCTGGCGGAGCCGATCCCGCTCGGCCTCGCTGGCGCGGACGTCGCCCCGCTCGACGGCCGTGTGGGCGGCGGCCGGCCCGTGGCAGTTCTCGCAGCCCTGGTGGGCGAGATGGGGCGTCGCCTTCATTCCCGCAAAGCCCCCCTCGAAGGGCTCGAACCGCTGTGCCGCCCAGCCCACGACGTGACACGACAGGCACTCCGGGTCCCCGTCGCGCCGCGGCTTTTGCTCCTCGAGCGTGGTCAGGGCCTTGGCGTGCGCCGAATCCTTCCACACGTCGAAGGCCTTCTGATGGCAGTCGGCACAGGCCGCGCTGCCGGCGAACCGCCGGCCCGTGGGATGACGGATCGGCACGATGCCCAGGCCCGAGAGCCCCAGCGTTTCGAGCTTGTTCTGGTAGGCGCCCAGGAGCTTGATCATGTCCTCCGCCTCGCCCCAACGGGCGTCGAGCGGCACCCGCTGCGACCGGACCGCCGGCTGCGCATCGGGGTAGAAGCCGATGGCTACCGCGAACATCCCCTTGTGGCCCAGCTCCACGAGGCGGCTGCCCCCGGGCAGCACGGGCAACTCCAGGGGCGGTTCGTCGGCGCCGCCCGCCGTGACCACGATGTCGAACTGCGGATGCTTCGCCGCCAGGGCCTTCGTCTCCTCGGGCGTGGCCGACGAGAGCAGGATCTGGTGCGTGCACCGCTCCTGGGCGAGCTTCCCGGCCACATCGGCCAGGGCCTGGCCCGCCGGGAGCACCTCGACGTTGTCGTTGCGGATCTGGGCGGCCGCCTTGTCGCCGAGCACGCTCGTGATGCCGATCCGCATCCCGCCGGCCTCGACGACCCGAAATCGCGGCGTGATGCCGGCGTCGATACCGAACAGGCCTACGTTGGCCGTCACGAACGGCGTCGGCTCATTGCCCACGGCCGCCACGGCGGCCACGAGTTCCTCGGCCGGCAGCCGCAGGTCGCCGGCACCGAAACCGACGGCCGCGTAGTTCATGGTTCGCAGGCCGTCGGCGATCGACTGAAACTTCGCCTCCGACTGCCGGCCGAAGCGCCGCACCTGGCCGCCTAGGTCAACCGCCACGAGCGGCCACCCGGCCTGTCTGAGCGCCTCGAGGAAGTTGCGACGCCGGCTCAAGCCGCCCTTCTGATTCTCCTTGCCGGTGCAGCCGCAGGGCTCGATGTAGCCGTCGAGTTCGCCGGTGATCACGACCACGGCCGCGGGCTTCTCCCAGGCGGCGAAAACGCCGCCGTTGCGGCCGCGAAAGGTATCGACCACGGCGGCATCGACGCCGGCGCCGCGATCGGGCGTGGCCGCCCGAACGAAACCCGCGGTGAGCAGCACCGCAACGCAACTGAGCAGGCAGGCACGAGAGAAACGGATGTGCATGGTTCGTTCACGGGCCGATCGCAATGCAGCCCGTGCCCACGGGCTTGCTCTCTCCAATGTCCACCTGCAGGCTGTCGGGAACGACCTCGCGCACGACCGGCCGGACCGCGTCGCGGTGCGGCCCCTTGGCAGTCAGGAACAGTTGCGTGCGCAGCCCTGTCTTGCCGGAGACAGTCCCCAGCGACAGGACTTGAGAGGAGGAATCCCACGCCACTCCGGCCAACGCAAGGTCACCGGCGACGACGCCCTCCAGCGGCAGCTCCAGCGTCACGGGATCGGGCATCCGGAACGAGACGCTGATCGTCTGCCGCAGCGGCCCCAGCGGCAGTCCGGGCTTGATCTCGACGGCGAGGTTCAGCCCCCCGGTCGCCCCCGGCTCGGCGGCGAACTCGGCCGCGGCCATGGGCGCCGCGGCAAGCGAGAAAAACTGGGCAGCCTGCGGATGGTCGATCGAGGCCTTGGCCGCGGCAGGGGCGGCGGCGCCGAACGTGTAGATCCGCACCGTCGCCTGGTCGCCCGTCGTGACCGACAGCCGCGAGAACACAACCGCCTCGGGCACCGCCCTCCAAGTCGGCACCACCCGCCCCTCGACGACGAACACGATCTCGGGCCGCCGCGGGTCGTTGGTGAAGATCGTGGCCTGCTGCCGAAACGGGCCGCCGCTCCCCTTCCCCTTCCACTGCACCGTGACCTTGGTGACGCCGCCAGGCGGCACCATCTTGGTGCCGTCGGGATCGCCCCCTTCGGAACGATCAAAATCACTGATCGTACAGGTGCAGCTCGTCGCACCCTTGGTGAGCGCGAGCGGCTTCAGGCCCGCGTTGCGGATCGTGAACTCATGACTGCCGGTCGCCCCTGTGCCGATCGTTCCGAAGGCGTGCACGGTCGCGGAAGTTTCGGCGCGGGGGCCGGCGGCATCGTCCGCAGCGGTAGCCGGGCGAAAGTCGCCCACCTGCCACGGCGTGGCGGCGGAGCGGATCAGCGCCGTGCCCGCGCCCAGCCCCGCGCCGACGATGATGGCGAAGACGGCGACTGACCAGGGATTCGGGGTTCGCAGCTGCATTGACTTCGCTGTCCCGGCCGCGGGACGATTCCAGAGGCGACCCGTCTAGTGTAGCGGTCCAACTCGGTCACCCGCCCCGTGGGGCCCCGCGTCGGCTGGCACCCCGTCCCGGATATCGCCGTCACGGAGCGGCCGTCGCCGGCCAGCCGTCGACCGGGGCAGCGAAGGCGGCGCCCGCATCGACCAGGTCGTCCCACCGCGGCAAGCCGACCGCCTCCGCCGCGATCGCAGCCGTCTTCGCCAGCAACTCGGTCCCGATCTCGTCGAGGAGCGGCACCTGGTCGATCGGCAGCGGTTCAACAGCGTCATCAGCTGCGGCTACCACCATCGCCGGCTGCTTGGGCGGCGCAGCCGGCCCGGTCGTCAGCCACAGGCCGCCGACGCCCAGGATCGCACAGCAGAAGGTGACCAGGCAGGCGGCCCGCGGCGACACGCGGCGCCCCCGGCCGCGGCCCGTGTCGGCGACAGCCGCCACGATCCGCGCCTGGAGATCCGGCGCGAACGCCGGCCGGTCGCGGGCCGCCTCGCGCCGCAGCAGCCGGATCAGAGCAGCCTCCGCACCGACGTCGTCGTGTTCACGATCAAATCCCATGGGTCGTCCCTCCACCCCCCGGCAGTGCGCACGCTTCCCGAGCCAGGTCCGCCACGACCGGCGCGAGCCGCCGTCGGCCCCGCAGCAGGAGGAGCTTCACCGCGGCGGGGCTTCGCTCCAGCACCGTGGCGATGCCGGCCACCGGGAGCCCCTCCACGTACTGCAGCCAGAGCGCCGTGAACTGCGGCTCGGGCAGGGTGCGACGGGCCAACTCCCAGATCCGCCGCCGATCTTCCGCGCTGGCGGCCGCCTCGTCCGGACGCGGTGCGGGATCGACCTCACTCCGCCACACGGCCGCCTGCCGCGCCGCGCGGCGCCGCTCGCCCCGCAAGTGGTTCAGGCAGGTGCGGCGGGCGATGGCGAACAGCCAGGCCGCGAACGGCCCGCCGGCGTGATACCCGCCGATCTCGGCAAAGGCACGGAGAAACGTCTGCTGGGCAAGGTCGTCGGCGTCGCACCGGCTCCGGCCGCCGCGGCCCAGCAGCCAGGCGGCGTAGTGCACGATCGCCACCTGGTGCCGCGCCGCAAGGGCCGCGAAACTGGCAGCGCATCCCGCCCGGGCCCGCAGTGCCAGTTCCGTGTCGTCCGTCGCCGTGCCGCTCATCGCTGTCCGATCCGCAAGGTCAGAACTCGTCTTCTCGAAGCGGCGCCGCCGCGGGCTTGTCCCCCTTCTTCATCGGGCAGGCTCCCGTGTCGCAGCCCTCGCAGCCCCCCTTGCCGCAGGCGGGACAGCCATGGCCGCCCCGCCGGCCGCGGTGCCGCTTCTGCCAATCATCCGCCGCCCGCTCCACAACCTTCCACACCTCCTCCGCGTCGGCGTCCCAGGAGATCGTGCAGGTGGCGCCGTCGACGACGGTCTTCGCGCCGTCGACGAGCTTCATGACATCGGCCTCGCCGCCCCACCGCAGCGCCGCGAGCGCGGTGAAGCCCTTGACCACGTCCACGACGTCATCGGCCGCGGCGGGCGTGTTCATCTCCAGCCGGGCCCGGTAGAACGACTTTCCCTCGTGCTCGCCCAGCGCCACGCGGAAGCCGCGGCCCTGCTTGAGGACCGGGCACTTCGTGTCGGGATCGACGGCTGTGGCCCGCGCCACCACGATCGACCCGGGCCGCACCCGGCCGGCCAGCGGCCCGCCGCCCCCCACGGCGGCCAGGCGACCGTCGAGCACGTCGAGAGCCGACTTCACGGCCGCCTCCGTCCGCCCGCACACGATGACGTCGTCCTTGTAAAACCCGCCGACCACCGGCCCCGAGCGGCGGCCGCGCTTGTGCGTCCAGGCGTGGAGCGTGTGGTCGCCGTGCTTGATCGTCTTGTGGTCAGCCGCCTTCTCGACCATCCGCGTGAGAAACTCGCGGTTCACCTTCCCCCGCACGATCATCACTCCGTTGCGCTTGTCGGTGTCGGTGCCGTAGGCGGTGGCGTCGCGCAGGTCCTTGCGGGGATCCATGCCGGCCATCCGTGACACCATGTCCATCATCCCCCCGGCATGCGGATGCATCTTCAGCATCTTCTCCCAGGCCCGCTGGACGACGACCGAGTCGCGGGCCGCGTCGTTGTCGAAGTGCATGAGCCACTTCGCGTCGGCGGACACGGCGGCCAGTTCGAGCGGCGCCGCGTTGACCCGCGCGGCCGCCGAGACCAGCATGGCGGCCGCCAGCAGGGCGGTGCAAAACGGCGTGGTGACGAAACGGGACATGATCGATTCTCCGAGGAACGGGCGGCTCACGGCCCGAGGAAACCGAGCTCCACTCTGACTCGCCTGGCCCGTCACGATGCAGGTTCCCGGCTCATCCGGGCCATCCATGGGGATGCAACGAACCGTCACCTTGAGCGGGTCGAAGGCGGCCGCCACGGCCGGGTCGTCGGCGACGTGGACGCGGGCGAAGCCCCCCTTGCCGGCCGCCCCCTCCCCGGCCCCGAAGAAGTCGTGCACCTCCGCGGCCGAGCCGAGCGTCACTGACCGCGACTCGCGAAATGCCCGGGCCCGCTCGAAGAGACCCTGCTGGATCTCGGCCAGCAGCGCCGGCGCCCGCGCCGCAAACTCGGCCAGAGGCACCGCCTCGCGGTCCTTCGGCCCGCGGTCGCGGCGGGTCACGCTCACGGCGCCGGCCGCCAGGTCTCGCGGCCCGATCTCCACGCGGATCGGCACGCCCTGCTTGACGTGCTGCCAGACCTTGTCACCGCCGCGCATGTCGCGGGCGTCGATCTTCGCGCGGACCGGCTCGGCGCCGAACCGCTGCGCGGCGAGTTCCGCTTCCAGCCGCCGGCAGGCTTCCATGACCTGCGCCTTCTCCTCGTCGGTGCGATGGATCGGCAGGAGCACGACGTGGTGCGGCGCGATCCGCGGCGGCAGCACGAGGCCGTCGTCGTCGGAGTGGGTCATGATCACGGCGCCGACGAGCCGCGTGGATACGCCCCACGACGTCGTCCAGCAGAACTCCTCGGCGCCCGTGGTGCCGGCGAACTTGATGTTCTGAGCCCGGGCGAAGTTCTGGCCGAGGAAGTGCGACGTGCCGGCCTGGAGGGCCTTGCCGTCCTGCATCATGGCCTCGATCGAGTAGGTGTCGACGGCGCCCGGAAACCGCTCGGCCGCCGGCTTCGGCCCCTTGATCACCGGCATCGCCAGGTCGCGCTCCGCGAAGGTGGCGTAGACATCGAGCATGCGGAGCGTCTCCTCGACCGCCTCGGCGCTCGTGGCATGGGCGGTGTGCCCCTCCTGCCAGAGGAACTCCGCCGTCCGCAGGAAGAGCCGGGGCCGCATCTCCCAGCGGACGACGTTGGCCCACTGGTTGATGAGCACCGGCAGGTCCCGCCACGACTGGATCCACTTGGCATAGGTGGCCCCGATGATCGTCTCGCTCGTGGGCCGGACGACGAGCGGCTCCTCGAGCTTGCCGGTCGGGATCAGCTTCCCGTCCGGGCCGAGCTCCAGGCGGTGGTGGGTGACCACGGCACATTCCTTGGCGAAGCCCTCGACGTGCTTCGCCTCCTGCTCCAGGTAGGAGAGCGGGATGAAGAGCGGGAAGTAGGCGTTCTGGTGGCCGGTCTCCTTGAACATCCGGTCGAGGATCGACTGCATCCGCTCCCAGACGGCGTAGCCGTGGGGCTTGATCACCATGCAGCCGCGAACGGGCGACTGCTCGGCGAGATCGGCGGCGCGGACCACCTGCTGGTACCACTCGGGATAGTCCTGGGCCCGCGTGGGGCTGATGGCGGTCTGGGCCATGGATCGTGTCGCTCCGACGGTGTCTGGGGGTGGGCCTGCGGCCGGCCGCACGGGGCCGGGATTGTAGTCGCTGTGCGTGCACGTCGGGAAACCGGGTACACTCTCGGCCATGCCCCGCCGCCTGATCGCCGAACTCCCGCCCCAGACGCAGTTCGACCAGACGTTTCTCGCCACGCACAAGCAGCTGCGGCCCAACCGCAACGGCCAGCTCTATCTGCAGGTCGAGCTCGCCGACAAGAGCGGCACGATCACGGGCCGGCTGTGGAACGCCTCCGACGAGGATTTTGCCGCCTTCGAGGACGGCGACTACGTCCGCGTGGAGGGCCACACGCAGCTCTACTCCGGATCGCTGCAGGTGATCATCACCGCGATCGGACGGGCCGACCCGCGAACGATCGACGAGAGCGAGTTTCAGGTGCTCTCGAACAACGATCTCGTCCGCCTGGAGGCCGAACTGGCGACGATCCTCGGGTCGATCCGCTCCACGCCGCTCAAGGCCCTCGCCGACGAGATCCTGGCCGACGCCCCGCTCGTCGCGGCTCTCCGCCGCACCCCGGCCGGCGTGAAGCACCACCATGCCTACGCGGGCGGCCTGCTCGACCACGTCGTCAACCTGCTGCGACTCGCCGACCGGGTCGCCCCGCTCTATCCCGAACTCGACCGCGACCTGCTCCTGGTGGGCGTGCTGGTACACGACATCGGCAAGGTGCGGGAGCTCGAGAGCCTGCAGGGCTTCTCCTACACCGACGAGGGCCAGCTGCTCGGCCACGTGCTCCTCGGGCTGGAAATGATCGACGCCAAGATTCGGGCGATCGAGGCCCGCACCGGCCGGCCCTTCGACCCCGAGGCGGCCGTCCGCGTCAAGCACATGATCGCCAGCCATCACGGCCAGTATGAGTTCGGCGCACCGAAGCTGCCGATGACGCTCGAGGCCGTGGCCCTGCACCACCTCGACCACCTCGACGCCAAGATGGCGGGCACGATCCAACTGCTGCGGAACGAGGCCACCGCGGAGGACGGCTGGACGCAGTATCAGCAGAGCCAGGGCCGCAAGTTCTTCCGCGGCCGCGGCTGAAGCGGTTCACGTGGCGGGCCGCCGCCTGCTCGCAGGCAAAAAGCCCCCGGCGGAAGCCGGGGACTCCGGGTCGGATCTCGTCCCGCAGGCCATGCAGTGTGCCTTTGCACCGGGACAGCACGCACCGTCATGCGGCACGGACGGCGGGATGGCTTTCGTGCCCGGTGTCCCCGGGTTTCCACCCGGGGCTTCTCGGAACACCCGCGCCACTCACACAAAAAGCCCCCGGCGGAAGCCGGGGGACTCCGGGTCGGATCTCGTCCCGCAGGCCATGCAGTGTGAGTTTGAACCGGAACAGCACGCACCGTCGGGCGGCACGGACGGCGGGATGGCTTTCGTGCCCGGTGTCCCCGGGTTTCCACCCGGGGCTTCTCGGGCCGGTGACGGGAGCGATCCCGTGTTCACGGTTCTTCAAAACACGATTCGCAGTTGAATCCCTGCAGCGGCGACGCTCTGTGGAATCACTCCTCGCAACACCAAAAGGCGCGAGCCGAGCGAATGCGGGGGGCGCCGGTGAAGCGACGCGGATTCCCTCAGCTCACGCTTCGGGCTTCCCAGCAACCGGCCATCGACCGTCGCTCCACGATAGGGGTAGGGAGGCCCGATCGTTCGGGCCCCCCTCCCTCCGAACCGTGCTGGCGGATCTCCCGCACACGGCTCTCCAGTCGATGGTTTTACCTCCGTGAGGAT
>JAJTED010000072.1 GCA_021300535.1 Planctomycetaceae bacterium | reverse complement strand
GCGGTCTCCTGGAGGCAGAGGGTGAAGGCGACGAGGGCGAGCGACAGGGCGGCGAAGATGCGCATGACGAGACTCTCGCGAGGGTGAGGAAGCAACGACCCGAGACTATAGCAGTCGGCCGGCCGGTGCTCCCACGCGGCGGCGCGAGCGTTGTTTTATCGCCGGCTTCGGGGGCGGCAAAAGTCGCCGCTGCGCGGTCTTGCAGATTCTCGCTGTGGCCGCAACGGCCACACGCTCGTCGAGCGTTCGCCGACCCCCTTCGCCTCCCTCTCCCAATGAGCCTGGGAAACGCTGCCGGTATCCCAGACTCGCTCTAGCCGGGCGAAAACGCGGTGGAAAGCCGGGCCAGGGCCTCTTTCAGCCGTGCCGTCGGGCAGGCGGTGTTGATGCGGATGAAGCCCGGGGCGCCGAACTCGCGGCCGGCGGAGGGTCCGAGCCCCGCCGCCTCGCAGGCGGCCTGCGGATCGGCGACGCCCGTGCCGCGGCAGTCGATCCAGGCGAGGTAGGTCGCCTGTGCGGGCACGCAGGCGAGGCCGGGGATGTTTTCCACGGCCCGCTGCACGAGATCGCGGTGCTGCCGGAGCACGGCCAGAAGCTGTTGCCGCCAGGCTTCGCCGTGCCGCCAGGCTGCCTCGGCGGCGGCGTAGCCCAGGGGATTCACCATCGGCACGAGGCCCGCGCCCGCTGCCCGCCACCGCGTCCGCCGGTCGGCGTCGGGCACGACCGCCGCGGCGCAGCCGAGGCCGGCGAGGTTCCAGGTCTTCGAGGGGGCCGTGAGCGTGATCGCGGCGCGGGCCGCGGGATGGTCGAGGCTCGCGAAGGGCACGTGCCGGCAGCCTGCGTCCTCGTCGAGGACGAGGTCGGCCCAGATCTCGTCGCTGACGACGACAAGCGCGTGCCGCGCGGCGAACTCAGCGAGCCGCTCGAGCTCGGCCCGGGTCCAGACGGTGCCCGTGGGATTGTGCGGATGGCAGAGCCAGAAGATCCTGCTCCGCGGCGTCACCGCGGCCTCGAGGGCATCCCAGTCGATCGCCCAGGCGGTGGCGTGCTGTGCGAGCGGCACGCGGACGCACCGCCTGCCGGCGAGGCCGGGCAGGAAGAGAAACGGCGGATAGACCGGCGTGAACGTGAGGATTTCGTCGTCGGGTGCGGCCAGGAGCCGGGCCGTGATCGAGAGCCCGGTGACGACGCCGGGGGTGCCGACGACATGGCCGGGATCGATCGCCCAGCAGTGCCGTGCGGCCAGATGCGCGGCGAGGGCCGGCGCGAAGCCCGGCGGGTCGTGCGTGTAGCCGAACACGCCGTGGTCGACCCGGGCATGGACCGCCTCGAGGATCGGCTCGGCCGCAGGAAAATCCATGTCGGCCACCCACACGGGCAGCACGTCGCGGCCGGCCCAGCGGTCCCACTTCTCGGAGCCGGTGCCGCGGCGGTCGGGGCAGGAGGAAAACGCCGGGTCAGGCGGTAGCTGAGGCACCTTGGCTCCGTGGGCGGACGGCTCGTATCGCGCCGATTGATCTTGCCACGTCGATGTTGGCTGAATTGTTGCAAGCGCGGGTGCCGCGGTGCAAGCCGACGGCCCGGAATCTGCGACCACCAGGAGCCGCGTCAGGCCTGCTCCCGCGGCGCGTCGCCCGGCAGGTGAGCAAGGCCGCCGCTGAGTCAATAAAGGGTGGAGCCACAACGCCCGCTTGTGACCGCTATTGTCCCTGGAACCCCTTCGGGATGACGAAGTCTTCCGTCGGGCTGCCATCCGGTTCGGGAATGAACTCGAGCGTCTCGATGAGCGGAATCTCGACGTCCTCCTTCTTGATCAGAGCGGTGAGTGTCTTGGGAGAGATTTTCTTGAGGTTGGGGAGGGCGAGCCGGCCCTTGCGGGCGGCGAGGGCCTCGGCGATTTCGACGGAGTCGGGGGATTCGAGGGCGGTGAGAAACCCGAGTTCACCATGCGACAGGCTGGCGATCCCCAGGGCATTCTCCGGACTCAACGGGTGCATGGCGACAAACCGCTCGACGACCTCTTCTCCCACGCCGAGCATGCCCGCGTACTCCCCGAAGGCCCGGACGACGTCGGGATCGACCTCCGCCAGGCTGCCCAAGACCAGCATCGAGCTCTTGGAAGTCGCCAGCGCCTGGGCGACGTCGACGTCGAGCCTCCTCAGACTTTGCAGAAAAAGGTTGCCCTTGAAGGCCGCCAGCGCCTGGGCGGTCTCCGCGTCGAGCGCGGCCAGGCGGTCAAACATCAGACTGTTGCCCCCGCGCTCCGCCAGTGCCTCGGCCGTCGGGGCGTCGAGCGTGGCGAGCTTCAAAAAACGTCCATCCCACGCCCTCGATTTGGCGAGGGCCCGCGCGGCGTCGGCGTCGAACGACTCCAGCCCGCCCAGCTCCAAATGCTGCCCCTTGAAGTCCGCCAGTGCCGTTGCGCTGGCGGCATCAAGCGTCGGCAGGCCGTTGAGCACGAGGTTTGGCGTGCGCAGGCCGGCCAGCATCGTGGCGGCCTCGGCGCCGAGCGTCCGGAGGCCGGAAAGATCCATCATCTCGCACCTGACGGCGGCGAGGGCCTTCGCGGCGTCGGCGTCGAGGTCTGCAAGCCCGCCCAGGCCCAGCCACTTGCCCCGAAACTCGGCGAGGGCCTTGGCCGTGGCGGCATCGAGCGTGGTCAGGCCGTTGAGAATCAGGACCCCCTTGTACTCCGCGAGCGCCCGGGCGGCTGCGGGGTCGAGCTCGGTCAGGCCGTTGAGCACCAGCCACGCCCCCTTGTACTCCGCAAGGGCCTTGGCGGCTGCGGCGTCGAGCGTGGTCAGGCCATTGAGAACGAGCGGTTCCTTGCCATAGCCCGCGAGCGCTCCGGCGGTGTCAGCGTCGAGCGCCTTCAGACCATTCAAGGGCAAGGCCTCGTAAAAAATGGCCTGGAACGACCCCCTGACGATGATTTCCTGCTCCGCACCCGGGAAGTCGGCCGCCAGGCGCCGGGCCTGATCGGGCGCCAGGCGTTCGATGGTGTTCGTGTCTGCGGGCAGGTCGTCTACGACAACGTCGTCAGCCGGCGCGGCTGGAACGTCGGGCGCGACAACGGACACGACCAGGGCAAGCAGGAACAGAACCAATCGCGCGGACTTCATGGCGGGCCTCGGTGCGGCAGCGGCTGGTTCGCGGGCGCGAGAGACGAAAATCTCATAAGAGGCTACATCCGCGGCCTGTCCCGGAAAAACTGTCCCGGCATCGAGCCGTCGCCTGGCGGCGTTGGCCTTGTAGGCCGTCCCCCCTTTCCCGACGAGCGTGCCGTCGAGGAAGTTGCCCATGTAGACCTGCACGCCGGGCTGGTCCGAAAGCAGCTCGAGCCTGCGGCCGCTGGCGGGATCACGCAGCAGGGCGCCGGTCCGCAGCCGGCCGTCGGGCTGCCAGCCGCGGATGAGGTAGGTGTGGTCGATGCCGCGATGTGTGCCGGCGGGGGCGGCGGGCGGCACCGTCTCGATGGCCGGTCCGCAGCGGCCCAGGGGCTGCCGCTCGGGGCGGAAGTCGAAGGGCGTGCCCGCCACGGGAGCGATCACCCCCCGTGGGCGTGCCCGTGGCGTCGACCGGCACGGCGACTCCCTGGGCTCGGGCCGCTACGCCCACCCCGAGGCGTCGCCACGGTGCGGACTGGCGGCGGTCATTTGTCCGCTTCCAACTCCGCCTCACGCGGTGCAAGTTCGCGGACCCATTCGCGATAGGCCTCCGGCACCTTCGCGAAATCCTCGGCGGTGTTCAGCGGGCCGGCGTGGACCTCCTTGCCGGCGGGATCTTTTATCGTGACGGTCTGCCTGTCGCCGGTCCGGTTGATCGTCACCGTTCCCCGCTCGTCGCCGACCATCTTGCTGCTCTGGCTCTTTCCGCCGCCCGCCTGAGCCATCGCGCGGCCGCCACCGCCAACCACACCGCCAACCCGGGCGACGCCCGGCGGCCACCCGCCCCCGGCGGCGGCCTGCTTCAGACGATCAGCCGCATGTGCCGCTCTGAGACGTTCGCCCGGCAGCCACCCGCCCCCCGCGCCGGCCTGCTTCAGAGCCTCTTGGATTGTCAACTCGACTGCGGCCAACTCCTCCGGGTCGAGGCCGCCGGCCCCCAACTCCTGCATCAATCCCCCGAGGCCAGGCACCTTCGCGCCGTCCGCCGGCACCTCATGCTCCCCGAGCACCGCCTCCACCTCCCGTTCCCGGCCGCCGCGAAAAACCTTGAGCGGCACCTTCGTGCCGGCGCCGGCCGCCTTGACGAGCGTGGTGAGCTGATCGTTTGAAACGATCAACTGGTCCTTGAACATGTGAATCACGTCGAAGGGCTTGAGGCCCGCCTTTTCGGCCGGACTGCCGGCGGCCACCGCATCGACCGACACGCCGACGCCCTCCTGCAGATCGAGCTGCGCCCGCACCGCGGCCGACACCGGTTTGGCCACCACGCCCAGATAGGGCAGCTTGCGCATCGGGATGTCCGCCGCGGGCCCCTGACCTTCGACCTGCACGGCCCGGACTTGAACATTGCCTCCGTCGCCCATGCCCAGCACTTGCAGCCGCAGCCCCGGCATGATGATCACGTTTCCGCCCCTATTTTCTCCCTGGAACGGAACCACCTGCGCCGCCGCCTGGTTGTCATCGACCACAACGTCGTCTTCGGCACGGCCGGGGCTCGCGGCCAGGGCCGTGAGCAGGGCGGCGGGAAACAGGGGACGCATGGCGAAGCGGGAACTGCGCATGATGAATCGACTCCTGGGGACTGGTGGAAAGTGGGATGACGGACAAAAGGAACGGTGAAAACGCTGCGGGAAACTCGGTTCGCTGGCCAGAGCCCGGCGGTCAATGCAGGGCGACGGGCAGGAGGATGATGTCCTCGCGGGGCATACGGAACTCCTGGCCCACGGCCGGTCGATGACGCTCGATCGCCAGCCGACGGAGGATCCGGGCCGGCGTGCGGTCGTCCAGGAACCGCACGCCACCGTCGGCCCAGGTGACCATCTCCTCAGTGACCGCCACGGAAGTCGTGTCAGGCCACTGCTCAGCGCTCGCAGGCTGTTTCATATTCGTATCCTGGTCGCCACTCGCCCCCGGTGCCGCGGCCAGCGAGGGGACAGCGACCTGCACCTGGCCAGGAGTTGTCGCAGGAATCGACGCAGGAGCGGTCCGAGGGCCCGCACCCAAGTGGGGCCCTTCCCGCGGTGCGAGCGACGGCGCGAGCACCAGCGACGCGGCGATCGCTGCCGCCGCGCCGCCGCAGGCCCAGAGCAGTCGTTCGCCGAGCCATTGCAGCGACGATGGTGTGGCGACGGCCGGCGCGGCCACCGCCGCGGCCACCTGCCGACGCAGGTCCGCGGACGGCGCAGCCGGCGCCAGCGCCGCCAGCATGGCTTCGATCGCGGCGTCTTCGTCAATCGGTCGCGTCACGGCAGGCCTCCTGGATCTGCAGGGCAAGCGCGGCGCGGGCGGAATGAAACCGCGCCGTCACGGTATTGATGTTCGCATCGAGGGTGCGGGCGATGTCGGCGAAGGTCAGGCCGCCCCAGATCCGCAGCGTGACCACCTCCCGCTGCTCGATCGGCAGGCCCCCGAGGGCCGCCTGCACGGCGGCGGCACGCTCCTCGTCGGCGACGGTGTCGGCGTCCCACCACGACGTCGTCCGGTCGCCCGCGGCCTGCGTGTCGCGGCGCTCCCGGCGGGTGCGGGCCCGGAGCAGGTCGAGAGCGGCCGAGCGGACGGCGGCGAACAGCAGCGGCACGTCCGCGGCGGCGGGCCGCGGTCGATTCCGCCAGAACTTCACGAATCCGATCTGCACGGCGTCCTCCGCATCGGCCCGCTCCGGCAGCCACTGTCTCGCAAACAACAGCAGCCGCGCCGCATGGGCGTCGTACCACTCCTGCCAGTCGGGAACGGCGTCTGTCATGTTGGCGGGCTTTCCGAAGATACAACGCCGCCGACCGGTGGATTCGTGGGTGGCGGCGAAGTTTGCCCGGAAAATACGCATTTTCGCCCGCGCTGCACCCGGCGCCGGGCCCGTCTGCACGGCCCTGAATTGGCCCTCCGGGGCCGTGTGATCAACACAACGGGCCTGCCGCTCCCACCAAAAGCCCCCGGCGGAAGCCGGGGGAAACGGCGGCCAGAGACCGGCGCTCCAAAGGGCATGCCTTCCCGCGTGCCATGCGATGTGGGTTTGAACCGGGCAATTGCGTGTCGTCGTGTGGCATGGACGGCGGGGTGGTTTTCATACCCGGAGTCCCCGGGTTTCCACCCGGGGCTTCTTGTGTGGATGCCAGGCCTGGAGGGCCGGGTTGATTCCAAGCGGGCGGCGGCCCGCCAAGCGAACCGCGGCACGAAGCCGCGGGTTCGCGTGGATCATGCTCCCGGGTTTCCACCCGGCGGTTCTCGGGCGGATGACGAGACCGATTTCCGATGCAAAGGATCTGCAAAACGACGTTCGCAAACGGATTCCTGCAGCGGCGACGCTCTGCCGAGCCACTCTGGGCAACATCAAAACTCGCGCCTCGGGTTTCCAGGCAACGGGGCGGGCTATCCGGTCGGCATGTCCCGCATTCTGCCCGCCTCGGGCGTGCCTTGTCCGCGGGCTCGGCCGTTCAGCACTTCACCGCGCGGCGGAGGAGCCACCAGCCCCAGATGGCGATCAGCAGGTTGCCCATCCACACCGCGACCGGCGGCAGGCGGCCGTCCTTGGCGCCGTCCACGCCGAGCATGAACGCCGGATAGTAGACGAGCAGGATTGGCAGGAAGCAGAGGAAGAAGCTCGTGAGGAAGTCGGCGTTCCGCATCCGGATCGCCATCGGCGCCCCCACGAGCACGAAGCACAGGGCACTGAAGCCGTTGGCCCAGCGCCGCCACGGCTCGACGACGATCCGGGCGAGGGTGCGCCGCTCGTGCTTGAGCTGCTGCCGCTCGTGCTCGGTCGCCCACGGCGTGGTCCACTCCAGCCGGCCGGTGAGCATCCCCATGGCGGCCTTGCCCGCCGCCATCTGCTCCACCTGGCGAATCTTCTCCGTCTGGGCGACGCGGGCGGCCGCGAAGTCGGCCATCGCGATCTCCGACGGGCTCCGGGACGTGGCCCCCTTGCGGCTCACGGCGTCGAGCGGCACCTCGCGGACGATGGTGTCGGGGAACGATGCCTTCACGTCCCCCATGTGGAGCGTGCCGTCGCGGAAGGTCACGATCAGGGCGTTCTTCGCCGGGTCGGCCTGCAGCTCGGCCTCGCTGGCCGAGACCGTCGCCGGCTTGTCGCCGCCGCCCGACTGGAACGAGAGCGTGGGCCGGATCAGCTTCCGGCCATCGACGCCCTTGACGTTGATCGACAGCTGCGAGGTGCTGTAGGACCGCTGCTGCCGCAGCCGGCCGTAGATGATCTGCTCCACGCTCTCGACCACCACCCGCCGCACGCCGTCGCGGCCCCAGGTGACGGCCACGTCGTTGAGCCACACCGAAACGAAGCTCACGACGAGCGCCAGTCCCACGGCGGGCCAGATGGCCGCCATCGGCGTGACGCCCGCCGCCTTGAGGGCCGTGATCTCGTTGTTGGCCGAGAGTCGGCCGAAGACACTGGCTACGGCGAAGAGCATCGTGCCCGGCACGGCGAACCGCATCGCCTCCGGCAGCACATAGGGGACGAGCATCACGATCTGCAGCAGGCCCAGCCCCTGCTGCTGGGCCTCCTTGACGAGCCCGATGATGAGCATGAAGAGCGTCAGCGCCGTGAGCGTCACCAGGAACACCTGGAGCAGCTCCGTCAGCACGTAGCGGGTGAGGATCTTCATGGCGGGGGAGTGTAGCGACCCCGGCGCGGCCGCCGGCAGGCCGATTTCAGGCCGGCGAGCGGCCCTGGCGGCCGGTGCCCTCGGCCCGCGCCGCCTCCACGGCGGCCGCATACACCCCGATCGCGGCGGCCGCCGCGCCGATGGCCCCGCGGTGATCGCCGGCAGAAGCCCGCGCCCGGGCCTGGCGGGCCGACTCCTCGACGCGGGCCCGCGGCGCGCCGTCGAGCCCCTCCGCCGCGGTCTCGACGCTCGCCGCGATGCCCTCCAAGAGTTCCGTGGTGGCCGCGCAGTCATGGCTGCGGTAAGGGCCGCCGCCGAGCTTCGCCCCGACGGCCAGCATCCGCTGGGCGGGGCCGTGGGGGAACAGGAACCCGAGAAACGCGAACAGTAGTGTGGAGATGAACGACAGCAGCGCCAGCCCGGCGATCGCGAGCGCGACGGCCCGCTTCAGGTCGGTGTTTTCCGGAGCCTGCAAAATGCCGATGGCCACCAGGGCCGCGAACAGGCTCGCGGCCGCGGCGGCCAGCAACCCCCACGGCACCGGCCGCGGCGCTGCGGCCGCGGGTTCGTCGGTGAGCGGCCAGGGCGGGTCGCCGGCCGTCGCCTGCGACACCTCCTTCGCGCCGGCGCGGGCCACGATCACCGTGACGTTGTCGGGCGCGCCGCGGACCAGCGCCAGGCCGACGAGCGCCGCGGCCGCCTCCCGCGGCGGCAGCGTGCCGGCGAGGAGGCCGATCTCCGCGTCGGCGACCTGCCCGGAGAGGCCGTCGCTGCAGAGCACGAACACGTCGCCCTCCTCCACCGGAAACGGCCCCTCCAGGTCGACCTGCACCTGCGGGTGCGGGCCCAGCGAACGCGTGATGATGTTCTTGGGCGTCTCGCGCAGGTCGAGCCCGGGCACGGCCTCACCGGCCGCCTGCAGATCCTGGAGTTCCCAGACCAGCGAGTGATCGCGAGACAGCTGTTCGATGCGGCGGCCGCGCACGCGGTAGGCGCGGCTGTCGCCCACGTGGCCCACCAGGGCGCCGCGCGGCACCAGCACCAGCGTCGTGCAGGTGGTGCCCATGCCCTTGAGGTCGACCGAACTCTCCCCCTTGGAGTGGATTTCGGTGTTGGCCTGCTCGATCGCCTGCCGCAGCGCCCGCGCGGGGGATTTTCCGGCGAGCTTCTCGTACACCAGCGGCACCTGCTCGGCCGCGATGGCACTGGCCATCTCGCCAGCGGCGTGGGCGCCCATGCCGTCGGCCACCACGAAGAGCCAGCCGCGCCGGTTGTAGATGTCGCGGTTCCAGGGCTCGAGAACGGCCTTCGCGTCCTGGTTGTTGGACCGCCGGCGGCCGACGTCGGTGCGGTCGCAATAGTCGAGGGTGGAGCCGATGGCCACGCGACGGTGCCTCGGGGCGGCGGTGGAGCGAATACGAAAGGGGACCGACCGGATTCCCAAGTCTAGCCAGATTGTCCGGACGGGGCGATACGAGGCGGCGGGCGTGGAAGGGGAAAGATCGGCTGCTCTGGCGGCGGTCGCGGGCGGTTTCTATCGTCCCCCCATGCACTCCCTCGCCCGCTCGATCCCGATGCTGCTCCTCGCGGTCGCGGCCACCGGCTGCGTGCAGCGGCGGATGACGATCCGCAGCGATCCGCCCGGCGCGCTGGTCTACGTGGACGACTACCAGATCGGCACGACGCCGGTGTCGCACGACTTCGTCTACTACGGCACGCGGAAGATCCGCCTCGTGAAGGACGGCTACGAGACGCTCACCGTCCGCCAGCCGTTCCCGATCCCGTGGTACGAATACTTCCCGCTCGACTTCGTGAGCGAGAACCTCATCCCCTGGGAGATCCGCGACGAGCGCGAGGTCGCGCTCTCGATGGCCCCGGCCGCGGCGACGCCGCCCGAGGTGGTCGTGGCCCGCGCCGAGCAGGCGCGGCTCGCGGCGGGCAGCCTGCCGCCGGCGGGGCCGGCTGCCGCCGTGGCCGCACCGTCCTCCATCCCTCCCGCCGCCGCGCAGCCTCTGCCTGCGCCGCCGGCCGCCGTTCCCCGGCCGTTCGCGCCTCCCGCGGGGCCGCCTCCGGTGCCACAGCCCTTCGACCAGGGGCCGGCCTTCCCGCCGGCGGCGAGTCCGCTCCAGGGCATGCAGCCGCCGCTGCGGAATGCGCCGACGCAGGGCGTCCCCGGCCTCGGCGTGCCATAATCGGGCCATGCCCGGCCTTCCCTCCCGATCCGCTCTCGACGCGCTGAAGCTCGATCGCCTTCGCGACCTGCTGCGGGCGATCCTGCCGCACAACCGCTTCTATGCGGAAAAGCTCGCGCGGGTCGGCGACGCCACCGCCATCGCCGCCCTCGACGAGCTCGCCGACTGGCCGTTCACCTCCAAGGAAGAACTCGTCGCGGCCGCCGCCGAAGGCACTCCGGCGAACCTCACCTGGCCCGTCGATCGCTACGTGCGGTATCACCAGACCAGCGGCACGCACGGCCGCCCGTTGCCCGTGTTCGACACGGCCGCGGACTGGCAGTGGTGGATGGAGTGCTGGCGGGAGATTCTCGCCCGCGGCGGCGTCGGCCCGGGCGATCGGGTGCTCGTGGCCTCGTCGTTCGGTCCCTACGCCGGCTTCTGGAGCGGCTTCGAGGGGGCCCGTGCGGCGGGGGCGATGGCGATTCCGAGCGGCGGCCTGTCCACCCGCGGCCGGCTCGAGCTCGCCCGCAGCCTGCGGGCCACCGTGCTCGTGGCCACGCCGAGCTACGCCCTGCATCTGGCCGAGGTGGCGGCGGCCGAGAAGCTCGACCCGCAACGGCTCGGCGTGCGGCTGGTGATCGTGGCCGGCGAGCCGGGCGGTTCGCTGCTCGCCGTGCGCGGTCGGCTCGCCGCGCTGTGGGCCGCGGAGGTGCTCGACCATGCGGGGGCCACGGAGGTCGGCCCGTGGGGCGTGGGAGACCTGCGCGGCCCGGGGCTCGACGTGCTCGAGCCGTGGTTCCATCCGGAGTTTCTCTCCACGACGACCGGCGCGGCCGCCCGGCCCGGCGAACTTGCCGAGCTCGTGCTCACCACGCTCGGCCGCGCCGGGGCCCCCGTGATCCGCTATCGCACGGGCGACCTCGTGCGGCCGCAGTGGCCGACGGACGCCGAGATCGCGGCGGGGGGCTGCCCCTGGGTGCGGCTCGATGGCGGCATCCTCGGCCGCGTCGACGACATGCTCGTGATCCGCGGCGTGAATATCTTCCCCGGGGCGATCGACGATATCGTCCGCGGATTTCCCGAAGTCGTCGAGTATCGTGTCACCGTCCGCAGCCGCGACAGCCTCGACGAACTGGCGGTCGAGATCGAGGACCGGCTGGCCGCGCCCGAGCGGGTGGCGCGGGAGTTTCAGGTGCGGCTGGGGCTGCGGGTCGACGTGCGGGCGGTGCCGCCGGGCAGCCTGCCGCGGTTCGAGGGGAAGGCTCGGCGGATCGTGGACGAACGGAGGACCCGAGCATGAGCGGACCTGTTCCCACCGCCATCGCCCGCTGTGCCGCGGGGCAGGCGGCCGGTGCGATCGAGATCACCTGGAGTGACGGCGGTCGGGGCGTGTATTCCCCGCGGCTGCTCCGCGATGCCTGCCCTTGTGCCACCTGCCGCGAGCAGCGGGCGGCCCCGCAGCCCCCCGGGCTGCTGCCGGTGCTGTCGCCGGCCGAGGTCGCCCCGCTGGCGATCACGGCGATGCGGCCGGTGGGGCAGTACGCCTATGCGATCGGGTTTTCCGACGGGCACTCCAGCGGGATCTACACGCTCGAGTATCTCCGGGAGTTGGCCTGAAGCCGCGGCTGCGGGGCTTAGCTGCCCGTGAAAAAAGCCCTCCATGGCCTTTTTCCACTTGAGCGACCGCAGGATTCGCAGACCGAAGGCGTAGCCGAGGCAACGCCGGGGTTTCCTGGGTCGCTGGCCGTCGCATCCTGCTCGGGCAGACTTGTTCCACAGTCTGTTAGGCCTCCAGGCCGCAGGCCGCGGCGTTGACCACGGCCGCGATCCGCACGGCGTCGTGGCAGGCCTCCTCGCCAGCCCCCAGGTGCAGGAGGCTGGCCTCGTGGTTCTTGATGCACAGCTCACAGCCGGCCAGGGCCGCGCAGGCCAGGCTCATGAGCTCGAAATCGAGCTTGCTCGTGGCCGGCTGGGCCATGCGGCTCATCCGCAGCCGCGGAGAGCGGGCCTCGTACGACTCCTTCCCCAGCATGTGCCGAAACCGGTAATAGACGGTGTTCATCGCCATCAGGCCGGCCGCGGCGACCGCGTCGGAGATCACGGGGGCCGCGGCGTCGCCGAGGCCTGCGCGGAGGTCGGCCTCCATAGCGGCGGCCAGCCCGCCGGCGCGGACGAAACGGGCCGCCGCCAGGGCCACGCCCAGCGCCTGCGGGGCCGCGAGGTGCTCGCCGGCGAGGACGGCGGCGAGGTTGAGGCGGATGTCCTTGAACTCGTCGGGGAGGGCGTCGCGGCAGGCGTCGAGGGCGGGGGTCGCGAGCGACATGACGTCGGGCTCCGGAGTGCGTGGCGTGCGGGAGTGCGGCGAAGCCCGGGAATTGTAGCGGCTCGTTGAAGGAGGCGGCGGCGAAATGCTACCTTCCGGCAATTTGTTTTTTCCCGCCCACGAAGCCATTTCATGCCCCGTCGCGACGACCTGCACACGATCCTCCTCATCGGCTCCGGCCCGATCGTCATCGGCCAGGCCTGCGAGTTCGACTACTCCGGCACCCAGGCCTGCAAGGCCCTGCGGGAGGACGGCTACCGCGTGGTGCTCGTCAACTCGAACCCGGCGACGATCATGACCGATCCGGGCACGGCCGACCGCACCTACATCGAGCCGCTCACCTGGCAGATGCTCGAGAAGGTGATCGCGGCGGAGAAGCCCGACGCCGTGCTCCCCACGCTCGGCGGCCAGACGGCCCTCAACCTGGCCATGGAGCTGGAGCGGCACGGCGTGCTCGCCCGGCACGGCGTGGAGATGATCGGCGCCAAGGCCGAGGCGATCCGCCGCGGCGAGGACCGCGAGATCTTCAAGGCCACGATGCACAAGATCGGCCTCGATACCTGCCGGGGCCGGATCGTGAAGAGCCTGCAGGAGGCCCGCGAGGTGCTCGCCGAGATCGGCCTTCCGGCCGTGATCCGCCCGAGCTTCACCCTCGGCGGCTCCGGCTCGGGCGTGGCCTTCAACCGCGAGGAGTTCGACACCAAGGTGCAGCGCGGACTCGACCTCTCCCCCGTGGGCGAGGTGCTGGTCGAGGAGTCGATCCTCGGCTGGAAGGAATACGAGATGGAGGTGATGCGCGACGCCGACGACAACGCCGTCGTGATCTGCTCGATCGAAAACTTCGACCCCTGCGGCGTGCACACCGGCGACTCGATCACCGTTGCCCCGGCGATGACGCTCACCGACCGGCAGTATCAGCGGATGCGCGACGCCAGCTTCGCCGTCATCCGGGCGATCGGCGTGGAGACCGGCGGGTCGAACATCCAGTTCGCGGTCGACCCGCAGACCGGGCGAATGATCGTCATCGAGATGAATCCCCGGGTCAGCCGGTCGAGCGCCCTGGCGAGCAAGGCGACCGGCTTCCCGATCGCCAAGATCGCCGCCAAACTCGCCGTCGGCTGGCGGCTCCACGAGCTGCCCAACGACATCACGCGGAAGACGAAGGCCTGCTTCGAGCCGTCGATCGACTACGTCGTCGTGAAGGTGCCGCGGTTTGCCTTCGAGAAGTTTCCCGAGGCCGACAGCCGCCTGACCACGCAGATGAAGAGCGTGGGCGAGACGATGGCCATCGGCCGGACCTTCAAGGAGGCCTTCCAGAAGGCGCTCCGCGGCCTGGAGGTGGGCTCCTTCGGCTTCGGCTGCGACGGCAAGGACCTGTGGGGCACGCCCGCCGAGCCGGCGCTCGACGACATCAAGGCCCGCGTGGCCACGCCGGACCCCGACCGCGTGTGGTATCTGCGGTATGCGTTCAAGGCCGGAATGTCGGTGGCGGAACTGCACGAGGCGACCGCCATCGATCCCTGGTTCCTCGACCAATTGCGGCAGCTCGTGGAGATCGAGAGCCTGCTGCGGACGCTCGGGTCGCTCGCCGCCCTCGACGACGGCACGCTGCGGATGGCCAAGCAGGCCGGCTTCTCCGACCGGCAGCTGGCCGTGCTCCTCGCCACCAGCGAACTCGAGGTTCGCGCGGAGCGGAAGCGGCGCGGGATCGTGGCCACCTTCAAGGCGGTCGACACCTGCGCCGCCGAGTTCGAGGCGGTCACGCCCTACTACTACTCCACCTGGGAGGCCGAGGACGAGGTCCGCCCCAAGGAGCCGGGCCGGAAGCGGATCATGATCCTCGGCGGCGGCCCCAACCGCATCGGGCAGGGGATCGAGTTCGACTACTGCTGCTGCCACGCCAGCTTCGCGCTCCGCGAGATGGGCATCGAGAGCGTGATGGTCAACTCGAACCCCGAGACGGTGAGCACCGACTACGACACCAGCGACATGCTGTTCTTCGAGCCGCTGACCTGCGAGGACGTGCTCAACATCGCCGACCGCATCTGCCCCGACGGCGTGATCGTGCAGTTCGGCGGCCAGACGCCGCTCAACCTCGCCCGGGCCCTGCACGCCGCCGGCCTGCCGATCATCGGCACCAGCGTCGACACGATCGAGATGGCCGAAGACCGGGAGCAGTTTCGCGACCTGCTCGACCGGCTGGGGCTGAAGCAGCCGGCCAGCGGCATCGCGCGGACGCTCGAGCAGGCCCGCCGCGAGGTGGCCCGGATCGGCTACCCGAGCCTCGTGCGGCCGAGCTTCGTGCTCGGCGGGCGGGCGATGGAGATCTGCTACGACCACGTGCAGTTCGAGCGGTACGTGGCCGAGGCCTTCGCCGTCGCCCAGGGGCAGCCGGTGCTCATCGACCGGTTCCTGGAGGACGCGATCGAGGTCGACGTCGACTGCATCGCCGACGGCAAGGACGTGATCGTGGCCGGCGTCATGGAGCACATCGAGGAGGCCGGCGTGCACTCCGGCGACTCGGCCTGCTGCATCCCGCCCCACAGCCTGTCCCCCGAGATGATCGCCGAGATCAAGCGGGCGGCCACCGGCCTGGCCCGGAGCCTCGGCGTGATCGGCCTGATGAACGTGCAGTTCGCCGTCAAGAAGGAGGCCGACGCCGACGGGGCGACGAAGCCGGCCCTGTACGTCATCGAGGTCAACCCGCGGGCCAGCCGCACCGTGCCCTTCGTGGCCAAGGCCACCGGGCTGCCGGTGGCGAAGGTGGCGGTCAAGGTGATGGCGGGCGTGGGCCTGGCGGAGCAGGGCGTGGTGGCCGACCCGGTGCCGGCCCACGTGAGCGTGAAGGAGAGCGTGTTTCCGTTCGTGAAGTTCGCCGGCGTGGACATCGCGCTGGGGCCGGAGATGCGGAGCACCGGCGAGGTGATGGGCGTGAGCGACACGTTCGCGATCGCCTTCGCCAAGAGCCAGATCGCCGCCGGCATCCTCCTGCCCGAGAAGGGGCGGATCTTCATCTCGGTGGCCAGCCCCCAGGCCAAGCAGTACATGATCGACGTGGCCCGGCGGCTCATCACGCTGGGCTTCGAGCTGATCGCCACCTCGGGCACGGCCCGGGAACTCGCCGCCGCGGGGATCCCGGTGGAGGTGGTGAAGAAGCTCCAGGAGGGGCATCCGAACCTCATCGACCATCTGATCGACGGCCGCGTGCAACTGATCTTCAACACGCCCCGCGGCAAAGGTGCCCGCACCGACGAGGGCCGGATCCGCGCGGCGAGCGTGCTCTACGGCGTGCCCTGCATCACCACGCTGCCGGCCGCGGAGGCCTGCGTGCGGGCGATGGAGGGGCTGCGGACGGCGCCGCTGGCCGTGCAGCCGATCCAGGACCGGTTCCCGACCGCGGCGGCCGCGGTCCGCTGACGGCGGGGCGGGGCTGCGGGTCGGGGCGGTTGCGGGTCGGGGTTGCCCACGCCCCATCGCCGGACGTTCGCTGCGGCCTTCCGGGCCTCCGCTCACTCGGAGGTGGCTGGCGCTCCGGCATCCTGCCTGCGCTGGCCACCTACGCCGGCTCCTGGGGCATGGGCAACCCCTCCCGGATCCTCACCCGTGAAGCGTCTCCCAGGCCGCGGCTCTCTGCATGGCCGCGGCGCTTCGGCATCGATGCCTGCGCGGGCGAGCAACGCCAGGGCAGGGGTTGGGGAGCGGCTCGCTGGGGTGTGGGAAAATAGGAATGGGCCGCAGCGTAGACTGACGGGATGAGAATGGAATTCGTCTCGCCTCCTCCCACGCCCCGGCCGCTGCCCGCGCCGGTGGCCGACGAGCCGCCGCGGCTGACCGCGCGGACGCTCGAGGGTCTGGAGTGGCTGCTCGCGCGGGAACTCGAGGCCGTGGGGGCGACCGACCTGCGGATCGGCCGG
>JAJTED010000192.1 GCA_021300535.1 Planctomycetaceae bacterium | reverse complement strand
CGGCTCGCGACCTTGGACGAACCACACCGCCGGATTCTATCGCGAGTCCGCTGCATTGCTTGGTTCGGGCATCCGTACGCGACTACCGGAAAAAAGAAACGCGAGCGGCACAAAAACGAGCGGTACGAGAAAGATCAAAGACGTCACGATGGCAATACCAGGCCCGTTGCGGGCGACCTCCCGCGGCGCATTCGTTGCCACGATGAAGACACCGCACACAATTGAGGCTGCTGCCAGAACGCGAAAGATTACCCTCCAGAGCCCACTGCTCGAATAACGGCGACGGCCTACCTCTTTACCGGGCCCACGTCCCACACCAGGAAAAACACCAGTGGGTGGAACTGCAACGGATTCAGATCGTCCAGCTTGCATGGTCCACGCGATTCCGCGATGGACAGCTGCAGTGACCACTGCGAGCGCCATCACGAACGGAAGTGGGGCGACGAACAACACGATCGCGACGTAGCCCACGCTGCGGAAATAATCTGGTCCAATTCCCGCATCGGCCATGAACGCTAGCGCTAGCAGAAAGCCTACGCCCGCAAGTTGACACCAGATGAAGTAGATTCCCACTGCGTACAGCCACCACGTACGCACGAAACCACGATCCTTGACCAAACTCGCCATCGCTTGGAGGCCTCGTGGAAGCTGCGAAACGGGACGTGCTATTGCCCGAACGACCCCGATCAATGGCTCGCGGCCAAGAGATTATCCACGCCGCCGGGCTTCATCGCGAGTCCATTGCATCGGTTGGTTCCGCGTGCCTTGCTATGCGGCGTCATGCCACGCTAGGCCTTCCGGGAGCCTACCGGAACAGTACTCGATGTGCAGAATCCGCCTCCTGCGATCAGCGACTGACTTACTTGACGCATGGAGAAGGAGGGGCCGCATGAGCAAAGCATCGCCCGCTGCCGCCTCGCAGACCACTTCTTCAGACGCAGCCCTTGCCGCTGAAATCTGATCCGGCTCAAGTCGGCCGCCTTGGTGCGAACCGGGTATGACCCTGAGCGCGCCGTTGGACGCATCGCAATCATCCAAATGCAGCCTGACGGCGATCATCTGCGCCAACAATGCAGTGGGCGGCTGCACATGGGGAATGCCATTCTTCACGCTCCACGGCCCAAAGCCCGGCACCTCGACCTTGCTGGCCACAGCGATCGTGAGATCCTGATGCCACGGCACGAGCCAGTTTGAGGTCACGCTTTTGTCGAAAAAGATGGCCCGCACCGGCTGGGCGTCTTGGCCTAGATAGGCTGCGACTAACGACATCATCGCTTCACAGCGGGCGAAAGCACGCACCTCAGGTATGGCTAGAAGCCCGCGAGAACCTGCGCCATCGGGATTCCCCAAGGCGGCCAGCAGGACTAGGCGCTGCGACTCGGGGACGATGCCTGTGGCGATGGCAAATCCGTCACGTTCAACAGCGTAGGGCATCGCAGTCACACATTCGCGGAACGACCGCGATGAGCAGATCGCGGCTATGGATTCTCAACTCCGCAAGACGCTGCCGCGCTTCTGCTCCATCGCTTGGTTCGCCGCCTCATTGAAGCCGCACAACTGAGAGCACGCTATGGGCTGGAGGCTACCCGCACGGGCTTCGAATCATCATGCTCAGATGCGGCAGGGCGGGCGCGGGTGGATGCTGCCGGAAAGGAGCTTCTTCGTATGCCCGCAAGCATCAGCGCAGCGGCCACGAAGAGCACGGCAGCCTGAGCGCCGTAGAGCAATGGACCAAGCGTGAGATTTGCTCCGTCCACCGTTAGAGCACTCCAGGCAGCATCCGTCATTTGATCTCTGTGCGAATCCGCCCATTCACGGCGAAGCCGCCATTTCTCACGTATTTCGCGAGCCGACAACTCTGCCGCGACGAGGGTGAACGCCAGTATCGCAACAACGGCGAGGAGGCGTCGCAACGCCGTTTTGCGAACAAGCGCCAGGACGCTCAGGACAATGACGCCGAGCAACAACGATGTCGGGTAGCCCCAAGACCGCGAGTTGTGCCGTGATGTTTCCCAGATCTGCTCAAAGGGTTCCATCGGCGCGTGATTCTTAGAGGTAGGTCATCGGCGAACGGTCCCGATCAATGGCTCGCGACCACAGGATTATCCACACCGCTGGGCTTCATCGCGAGTCCATTGCATCGGGTTGTTATCCCGCGCTCGAGGGCGGTTCTGCGTTTGATTCGTTGCGGTGAACGGACTTCCATTCCTCGGCTGACCGGAATCCGAGTTGAGGAAATCGAGCAACGATCTGGTTTATCGCCACATCGTCCTCGCCATCGAGATGAATGTCAGATTCGTGGCAGAGCAGGATGCTTAGGCTTGAATCCGGAAACTCGACCAGCAAATCAGAGCCACCTATTTCATAAATCCGTTGTTCAACTGAGTCCTCGATAAAGTATGGGAATACGTCGAGCGAGACGGCCATGGGCTTGTACAGCAAATCCGAATGCAGGTTACAAGCCCAGCCGTAATAGGCCGTCAGACTCCGGTCTCCATAGATCTCACGGACCACCATCGGCAACGCTGCGATGAATTCCGCGATCAACTCGCTGGAGACGTACGCGGAGCTGAGCTTCGCAGCATAGTTTGGCATAGCGGTCTCTCGCGGGATAACGGCAGCCTTCAGCAGCTCGCGACCAGACAATTCTTCATCGCGCATGACGCTATCGCGAGTCTGCTGCAAGGCTTTGTTAGGTTCGTGGATCTACAACTCGGGTTTCTCAAAGCGAAGGCAGAAGCCGATCAAATACCTCAGTGGCTCTCTCGCTGAGTGCTCACGGCCCCCGAGCACCGGCCTGAATCCGAGTGCCTCAATAGCACTCCGCCGAGGCAAGCCCGAGAAAGGCGACCAGCACGCCGTTACGCTTGCGCAACCTCTTGCATGTGCTTCAGCAAGCCGAATGCGGTCGAGCCGGGAGGCGATCCCCTGGCCGCGGTAATCGCTACGCACTACCAGCCGATTTATGGCCGACGTACTCAAGGGCACTTCAGTAGCGGCGTCAACAAATACGTAGGCATCAGGAAGACTTTCTATAGATTCACAAACACAAAGGCGAGCCGACGCTACAACAGACCCGCCATCAACGGCGACCCAATGCAGGCCAACATCGTCAAAGCCGTCGTCCAGCCCACCGGATAGCGCACTCTGAGCATCTACGCCGGGGAGCGCTGCCCACACTTGACGGCGTAGGGAGAAGCGAACTCGATCTACTGCAGCGATCAGTTCGACGGCTTATGCTGCGCCACCGAGATGCTTCGCATCCAAAAACGCGGGACGTTTGGCGCGTCGATACTGCGTTACGCTCTAGGCGAGCATCAACGTAGTTATGCTGCGCCTAGAGCGTAACGCAGGTGTCAAATCGCTGCGCCAATCCTCCGGTGGATAACGCATTATCTAGTTCCGCATAAGTCCGACGAACTTGTAATTCTACGGTTCCGTATAAACGCGTCGGTCGCTTGATAACCCGCCAACGCATTTTGCGATGACCTGCGGCAAGTCTTTGGCCGGACTACGCTTCCGGCCAATTTCGTGCCCAATGGCGACGGCATTACGGGCATTATTTGCTGGATAACCGCCCGCCGCCAAGTGCGGGAATTGGTCCGCCTGAGGACCGCTAATCCAGTCGCTCAGCCACCGCCTCCGGCTCCTGTCCGCCCTGCCGAAGGGGAGCGTGACCGCCCCTACGGCACCCCTTGGGCAGGCCCTTTCTTCAAACCTCCCCGTCGGCCCCTCTGGCTGCCGGGCGTGTTTCGTGTCCCTGTTCCCCCTTTTCCTAGGAGATTCTCTGTCATGAGTGATGCCCAGATCGTGCTGGCGTTCGTCTTCGGCGACCAGACCACCACCCTCGACGACAAGAAGACGGCCCTCGCACTGGCCAAGGACTGCCCCGCCGAGGCCAGCCGGATCGCCGAGGCCATGGGCAAGACCCGTGGCCCCGATGGCAAGTGGGCGTGAGCCGGGCGTGAGCGTGTAGCCCAGTTCCCGCCGCTCCCTTCCCGCCAGTCAGCCCATCTCGAAGCCCGCGGGAGGTGACTAACCGCGGCTGCTGGCTGGCTTCTCCTCATGTTCACTCCCTTCTTCCGGCTCGCTGCGGTGGCGGCCGGTGTCCCTGGTCGATCTCCCGGAAACGGGCACGGTCGACTGGGACGCGGTGCTCGGTGACGGCGGCTTCCGGTCGCCGTTCTATACCCGTGCGCAGCAGGCCCGCCGGAAGGCCAAGGCCAACATGAGGGCCGGTACCACGAAGCAGGTGGCCCGAGCGGCTGCCTGACCACACCACGGGCCTGCTGACGCGTAGCAGGCCGTGCGATTCATCCAGCGAGGGCGTGGAGCGCGGCGGGAAGCCCAAGACCCGTCAGCCCACGCCCTCGCTGTTTCCAGATCCAGCAACCCACTCACCCAACAGGACCCCATTCCCATGTTGAAACTCCATGCAGGCGTCTCCAAGAAGGTCGGCCTGCCCGGCTATTCCAGCGCCTCGGCCTCCTGCACCATCGAGGCCGAACTCGATTCCAGCCTGCTTCAGGACCACGAGGGTTTTCAGATCGTCGTCCAGCGGGCCTACCAGTCGTGCGAGAAGGCCGTCGAGGACCAGATCGCCCGGCTGACCAACCACGACCAGAGCGACGCGAGCCAGCCCCAAGAGATCGTCGAGGTCCGAACCAGCCCGGCCATCAGCGGCGCCACGGTCACGCGCATCCCGGCGGGCCACTTCGCGAACCAGCTTAGCCCCCGTCCCGCTACGGCTTCGCAGGTTCGTGCTCTCCGGGCCATTGCTGCGCGCCGGAAGATCGACCTCGTGGGGCTGCTCCGGGAACGCTTCGGCCTGAGCACCGCGGACGAACTCGGCATCCGGCAGGCGAGCAACCTCATCGATGAACTGAAGAGCGACGAGCCGACCAACGGGCATGCGAACGGCCACACGAACGGCAACGGGGCCTACGCCACGACTGGGGGTGCTCGATGATCGCCGGGGCTGAACTGCTGCCGGTACTCACGCCCACGAAGCCCACCAATCCCACCAACGAGGTCGCCAATAAACTCACCGGCCGGGACTACGTGAGTTGGTCGGCTCTCTCCACGTTCCGGACCTGCCCGCTGAAGTACAGGTTCAGGTACATCGACGGCCTGCCCGAGGAGTCCGTGTCCAGCGCGCTCGTGTTCGGCACCGGCATTCACACGGCGGTCGAGCAGCACTTCCAAGCGGCCCTGTCCGGCGACCCCGAGCCTGACCTCGACGCCCTGCTGTTCGCCTACAGATCCGCATGGCTCCCGCACGACCCGGACGCGATCCAGTTCGGCAGCACAGAGACACGTTCTTCGCTGGATGCTCTGGCCGCGCGGATGCTCGCGGCATTCCTGAGCAGCCCT
This sequence comes from Planctomycetaceae bacterium, assembly GCA_021300535.1. Lineage (GTDB taxonomy): Bacteria > Planctomycetota > Planctomycetia > Pirellulales > UBA1268 > QWPN01. Next base: position 496 of record JAJTED010000192.1, on the reverse strand, counting down.
GCGGCGAGTGTTCAAGGGCGGGTTCTGGGGGTCGAGGAGGAGATCCGCGGCATGCTGGTCGAGGGCGTGCCGGATTTGTACGGGAGGGTGGATCTGCTGACCGAAGACGCCGACAGGCTGATAGTGACCGACATCAAGACCAGCCGCGGGAAATGGAGTCAGGAGCAGGTCGAGGATTCAGGTGAGCAGTTGTTGCTGTACTCGCATCTGGCCTCGGAGATCGCACCCGGCAAGAGGATCGCGACACGGTTCTTGGTCCTGACGAAGACCAAGGAGCCGGTCATCGAGGAGCATGTCCGCGAGGTCGAGCCAGCCGCCATGAAACGCACCTTGGCGGGCGTGGAGCGGGTCTGGCGGGCTATCGAGTTGGGTGTGTTCTATCCGTGTGCGCACACCACAACCACTCTTGCATCCCCTGATAGCTTCGGCCGGTGGACCTTTTCCATTGGCAACGGAGTCATTTCATGGGACGAGGCGTGGATCGGAAGAAGCTGGC
>JAJTED010000191.1:726-6949 GCA_021300535.1 Planctomycetaceae bacterium | reverse complement strand
GCAGAGCAGTCCGCACTCGAGATAGCCGCGGAGTTCCTCCTCGACGTGGCCCGGCACGGGCCGCTCGGCCGCTTCTCGCCAGGTGAGCCAGCGCTCGAGGTTCTCGGAGACGACACTGTGGAGCGGCGTCTTCTCGGGCCGACGCCGCTCGTAACGGCGGGACGCCGCGGGGCCTCCGTGCGGGCGGAGGCGGGCTCGCGCGGGAAACCCTGTGACCGCGGCGACCATGGGCGGACCGGCAGGTGGACGGCATGAGTAAACGGCCGTACACTATCTGCGGGACGGAGCGGTTCGCCACCAGTCGAGCGCAAGGCCTGAGCGGCTCGACTGGAACGGGCAGCTCGGCATCAATCTCGAGGGGCTCTGGCGCGTGGTCGCCGGTGCAGAAGAGGTCGTGGCCTTCGAATGCCAGCCCTCGGGCGCCGCTCGCCGGCCCGGCGGCGAACTGCGTCGTCCGGTCGGCGCGGCCGTCGCCATCGTCGTCGTGCAGCGTCTTGATGAAGCCGCGGCCCGAAACGACCACGCGGCCGCGCGGGTCGAAGGTCATCGAGCCCGACGGCGACCGGCAGCTGCGGCAGATCAAGTGGGCCAAGGGACCGCAGTATCCGGTGTTCCCGGACTACGAGGAGGCGATGCTCCCGAACGGCGAGTCAGTGCTCGTCGTGGCCAAGGGGAAGGGGGCGGAGGCGGGCGAGTTCTGCGTGCCGCCCAAGCCGGACGCGCCGCGCCAGGCGACGAAGGTGGCCGTGGACTGGGACGACACGGCCCTCGATCTGCGGTTCACCTGCGTTGACAAGGACCTCGTCGGCGTCGAAACGGGCGCCGACAACATCAAGCTCTGGCGGGACGACAGCGTCTACGTCTGGCTCGACTCGGGGCACAGCCATAACGCCGACAACAAGAGCGTCATGGTCCAGCTCTCCTCGAGCGGCGCCTGGCACGACATCCGCAACGGCGACCCCGCGTTCGACGTCGCGGGCCTCAAGACCGAGGTGGCGAAGACGGCCGATGGCTGGACGGCCCGGCTGCGGATCCCGTGGCAGGGGTTGGGCGTGTCGGCGCCGGCGGCGGCCGACGTGTGGGGCGTGAACTTCATCCGCACGGACCAGCCCGGCAAGGCCGATCACGACCGCATGCAGATGTCGTCATGGGTCAAGCTCCCGATGGGCAGCGATCCGACGACACTCGGCCGCTATGGCCACCTGATCTTCGCCCCCGCGGGCGACGAGGCGGCGGTGGAGAAGGGCCGCAAGGCGATCCAGGGCCGGCACGACGAGGTGCGGGCCCGGGCCTAATGCCCGTCGTTCCTGCTCGTGAACCCATAGCCCGGCGACGGGTGATATAATCCAGGGTGTTCAGCGTGGCATTACGCTGGGATTCCACGGATTGTCCATGGTCGTCACCGGGCTCACGTTTCCGAGTGATGCCGCCGTCGTCGCGGACGAGGCGGCCAGGTTTCGCCGTGCCGCGCCCGCCGAGCGGCTGCGGGCAATCCGCTCGGCCTTGGCGGCTGGTGCACTGCTGATCCAGCGATCGCCGCGGCGGGAGTTCCTGGAGGCCTACCGGCACGCCCAGGAGGAGGCAGCCCGCGAGGCAATCAAGCGTTTCGTGGCACGGCATGCCCAGCAGCCCTGAACCATTGGCGGGCGATCTCATTGCCGCCGTCGAGCGGCTCGGCGAGGCGTTCGATGCGCGCGGTATTCGCTATGCCTTGCTCGGGGGGTTGGCGACGATGCTCCGTGGACGGCCGCGGTTTACGCAGGATGTCGATGTCCTGCTGGATGTCCCTCAAATCGCCTTACCGGGCCTGCTCGACGAGCTCATCGTCCGCGGCTTCACGCTCGACCCGCCGACGGTCATCCGCGAGTTCGTGCAGGAGCACATGACGGCGTTTCGTTTCGGCGTGGTGCGGATCGACTGGCTCAAGCCGGTGCTGCCCATCTACGCTCATGCACTGGCCGCGGCCACGTCGCTGCCCTGGACCGAGGGGCATGATCTGCGGGTGCTCGCCCCCGAGGGGCTGATCATCACGAAAATGGTCGCATTTCGACCGCAGGATCAGGAGGACATCCGCACGCTGCTGACGGCGAACCGCGAGACCATCGACGTCGAGCTCGTTCGCCGCGAGTGGGCGGCCGTCTCCGCCGGGGAGGACGACCGTACCCGATGGCTGGAAAAAGAGCTTCAGTCTGGCTGAGCAGCGCTGATCGTCAGGGGCCAGCTGCCGGCCGTTCGCCCTCGGCGAACACGGCGCGGAGGTCGCGGAGGTCGTCGTCGGTGAGGCCCTGTTCGAGCCCGTGGGGCATGATCGAGGCCGCCAGCGGCGCGCGAAGGATAGCCCGGTCAATGGCACTACCGCAACGGACTTCCGGCTGATGAGCGACTCGTGAGCCTCGGGAGGAGCGGCCCGGGCGTCCGGAGCGGGTTTCTTGAAACGCCCCGCGCCCGCTTCGGTGGCGTTTTTCTGCCGTCTGCGCAGACCGCGTCCCAATTCGCAGTTTCCCGACATGCGTGGGTCGCGTCCGGCACCGGTCAGAGGCTGTGAATGTCGATCCCGGGCAGCTCGTCTATCCGTCCCTGGAAGATGTCCCGGTCATCGTGTATTTGCACGAGCTCGCCCCAGTCGGTTGGCGGGCCACGGGCCGGAGAGACGGGCGGAGGCTCCAGCGGCTCGCCGAGGTGTGTCAGGATCTTCCGGATCGGGCCCGACTCCGTGATGAATGCGATCAGCCGGATGTCGCCGCCGCAGTTCGGGCACGCAAGCGGAAACTCCTCCCCCACCCGGGCCAGCAGTTTCACCCATGCAACTCAAACGGCGTGAGTTCGACGACGCCGTCGGCCCCCGGCCGCGTTGACTTCCGGCCGCGGCCGGGCCCGACCCAGTTGGCCGCTTTGTGTCTGGGCAGCACGTAGCGGATGCGGGCGATCCGGCCGTCTGGGCCGCGGGTCACGGACAATCGTTCGAGCGCGAAAGGAGGCCGGGCACAGTATCTCAGCAAGTGTTCAAGGCTCTGAAAAAAGCTCGGCACATCGCGGTCGACGAGCGTGATCCGGACACTCGCGTCGATGGAAAACCCGGTGTTCTCCCAGGCGAGCATGTCGGCAGCGGCCGCGGCGTCGAGCAGCCGCTGCATGCGGAACCACCGGATCACGCGGCGGCGGACCCGCTCGGTGAGCGCGGCCAGGTCAGCCTGGGTGATTGGCCGGGCCGGCAGGAACGTCGGCGGGGCGTCGCAGTCTGCTTGATCAGCAGCCGGCACGAAGACTCCGTCGGTCACTCGAGTCCCGCAGATGCACATGGTGGTTGAGCGCTGAGCCGAAGCGATGCAGGAAGGAGATGCCGCCGAGTCGCGGGCAGCAGGATGCGGGGGCGTCGCTCGTCACACCTGCCGCAGTGCACAGCGACCGCTCGATCTCGTCAAGAAAGATCTTCGTGAGGGCAGCGACGGCTCGGGGTCGGTCGGCCAGCATGCACCGCAGTCGCTTCGGCACGGAGATCACCCACTGTCGCACGGGCACCGGCGGGATGACGTGATCGGCGAGGTGTGCGGCGGTCTGTGCAGGTTTTTCCTTTTCCTTGGTTCGTTGTTGCCACAGCTTCACGTCGTGCCCGCGGCAATGGGAAATTGGCTCCCGTCCCCGATTTCACTTCACCTCGAGATTCACGCTCGCGGAGTGGGCGTTGAACTCGGGGGCGTAGCGGCTCTGGATCCGCGCGAAGCCGCTCGACGCCGTGCCCCGGTGGGCCGCCCGCAGCGAATACTCGAAGACGTGCGTGCCCCGTGGCAGCCGCTCGAAGAACAGCTGCGTCGCGGCGTCGCGGATCGCCACGTACCAGGCGGCGCCGTCGCCGTACCGCCAGCCGGAGAGCACGTCCACCGGCTCCGTGATGCTCGGCCGATGGTCGGCGAGCTCGAGGAACTCGTAGTCGCGGTCACTCGTCACCACGAGCCGCACGACGAGCTCGTCGCCGAGCTCGACCTTGGCCTCACCGCCTTGCCTGACCGGCACGAGCTCCGGCCCGGCCTTCGTCATCCGCTTCACGAACAGCTGCTTCTCGATGGCCAGCTCCTCGCGGCCCGCCGCCGGCACCTTCGAGATGTCGTCGAGGTACTGCCAGTGAACGCCGCCGAAGGCCAGGCCTTTGTCGGGCTTCGTGACCGTGATCGTCGCCATCTCGGGCTTGATCTCGCGGCGGGTGAACCGCTCCTCGAAGAAGCCGGTGCCGGCCTCGACCTTGGCGGGCTCGATCCGCTCGCCCCCCACGTCCACCGTCACGAGTTCCTGCGCGGCGACCAGGTCGTCGCCCCGGCCGAGAAGGGCCCCGACGGCGTCGGCCGTCGTGCGGCTGTTCTTCCAGCGGCTGGTCCGCTTCTGCGAGAGCAGCCAGACCTTCATCGCCTCGACCGCGTCCTTGTCGCCGGCCACCTCGTCGAAGGCCTCGATGAGGATCGACTGCGATGCGATCGGGGCGTAGTGCCAGCTCCACCAGCCGGGGTGCGGGTCCCGCCACCACATCCCCTGCCATGATTCCTTCTCGTCGCCCGGCTTCACGTTGGCGTCCACCGCCCGCTGCCTGAGGCTGTCGATGATGGAGAGCGCCGTCGGCTTGTCGCCGGAGCGGGCCAGGGCGATCGCCAGCTGCCCTTGCGTGAGCCGGCCGTCGAGCTTCATCCAGCACTTCCGCGCCACGTCGAAGGCCCACTGGATCGCCGCGGCCGCCTCGCCCTGCGGCGGCGCGTCGGCCGTGAAGAAGCTCCGCGCGTAGAGGGCGTAGACGCCCAGCGGCGTGAGCACGATCTCGTCGGGCCTGCCCTTCCAGAGCTGTTCGGCCCGGCGCTTCTCCTCGACAAGCCGGCCGTCGAGCCAGGGGATCGTCTGCAGCGCCGGCTGCACGTCGATCTTCGTGCCCGCCGCCCGCAGCCGGCCGAAGCCGGCCACGATGCCGAGCGTGACCGAGTCGCAGGTCTGCCCGCCGGGGAACCAGGGCCAGCCGCCGTCGCCGTTTCGCAACGAGGCCAGCCGCGTGAGGGCCGCCTGCTTCTCGTTCTCGGCCCGCGTGGCGTCGAAGAGCAGCGCGATCCGGGCCCGGGCCTCCTTCTCGTCCACCGCATCGCGGACCCACGGCGTCTCGGCAAGGAGCGTCTTCACGAGATCGGCGTTCTTTTCCAGCGGACTCTCGAGCGCCGCCGTGCCCTTCCACTGCTCGAACACCCTGCCGATCCGCGGGTCGCTCGTGGCCAGGTGCCGCGCGAGCGCGTTGGCGTACAGCCGGGTGAAGAGGGTCTCGGTGCTCTCGTCCGACTGCTCCATGATCGAGGGCAGGGCGAGGACGGCATACCAGGCCGGGTTCGACGTCGCCTGGACGACGAGCGATTGGCTCTGGATGTCAGTGCCGGCGCTTTGGGCGAGCCGATCGAGCGACACCTTCCGCGTGCCGGGCCCGCGGATCGTGACGGGCACCGACTCGCTGACGAGCACCTTGCGGGGCAGGACCGGAATGAAGGCTTCCTCGCCATCGGCCGCCTTGCCGGCGGCGCCGGTGGCGAGATAGCGGAGCGTCTCGGTGCCGTCGGCCACCTTGACGGTGAACACGACCGGCTTCGACTCGCCGGCGGTGAGGTCGAAGGGCAGGCTGGTTTCGCCGACGATCAGCCCCGAACGGTCCGCATCGGTGCGGGCGTCGGCGAGGGCGAACTTCACCGTTCCGGCGAGCCGGCCGGTGGACTTGTTGCTGAGCTTGACCGGGATCTGCACGACGTCGCCCGCGCGGAGGAAGCGGGGCATGACCGGCTCGACCATCAGGTCTTTTATAGACACGCAGCTATCGACAATTGCCCCGCTGCGGAGCGCCGCATCGTGGGCCAGGCCCTTGAACTGCCAGGTCGTGAGCGTGTCGGGGAGCGTAAACTCGATCGACACCACGCCATCCTTTCCGCTCGAGAGCGCGGGCAGGAAGAACGCCGTCTCAACGAGGTTCTTCCGCGGTGGCGGCGGGGCGGCCGCGGCGGGGCCCTGCTGGCCGCCGGGGCCCTGCGGTTCGCCGGCTTTGGTCTGTTCTTCCACGATGCCGCCGGCCTTACCGCGGCCTGGTTTCGTGGCGGCTTTTCGCATGTCCATCGGAGCCCCGTCCATCATCGCCGCAGCAGGCGCAGCGGCGGCGAAGTCCATGCCGTTCCGGTGCCGCATGAGCATTCGGCCGCCCCCGCCACCCCCGCCGCCC
>JAJTED010000191.1:0-713 GCA_021300535.1 Planctomycetaceae bacterium | reverse complement strand
CGGTTGGTGAACGACAGGTTCAGCCAGCTCGCCTCGCGGCGGAAGATGTTCATCAGGTCGCCCGGCCAGGCATGCGCGGCCAGCGCGTCGAGCGACTGGTCGTAGGCGAGCGCGAGGAACTCGGCCGCGACCGGCGCCGCCGGCCCGGCCACGGGATCGGCCACGCTCGAGATCTTCGCCCGCCAGATCTCCTTCGCCCCCGGCTCGAGCCGGCGGGTGAACCGCTCCCACTCGATGGCCAGTTTCTTGTTGGTCCACGGCACGTCGATCGTGCGGCTCTGGGAATGGAGCCGGCCGTCGCGGACCATCCAGGCCCGCACGGTGAACCCGCCACGGTGGGCGTCGGTCACCTTCAGGCTCACGGGCCACTGCGTCCGACCCGGCTCGGTCCAGGACCGCGAGAGGATTTTTCCGGCCTGGGCGATCTCGACGAGCGCCCGGCCCTTCTCATAGCCGGTGCCGACGAATGCGGAGAACTCGCTGTTCGGCTCCACCGACCGCTTCTCGGACTTGAGCACGAACGCCCGCTTCACGCCGTACCGCTCGGCGGTCGGATCGACCACCTCGATCACCTGCTCGGCCTTCACCGCCGGCACGTCGCCGGCCGCCGGGATCTCGAACACCGCCTCGCCGGCGGCCCAGGTCTGCGGGTCGGCCGGGTTCGGCTCCACGGGCCGCCGGACCGCCGGGGCGGCCCCGCGCCGGCCGCGGAA
>JAJTED010000190.1 GCA_021300535.1 Planctomycetaceae bacterium | reverse complement strand
TACCGTTTGCGTTTCGCGATGGCGGTGGGGGCTTTGCTGAAAAACCTCTCACTGTGGAGTTCTTGGCATGAAGGCTACCCGTCTGCTGCTGACGCTGTCCGCTCTGTTGTTCTCTGTCGCCGCCCATGCGGAACCGATTCAGTGGGTGACGGTCGGTGATCCGGGGAACACGGCTGACACGGCTCCCGCAGGCTACGGTGCCGTCGCGACTTCGTTCCAGATCATGAAGTACGAGTTCACGAACCAGCAGTACACGGACTTCCTGAACTCCGTGGCAGCGACCGACACCTATTCGCTCTACGACGCGCGCATGGGCAGCATCGCCCGTGGTGGCATCACACGAAGCGGCTCGTCGGGGTCGTACACCTACGCCGTCAGGTCCAACATGGGGGACAAGCCGGTGAACTTCGTGAGTTGGTTCGATGCGGCACGAGTATCCAACTGGCTGATGAACGGAGGGACGAGTACATCGAGTACGGAGACGGGGGCGTACACCCTCGTGGGTGGCCAGACGAGCGGCACGGCCCCGGCGAGAAACTCTGGCGCCACGTTCTACATCCCGACGGAAGATCAGTGGTACAAGGCGGCGTACTACAAGGGCGGGAGCACGAACGCGGGCTACTGGGACTACGCCACGCAGAGCGACACGGCCCCGACGGCGGTAACGTCTGGTACTACTGGAATTGGCTCCGCAGGCAGCACAGGGAACTTCGCGAACTACAACCGCGGAGCCGACTGGAACGGCCAAGATGGCAATGTGACGACGGTGGGCACGAATGGCGGCGCGAGCGCCTACGGTGCCTTCGACATGAGCGGCAACGTGTCGGAATGGAACGATCTCACGGGTGCTGCCGGCTCGTCTCGTGGGCTGCGGGGCGGCTCCTGGAACCTCAGCGCGTTCAACGTGTCGTCCTCCGACAGGTTCTCGGTCGCCCCTTCGACCGAGAGCAACGACGGCGGGTTTCGTCTCACAACGGTTGCCGTGCCCGAGCCTTCGACATGGGTGCTTCGACATGGGTGATGGGAGCGGTCGGGCTTGCCTGCGCGACATGGGGCGGGTTTCGACGTCGCAAGCAAGCCTGACGCCACGAAACCAATCTGATTCCAACGCGAGGGGAGCAGGATTCTGAATGGGCCTGCTCCCCTCTGTGTTTTCATGGCCAGACTCATTCCGCTCGCACTACCCGCCTGACCCGCCCGCCTCCGTCCGCGAATACATCCCCGCCCGATCAGCCGACAGGCATCGACCGGAAGCCCACTGCCGTAACCCTTCGATCTTGTCCCCCGCAGTCACAGCCACAGGTGCGACGTTCTGCGCGGCCTGAACGAGCGGGGCATCGAGCAGCGACGCCAGCCTGCACTAGCCGAGGTCACCCGTGCGGCCAGGCCAGGCTAAGCTGCTTCCCCGTTTTCGAGTGCACAGTCTGCACGAAACGGTGAAAACGCACTGCTTGTTAGCGGCGGTCAACAACGCTAAAATACCAGAGCTTTCGAGCAATGAGCGGGGTTCCGATGGGGACCCTCGAAGCCCCCTGGGGGTCAAGAGGTCGCAGGTTCAAGTCCTGTCGCCCCGACTTTTTGGTGCGGTCTGCGAGGTATTCCGACGAGGTGCCGCCGCACCGATTCGCTCCAGGCCGTCGGAGCCATGGTCGAAATCGTCTTTGTGGTTGACGAGGCTCCTGAAGGCGGCTTCACCGCCCGCGCGGTTGGCGAGTCGATCTTCACTGAAGGCGACACGCTCGAGGAACTGCGGGCCAACGTTCGTTCAGCCGTGGATTGCCACTTCGACGATGGGCAAGCCCCGAAGGTCATTCGGCTGCACATCGTGCGCGACGAGATTCTCGCTCCATGAGCCCGCGGCTGCCGCGGGATGTCTCGGGTGCCGACCTGGCCAAACTTTTGGCCGCCTTCGGTTATACGGTTACCCGGCAGAAGGGTTCCCATCTGCGGCTGACGACGACCCAGGGTGGCGGGCATCACGTCACGGTGCCGAACCACGACGTGCTCCGCACGGGAACGTTGAATGGCATTCTCAAAGACGTCGCCGAGCATGTGGGGCTGACACGAGACGAAGTCGTAGGGCGGTTGTTTGGTTGAGGCGACCGAATGCGGCGACCTCGTGACCTCCAGTCAAGAGGTCGCAGGTTCAAGTCCTGTCGCCCCGACGTTTGTTCCCTGATGAGTCTGCTCCAACCCGGAGTTGGACTCATCCATTCGATCGAACCCGGTTCCCTCGCCTGCGGAGGAACCGGGTTCAGCCGACGGTGCCCGGCAACACGCCGGGGCTGAGTGAGTGTGGTGGCTGTCGCCGTCGCCGGCGGCGCCTGGGGCTTGGTAGTTAGCCCGGCTCCGCCCGTGGATCGGCACAGGCAGGTTGTCCTCGCCGAAGGCGATCACGCCGCGGCGGAGAGCGCGGATGGGGCGCTTGCCCCACATCCGTTCCTCGAACTCGAGGCCGACGAAGATGCCCAGCCGAAGGACCAGATCGCGGATCTTCTGATTAGCGTTTTCGTCCTTCGCGAGCGCCGCCAGGTCGTTGATCGTCGCCATCAGCGCGTCGACCTGTTCCTCCGGGCTCAGGCTGGTCTTGATGACGGGCTCGGGCGCGGCCAATTCAGCCACCTGCCGCGCGACCGCGGCCTTTTCCGCCACAAGGCTGTCGAACGTCTTGGCGATCGCCTCGTAGCGGGCCTCGTTTTTCTCGGTGGCCATCCGCCGCTCCGCGGTCGCGATGTTGTCCTCGAGTTCGGCGAGCCGCCGCCGCAGCTGCACGAGGGTCGCAGGCTCGTCGGGCTTGGCGTCGTGGTCAGCCTCCGCGCGGGCCTTCGTCAGGAGTCGGTCGCGTATGGCCTGGCGACCCCCGGCCTTGTTGACGAGCTCGACGAGGGCGTCGATGAGCATGGTCGTGACGGCCGTGGCCTCGACCCAGTTGTGGTTGCACTCGGTGTATCCGCTGTTGTAGTAGCGGCCGCAGGCATACTTCAATTTGTCCGCGGCTGGGTTGCCGTGCATGACGCTTCCGCAGCCATCGGTCAGATCGATGACCCGCGTCGAGAGCGGGTAACGCTCGGGATTGTTCGCCTTCTGACCATTCTTCCTGCGGACCTCGTCGATCGCCGTCTTCTTCGGCTGCAGGGCCTGCCACCGTTCCGGATCGAACCTGGCTTCGCCGCCGCTGGCGGCCCGCACCCGCACGTCCTCTGGATTCTCGAGAAGCTTCGGCTGGCCGTTGGGGCGGAGGTCGTGCTCTTCGAGTTCCCGCGGACCGCCGACGCCCACGCGGCGGTATCGGCCCTCGGACCGCCTGCCGTACTCCTTGATGCCCGCAATGATCGGGTTCAAGCAGAGGTCACGGACCGTGTTTTGGTGCCACTTTCCAGTTACCCGGTGTGCCGAGCCGTGATCGCGGCGGACGCGGCCGGCGTCGGGCGATGGGATGCCCATATCGTTCAGGCGAAGGGCGATCTTCTTGTAGCTCATACCGCCCGCCCGCCATTCGAGGATCATGTACCAGACGTCGAGTTTGAACTCGTCACGCGGGAGAAAGCGAACGTGATGGCCGGCGCGACGGATGGTCTCGCCGTCCTCGAGCCATTGCACGAACGTGTCGTCGGGACCGACGAGCGCCCGGCCGTATCCGTAGGGAGCCCGGCCCCCTGTGCTCAGCCCGCGGGCCGCCATGGCCAGCTGGACGAAGACGATACGGTCGCCGAGCCGTGGCGAAAACTTCCCGTGCTCTTGGTACTCGATCATGCTCCCGATGAGATACGGGATCTCGTTGTGCTTGAGTTCTTCGGGAGTAAAGATCCTGTCGTGCGTGACAAGTGTGACGCCGTGCGAGATGAGCTCGCGCTCGATGTGCATCATCTCCAGCAGATTCTGAGGGCGGCCAAGTCGATCGCGCTTGAAGACGTATACGTGCGACACCGTCTTATCTTTGATGGCGTCGTCGAGGAACTTGCGCAATCCTGGCCGAGTCAGATCGCCGCCGCTGATGGCATCATCGATATAGATGTCGCGCAGGTTGTGTCGCTTGTTTCGCTGCATCTCTTCGATGTCGGCATATGTGCCACGAAACGGCACGCCTATGATCTCCGACTTGGCCTTCGCCCAGTCGAATTGCTGCTTCATGGAAGCTTCTTGGCCATCGTCGCTGCGGCGCTCGTAGAGAAGCCCGCGATTCTTCGGTCGGCTCTTCATGGCTGGTCTCCGGCGGCGGGCGTGCCGAGAACGCCACGGACATTCCAGAGGAAGTCCGCGGACGTGACCGTGTGTTGCTGCCACCACGTCATCATTTGCCCGAGCGTGTAGTCCATCGCCGGCGAGCGGATATGCTCGGTGGGTGAGGTGGCGATCCGCCTCCGCAGGTCGATCATCAGCGTCGTGGGATGCGCGACGTTGAGCTCCTGCGGCGTGACGAGCCCGATCTCGAACCAGCGAACCATCTGGGCGATGGTCATGAGCTCGAGCACATAGGCTTCGTGCACGAGCTGGTGCAGCCGCTTGCGGCCGAACTTGTCATCGAACCCGAGCCGCTTTAGCTCGACCGTGGCATCGGCCTCGATCGCCGCCTTGAAGTCGAGGTCGGCGGCGGTGAGGGCAGGGTGCGGCTGTCGTGTCATGTCCCGTTCCTTGAGACTCGTGGCTATCCGTACGGCTTGCGGCCGAGCCTCCATTTTCCAAAGTCGGGTGCGTCGAGGCAAGCAAATCCGGCGAAATCTTCTGGACACATGTGTGTGCAGGAAATCTTCTGGACACATACGTGCGCAGGAAGTCGATGGGCCCGGCAGGCCCGCGAGCGGCCTGCCGGGCGAGCGGTCACGAATCCGTTTTGTTGTCTGAATCTTTTGGGCCCTGGCGCTCGGCAAGGATCTGGCGAGCAATAAGTTCCGCCAGAAGTTCACGAAAATGGGCGACTTTTTCGGGAAAGGTCGATCCGTACGGCGGGTTAGCGTCGATGCGGTCCCGCGGGGTGTTCTGGTCGTCGTCGCCAGGGAAGTTGGGGCTGTTGTGAGTGGATGTCATGGGGTTTCGGGGGATGAAAAAGACGAAAAACCGGTGGCGTGTCCGGGAGCCGCGTCGGCCCCGGTCGGCACGCCACCGGTCAGGAAAGGCCCGTTGATGTGCTGGATCAGGCAACCCGCCGGCGTCGCCGGCAGCGGCGATGCAGTCGCGAGTCGTCGTGGCAGTCCCAATCCAGGCCGGCGACCGCGGCCAAATCGACGGTGTCGTTGTCGCCGGTGTCAGTCGTTATCGAGGGATCGCCGCCGTCGGGGATCGACTCGTCACCGTTGAAGACCACGATCTCGATCAACTGGAAGCCGCGGTTGCGGACCAGGCTCCGGGATTCACCGAGGGCCCGAGAGACGGCAGCGATAAGGTCACGATCGTTTTCGACATAGAGCATCTGCGCACTCCATTCCCGGATGGCCGGGAGGCAAGGGAAATGCCGACGACCAGAGCGGCCGGCGGCGCGAACCAGAAGGTCACG
>JAJTED010000071.1 GCA_021300535.1 Planctomycetaceae bacterium | reverse complement strand
ACGGCCAGCGCCACGGCCTGGCTCACGGGCGTGGCCAGCCAGGGAAGCGATCCCTACGACTTCGCCGTCGCGGCGTCCGGTTCGACGGTCTACGTGGCGGACGCCTCGATCGGCGTGCAGAAGTTCACGTTCAACGGCTCCGCGTGGGCGCACGCCTACAACTTCACGGCCAGCGGCGTCACCGGCAACGCCGCCTTCGGGCTGGCCGTGGACTTCACCGCACCGGCCCCGCGGCTCTTCTGGACGACACCGACCCAGGTGTTCACGGCGATCGACTCGGGCAGCGCCGCGGTCGGGACGTCGATCGCCTCGATCTCGAGCACGTCCGGTGCCTTCCGCGGCCTCGACATCGTGCCGGTGCCGGAGCCCGCGACGCTCGTCCTCGCGGGTCTGGGCATGGCCGCCGCCGGGATCGCCGCCCGACGGCGGCGGGCCGGCTGATTCCCCGACACACCACCATGGATGCACGCATGGATTCGCGCCGGCCGGCCGCCTCACCCCGTCTCTGGCGTGGCTTCAGCCTCGTGGAATTGCTCGTCGTCGTGGCGATCCTCGCGGTCCTCGTCGGCCTCCTGCTGCCGGCCGTCCAGGGGGCGCGGGAATCCGCCCGGCGGGTGTCGTGCCTGAACAACATGCGGCAGATCGGGCTTGCGATGCTGGGCTTTGAGACGGCCAATGGTTTCTTCGCCCCGGCCAATTCCACCGGAGCCGGGGCGATGTGGCCGCCACACAATCCGCGGGAACACGGCATGTTCGGGCTCCTCCTGCCGTATCTCGAGCAGGGCACCCTCTTCGGCACGCTCGGATACGACTTCGAGCAGGACTGGGACAGCTCCGTGAACCGCCCTGCCGCCAAGACGGTCATCGCGGCCTTCGCGTGCAGCAGCACCCCCGACGGTCCGCGGACGATCACGGCGGCCACGATGGCGGCCCACGTGCGGGACGGCATGAGCAACACGCTGGCGGTGGTGGAATGCGGCAACCGCCCGGCCCGCTACCTGCAACGCGGGAGGATGGGCGTGCGCAGCAGCAGCGCGACGGCACCATGTGCCGTCCACAACGACACGCTCCACGCGGCCTGGGCCGACAATGAGGCCACGTTCGCCCTCGATGGCGCGGACGCCGCGACGGGGGTGCCGAACGGCTCGTGCTACCACACCGACGCCACGGGCCGTGTGCCCGCGACGGGTACGACCAGCGGCGGCCGGTGCGTGATCAACTGCACGAACTGGGACGAGCCGTATTCGTTCCATCCGGGCGGCGTGAACGGGCTGTTCGGCGACGGCAGCGGCCGGTTTCTCGCCGCGGACATCGACCCGCTCACGATGATCGCCCTCGTCACTCGTGCGGGCGGCGAGCCGGTGACGGCGGATTAGATCCAAAGCGCGGCACATGCCCGGGCTACCCTGGCGGGGCTGTCGGGCCAGGCGTGTTAGGCCACAAAAAGCCCCGGGTGGAAACCCGGGGACTCCGGGCATGAAAACCAACCCGCCGTCCATGCCGCACGACTCCGCGGGCTCCCCGGTTCACACCCGCCGCGCATGGCATCCGGGAAGGTATGCAACCCGGAGTCCCCCGGCTTCCGCCGGGGGCTTCTCGGGAACTGCGTGGGTGGCCCAAAAAGCCCCGGGTGGAAACCCGGGGACTCCGGGCATGAAAACCAACCCGCCGTCCATGCCGCACGACTCCGCGGGCTCCCCGGTTCACACCCGCCGCGCCCCTTCGGTCCGGCTCCGCATTCCTGGAGGTGCTGAAGGATGCCCGCCGGCCGCGAGGCCGTCTCGCTTCGGCGTCACTCGACCGTCACGGAGTACAGGGCTTCCCAACTGGTGAAGTAGAGCGTCTTCCCGTCCTGCGAGAAGCAGAGGTTGGTGGCCGTGCCCTTGGGGACGGCCACGTGCCCGCGGGAGCGGCCGTAGACGTCGAAGCACTCGATCTTGCCCTCCGGGGTCAGGAACACGTCGCCGGAGTTCTGCACTGCGATGCCGTCGCCCTTGACGGGCACCCACGCCGCCTGGCTGCCCGTGGCGACGTCGAGGGAGCCGTCGCCGCGGATCGGGAAGCAGTAGACACCGGCCCGGCCCGGTTTCTTGTAGTTCGAAATCCCCACGTAGAGAAAGCGTTCCGCCGGGTCGAGCGCGATGCCGTTGGGATTGTGAAACTTCTCGTCCTGCTCACCGTCGAAGAACACCGTCACCTTGCCCGTTCGCGGATCGAAGGCCGAAAGGCGGCCCTTCTCCGGATCCTTGAGCGTGGTGAAGTAGACGATGCCCCGCGACGAGACGGCCAGGTCGTTGATGGAAAACTCCCGGTCGTTGGCGGCCTTCTCGCAGAGGATCACCGGCTTGGCATCCTTGGAGGCGAGGTCCCAGGCGGCGAGCTTGCCGCCGTGGAGGCAGTAGAACGTGCGGTCGTCGGGACCGATCCGGCCCCGGCCGGCCTCCGTCGACACCGGCTCCGCCGCGGCCCCTGCGCCGCCCAGAACAAACCGGAACAGCTCCTTCTTCTTGTTGTCGGCGAACAGCACGCTCGGCTCCTTGCGGCCCGCGAACTGCGGCAGCACGGAGGGCGTGTCGGCCTGCTGGTACCCGGCGGCGAGCTGTTTCACCTCGCCGAACTTCACCGGCTTGACGGGCCGCGCCTGGGAGACGGGAAACGCCTCGGCCACGGAGACGACGCGAAACTCACCGGCCTTCCGCACCGGGTCGAGGCTCGGGACATAATTCTCGACCCAGGCCGGATGGAACTTCGGCAGCGCGTCCTCGCCCACGAACGGCCGCACCGGGATCTTCGCCGGGTCGGTCAATTTCTCGTCGGGTCCGAGAATCCGGCCGTCGGTGAGCGACACCCGAACGACCCGCGGCCCCGCCCCGCGGGCGCCGACCGGCTGGAACTCGAGCACCGTGTAGTCGGGACTGACCCGGCAGAAGGCATACTGCGGCCGGGGCGTGGTTTTCCACTGCAGGCCTTTGTACTCCCGCAGCCATGACACGTAGTAGAAGTTGACGATCACCGACTTCCACTCGTCGCCGGCGAGAAAGTCGGCGACCCCGAGTTCCTTCACGATCGAGCCATCCTTGCGGTAGATGATCACCCGCTTCTTGTGGACGTCGAGCCCGCGGAACTTCTCCTCCTCGCCGGGCGGCTCCATGGTCGGCACGAGTTGGCCCGAGTTCATTTGCGACTTCGTGGGCCAATACTGGATCATGTGGTTCCAGAGGGCGAACGTCTCGCCGTCGGGCGCGATGAACAGCTGCCCGTAGATCGCGCCTCCCTGAACGCCCTGGGCCGGCATGCGGTGGGTTGCGCCGGTCTGGTTGTCCTTCCACACGAACTCCCATTCGTTCGGGCCGTGCGGGCTCGGCCCCTTCACCTTGGCTTCGGCGACGATCTCGAAGCGGCCGTCGGCCGAGCGGCACCCGTCGATGTAGGCGGGGCGGTTGTAGCCCGCGCTCGCGGTCTGGGCGACGCCGGCGAGGGCGAGGCCGATGAGCACGGCACGCCGTGCCCCGGGCAGGAACGAACGCATCATCAACCTCCGCAACTCGAGGAATGATCCTGTCGGGGTAGTCCCGCGGCTGGCGTCGAGCCTGACTGACATTCAAACGGAACTCGCCGCGCCGCCCCACATCAGCCGCCGCGTCGCGGCCCGGAGGATTTCCCATGCCAACCATGAAGACCGCCGCTGCGGCCGTGATCGTCTCCCTGAGTCTCGTGCTGGTGGCGCGGTCGGCGGAGCCGCCGCCGGCCGCCGCCCGCGGCGACCTCGTCGGCCAGCCGGTGGACATGGCGCCGTGGGCCTCCGCCTGGCGTGCCGACCGCGAGGTGCAGGAGCAGCCGGAGGCGTCCTTCATTCCCCGGCGGCTGAAGCGGCTCGACGAGGTCTATCGCACCATCGCCTCGCAGCCGGCGGAGACGGAACAAGACAAGAAGAGAATCGAAGGGTTCGCCAAACTCGGTTTGCCGCCGGCACCGAAAGGCAAGTTGTCGTCGGCACTGCTCTGGCTGGCGCCGGTGCCCACGCAGCGGATCGAGCTCCGCTGGCCCGCGGGCGGCGCCGTGCCCCCCGTCGAGGCGGTCGAGGTCCGCGTCTATCCGTCCAAGATGGGCTGGTTCGCGGTCGTCCGCGACGAGGTGCTCGTCGCCCCGGAGGTGTCTGCCGACGGCCGCACGCTGACCTACGTCAACGCCCAGACGGAAGGCCCCAACAAAGGAAAACCGATCTTCGGGGAAACGGACATGGTGGCCGTGTTCTTCGACCCGGACAAGGCGCCGGCGGCCGCGAAGTACGCCGCGCCGACGATCCACCTGTTCCCACCGAATCGGAAATGGAACGTCATGGACGTGGAGATCGAGTGGGGCTTCCGTCCGGGTGACGAGCAGGCGGTCTTCGATGGACGAATCGAGGCCTATGGCGGTTCCGTGACGTCCGTCAAGCCATTGCCCGATGACAAGGGCACGGCGGTCACGGGCCCGGATGCGTGGACGTCCGCACCCGCCGCCGGCGTCGCCCGACGGGGCATCGTCGTCTCGGTGCTCCATCCCGGCCGTTTTGGATCTCGTGGCGAAAAACCCCGCATCTCCCCCTTAGACACCCGGATCACGCTCTTGACCAAGGGGGGCAACCTGACCTTCCTGCCCGACGACGTGAACGTCGAGCCGATCCTGGTCCCGGGAGTCGGCATGCTGGTGGCCAAGGCCGGCGGCACGGTGACGGCGCGGCAGTTCGCCGCCGAGATCGCGGCCAAGAAGCTGCAGACGATTCCGCAGATGGTGCGGGAACACCCCGAGGCCGCCTCGTGGGAAGAGGTCATGCGGAACGTCAAGCTGCCCCATTGCCCGCCCGGCACGGTGATCCCGCCGCTCGTGCCCTTCGCAGATCCCCCCGAGACGGCGATGCAGGTGACGGTGCCGGACGACCGCTGGACCGACGCCTGGCGGCGGGCGTCGTGGATGTTGCAGCAAGGCAAGGGCGGCTACGGGTATCTGGCACTCGAGGCCGCCCAGCCCATCCGCGCGACCGATCTGTCCGGAAACCACGACACGGCGACCCGGCGTCTGCAGTACTGGCTTGACTCGCCCGGCGTGAAGCCCGACGGCGACTTCGTCGATGGCACCGGCGGGTTCGAGTACGGGAAAACCATGCAGTACGACATCGGTTGGTCTCACGACGGCACCCATCCGCAGACGGGCCGCATGCTGTTCGCGATGGCCGAACACTACATGCTCACGGGCGACAAGGAGTGGTTTCAGACGAACCGCGGGCGGATGCAGGCGGCGGCGGATTGGATCCTCCGGCAGCGGACCGCGTATCTCGAGGGCCTTCCCCACCGCGAGAAACTCGCGGTGGCGGGGCTGCAGCCGCCGCAGATGCTCGGCGACATGGGGCTGGGCAAATGTGCGTGGCGGTGGTACTTCATCCACGACGCCTTTTCCGTGCAGGGGCTGCGGCGTTTCGCCGACGCGTTGGCGGATTTCGACCCCGAAGCCGGGCAGGGGTATCGCGTCGCGGCCCAGGCCTACGCCGACGACCTGCGGCGAATCGTGGAGCGGGAGATCGCGATCGCGCCCGTGCGAAGGGTGCGAGACGGCACCTACCGGCGGTACATTCCTGTCTCACCCTACGCACGGGGGTCGATGGTGCGGGAGTTCACCGCCACCTACGCCCTGGCGGACATCGAGATGGGCACCCTGCCGCTGGCCGACGGCATCGGCGTCTTCGATGCCGACGATCCGCGGATCACGGAGCACCTCGACGTGGTCGAGGAACTGCTCGATCATGGCAACAACAAGAACGTCGTGGGGGTGACTCCGGCGCTGTTCTGGACCGGCTTCGCCGGGCTCGTGAAGTACATGTGCGTGGATACGACCCACCTCCGCCGCGACGACGTGCCGTGCTTCCTGCGGAGCTGGGCGAACAACTACGCGGCCTGGGTGACAGCGAACGGAGGGCTTCCCGAGCCCAATTCCTTGCGTGCCTATCAGGGCGACCCGGCCGGCAAACCGGGTTCAGACCTGGGCAGCACCGGCTGGTTCGTGGAGAGTTTCCGCAATCTGCTGGTCATGGAGGAGGGGCAGTCGCTGTGGCTGGCGCGGGCCACGCCGCGGGCCTGGCTGGGGCAGGGCAAGAAGATCAGCGTCAAGAACGCGCCGACCTACTTCGGCACGGTGTCCTACGAGATCGTTTCCGCCGCGGACGCGGCCGCGATCAGCGCGACCGTGGAGATCCCCGCGCGGAAGCCGGCCCACAGCGTGATCGTCCGCTTCCGCCATCCCACGTCCGCGCCGATCAAGAGCGTCACGGTCAATGGTCAGCCCTGGACGGAGTTCGACGCCGCCAAGGAAACCATCACCCTGAAGGGCCTCTCCGGCACGGTGGCCGTGAAGGCGAACTACCGGTAGCCGCATCCGCGGCCGCCGCGGGAGGTCAGCGAATCTTCACCCGACGCAGCCGTCCCGGGCCCGCCACGGCGATGTACAGCGTGTCGTCGCCGACCGCGAGGCTGGAGACGTTCCGGGGCACGTCGAGGATCATGGCCCGCACCGACTTGCCATCGGCCGCGATCACGGCCACCGCCTCGCCGGACGTGTGGGCCTCGGTGCCGGCGAGATAGATGTTGCCGGCGGCGTCGATCGCCAGGGCCTGCACACGCCCCACCCAGCCCGCCAGCGTCTTGCTCCCGTCTTGGGCAGCCGGGAGATCGGGCACGTTCGGCTCGAGCTCGGACGTGCGGATGAAGACCTCGCCGCGGCCCGGGCGGCCGTCGCCATCGAGCGGAAACCGCCACACGGTCCGGCTGCGGAGGTCGGGAAGCTTGGAGGTGACGTAGAGAAAGTCCCGCCGCGGTCCGAAGGCGATGGCACAGGAATGTCCGATCGACGGATCCAGTTTCTCGGTCTGCCCCCGGGAATCGAGGAGACGAACCTCGCCACCGGGAAAGTTCGTCCAGAAGATCGTGCCCGTGGGGTGCCCGAGGACGCGAAACGGCGAGCCCGGCGGGTCGGCGGCCACGGGCTCCGTGGTGTCGCCGGCGAGCCGCTGCAGGCTGGAGGGGCGGCCGGCCACGACGATGACCCGGCCGGCGGCATCGACACCGACGCCGCCGGGATTCTCGACCTGGCCGATGTCCTTGAACGTGCCGGGAGGACGGAACTCCACGATCCGATTGCCACCCCGGTCGGCGATCAGCAGCCGCCCCGCGTCCCAGTGCATCTGCCCGGCGGCCAGCGTCGGACTCTCCTCGATGACAGTGGCGCGAAGCACGCCTTCCGGGCCGGGCGTCGCGGCATGGGCGAACGTCGCCGCGGTCAGCATCAGCAGCATCAGGCCGAGCGGTCTCATTCCGTATTTCCTCTGGGTGCGGCGAGTATCGTCGTCGTGGTGGAGAAGGTTACCATGGGTGCTTGAAGATCCGTGAGCCTCAGCGAGGAGTCGCCATGTTCCGAACGTTCCTGTGTCTGATCGTGGCGGTGGCGGGGGCCTCGTCGGCGGCCCCGGCCGCCGGGCCGGAGATGCTCTACGTGGGCACCTATTCCGGCAAGGAGAGCATGGGCATCTATCTCTTCGCCATGGACCCGGCGACCGGCGGCCTGGAGCCCCGCGGGCTGGCCGCAGAGGCCCGGCACTCGTCGTTTCTCTGCGTCGCCCCGCGGCACGGAACGGTGTATGCGGTGTCGGAGGTGGGCGAGTTCGAGGGACAGCGGTCGGGAAGCGTCTCCGCGTTCGCCATCGACCCGGCGACGCACCGGCTCACGCTCCTCAACAGGCAGGCCAGCGGCGGCACCGGACCGTGCTTCGTGTCCACCGATGCGGACGAGGCGTTCGTCCTGGCGGCAAACTTCGGAGGCGGAAGCGTGCGGATGTTTCCCGTCCGCGACGACGGCAGTCTCGACGAGGGTTCGAGGATCCAGCAGCACGCCCCGGGCGTCGATTCCCAGGGCCGGCCCACGAAGCCGTTCGCCCACTCGATCATCGTCGACCCCAGCGGCCGCTTCGCCTTGGCGGCCGACATGGGCACGGACCGAATCTACGTCTATCACATCGACCGCGCGGCCAAGGCCCTCGTGCCGCACGATCCCCCGGTCGTGGAGGTCGCGGCGGGAAGCGGGCCGCGGCACCTGGCGTTTCACCCCACCGCCGCCGTGCTGTTCGCCATCAACGAGAAGAAGCTCTCGATAACGTCGTTCGCCTTCGACGCCGCACGCGGGCGGCTGGAATCGCTGGAGACCGTGCCCTTGGTCTCCCGGGGCCAGGCTCCCGGCAACTCGACGGCGGCCGAGGTGGCGGTCCATCCCAACGGTCGGTTCGTCCTCGGTTCGGTTCGCGGCCACAACTCGATCTCCGTGCTGGCGTTCGACGCGGCCGCCCGGCGGCTGACGCCGGTCGGCAACTTCACCGACACGATCGACAAGCCGCGGAACTTCGTCATCGACCCGAGCGGCCGGTTCGTGCTCGTCGGCAACCAGAACCGGGGCACCATCACGGTGTTTCGCATCGATCCGCAGACCGGCGAAATGACGCGGGCCGGCGACCCGACTCCCTGCCCGGCGCCCGTCTGCCTGCGATTCGCTCCCGCCAGCCGTTGACCGGCAGAACCCGACGCCGCGTCACGGCACCGCCGCACCGGCCACGCCATCCGGGCCGACTCCGCATTCGCGCAGATGCTGGATGAGGATCCGCTGCACCTCGGCGATCGTCTGCGGATGGTGGTGCACGCGGGTATGGCTGGCGGACACCGTGATCTCGCTCACCGCCCCCGCGGTGTGGGCGCTGGCCGCCGGCACGACGCAGTCGTCGCCGCCGGCCAGCGAGTGGTGCGCCACGCCCACCACGGCATGCGTCGTCACCCAGCACGGCGGCCGGAGCCGCTCCACCGCCTGCAGGATCGACGAGCTCGGCCGCAGCAGGTCGACCGACGTCGGCAGGCGGCGCTCGTAGTCGGGATGGAAGGCGCCCGGGTTGAGCCGCACCGCCTCCGCGTGGATCGCCTCCATTTCCGGCGGCTGCCGGACGGTCAGCGACGCCAGCCGCCCCACCCCCAGGGCCGCCAGCACCGAGCCCCGGTGCGGAGTGGCGATGAACACGACGCGGTTCACGAACGGCAGCGGATGAAAGAAATACCCCGGCGCGACCAGCTGCCGCGTCTTCGGCCGCAGGCGGATCTCCGCGAACGGCACGTCGGCGATCGCGTCCCACAGGGCCGTGCCCGGCTCGACGACCTGCAGCTTCGCATGCAGCCCGCCCATGCTGTGGCCCACGAGCACCACCTTGCCGAGGGCCGGATCACGCCCCTGCGGATCGGCCGCGCGGACGGCCGCCTGCAGCTCCCGGCGGAGCACCGCCGACACCTGCAGGAACGACGCGCCGGTGGGATAGTGAAACACCCAGGGCTCGAACCGCCGGTGAAACACCGGCCAGGCCCGCAGCTCGTTGAGCATGTCGAACCACGTGCCCTCGTCGCTGGCCAGGCCGTGGATGAAGACGACCGGGATGCGGCCCGGGCGATGGGGTTCCAGGATCTCCAGCCGAGGCTGCGTGTCGCCGCGGCCGAACGGCTGAATGAAGCCCTCGATGCCGCCGGTCTTCGGCATGCCGGCGAGCATGTCGAGGAGTGGAGCCGTGAGATCGGCGGCGAGATGCGGTTTGGCGGGACCGATGTGGACGGCCGCGATCTCGACGGGGTTCGCCAGGTCAAGCACCGCCGCGGCGTGATCGCGATACACCGGCCCGGCGAAGGTTTGCAGGAAGTTCTCCGCGCCCGGCATCCGGAAGCGGAGCACCGCCGTCGCCGCGAGCGACTGCCTCTGTGGGGCGAACTGCCGCAGCGGATCGGCCGCGCGGTTCGCCGCCACCCGCACGACCACGGGAAGGCCGAAGCCGGGCCGCACGTGCCGGCGGGTGATCCGCGCGTCGTCGGCCTGCCCCTCGGGCTCGATCGAGGCGATCATCCCGGGCTCGATCGGCAAGGCCTTGGGCTGCCAGGGCACCAGCACGGGCTTCGTCGCCGTGCCGATCCACAGGCCGTCGGGTGTCAGCCGGCCATGACACCGGGCGGCCTCGAACAGGCCGGCGAGCGAGTCGGCATACACCTCCGCCGCCTGGGCCAACACCTCGGCCGACTCCGGACACGTCCAGACGGCGTTCCATGCCTCCTCGCAGGAGACGTAATAGCCGTCGACGGCCTGGCGGCGGTGCTGCCGCAGCATCTCGCACGACGCCTTGCCGTGCTCGCGGGCCCGCCGCAGGTGCCCTGCGGCGACCTGCCGGGGCGAGACGGGGGCCGCAGCCTGCTGGGCTGCCAGGGCCCCGTCGCACCACAGCGCGACTGCCACCGTCGCAGCGAGCAGGAATCTCATGGCCCCGTCCCCCGCCGCCCTCATCGACCTGCCCGCCGGAAAGACCCTTCCATTCCGCATCGTCCGACAGGGTTTTCCCGGCTTCCCCGGCCTCGCGGCGGCAGACCTCACAAAATCCTCATGGTTCTCGTGTCTTCTCTCGTCCGAAGAGCGGCGGGGGATGCCGACGCGGCCTCCACCGCCCCTGCCACGCCCGCCAGGATCAGCATCATGCCCGAGAGGAATACCCGTCGCGTGCGGGGCTTCACGATGGTGGAATTGCTGACGACGATCGCCCTGCTGTCGATGCTCCTCGCGATCCTGCTCCCGGCCGTGCAGTCGGCCCGGGAAACCGCCCGCCGGTCACGCTGCGCGGGGAATCTGCGGCAGATCGGCCTGGCGTCGCTCCACTACCACGACGCCAAAAAGGCCCTGCCCCCTGGGCTCACGCAGGAACGCATCAACAGCGAACTCCAGGGGCATTCCGCGTTCTACTTCCTGCTGCCGTTCCTCGAGGAGAAGGCCGTCTTCGATCAGATGGACGCCCGGGTGCCCCGCAACAACGTCACCCCCGTGGCCGGCACCAAGGCCGCGGCGCCGCTGCCGATTCTCGTCTGCCCGAGCGACGTGTTCGCAGCCGGCAACCCGTATGAAGCGACCGACGGCAACCGCTACGGAGTGACCAGTTACCGGGCCAACGGCGGCAGCCGCCCCGTCGCCGCCACGGAAGCGACGAATGACGGCACTTTCATGGCGACGGGCAGCCAGGCCCGCCGGGCCGCGACGGCGGCCGCCGGACAGGTCGTGCGGCTCGCGCACATCACCGATGGCGCCGCCAAGACGCTCCTGTTCGCCGAAACGTCCCACGCCGATGAAGGCTTCGACACGTTCTCCGCGATGGGCCTCAACGGTGGCCAGCCGATCGCCCACTGGTCGCGCTGGTATCCGGGGGGCGAAGACTCCGGCCTCGGTCACGTGATGTGCGGCGCGTTCGCGCCCATCAAATACGAGACGCCGTTCCGGCACGGCGAACCCGGCGCGCCGGCCACGCCCAGCGCGTGGGCGATTCATCAGGACCGGCGGCTTGGCGCCATCGGGAGCCAGCACCGGATGGGCGCCAACGGCGTGTTCGCCGACGGCAGCGTGCGGCTCCTCGAGGAGTCGATGGAGCAGACGGTGCTCACGCTGATCTGCCGTCGGGCCGACGGCCAGCAGATCGCGAACCTGCCGTAACGGCCTGGCCGCAGGATTCCGTCCTTCCGCCAACCGGCCAGCCTCGCGTGACGCGGGATCTCACCCGCGGTCCGCCGCGTGCTCTTCGGCGACCAGTTCCAGATCCGTCGCCAGATACTTCACCGTCGCCGATGGCGCGAGGTTGAAGAACACCCGGCCCTCGGTCATCCACTTGGTGCCGTCGTGGAGGAACTCGGCCGTGGCGGGTGCGGCGGTCGCGGGCGTAGATCACGTCGTCGTCGAAATCGACGTCGGTCCACCGCAGCCCGCGCGGCTTGCCCGTGGCCGACGCCCGCTCGATGAACCGCGCCTCGAGGAGTTCCCGCTGGCGGTGGAAGTCACGCTGGGCCCGGGCGAGCTTCTCGGCGGCGCGGGCGGCCCGCAGCGGCCGGGTGGCCATGGCGATCGCCACGCCGGCCACGACGGCGATGGTGAACGTGGCGATGAGCTGGACGAGATCGACCACGTGATGGCTCCGCGAGTGACGGCCACACGCCCGGGCAGACTGTACCAAGTCTGCCCGAGCAAGGATGCCAGGAATGCAGACCGGGGAAACCCTCGGGGTTTCCACCGGTCGGCCACGTGGACAAAGGCCATGGAAGGCTTTGACCGCGCACGTTCAAGTGTACGAGCCGGCGGCGAACCGGCAAAAGATGGCCGCCGCCGCGGCTACACTGCGGCCTGTTTTTCCCGGAGGACAGCATGCGAAAGTCGGACCGTGAGTCGGGCGGAACGCCGGTGGGCGCCCACCAGTCGATCGCCGGCGGATTCGTCAAGGCCGTGGAGCGGGCCGTGGAGACGGGCTGCGAGTGCCTGCAGATCTTCACCCGCAACATCAACCAGTGGAGCGTGTCGCCGATCGATCCGGCCGCGGCCGCCGCCTTCCGCGCGGCCGTGCGCGACGCGGGCCTGGCCTGTGTCGTCGCCCACGACTCCTACCTCATCAATCCTGCCGCCGCCGACGAGTCGCTCCGCGACAAGTCGATCGCCGGCCTGGTGACGGAACTGGAGCGGGCCGAGCAGCTCGGCATCCGCTGGGTCGTCGCCCATCCGGGCGCGGCGGGCGAGCAGCCGCTCGATCGTGCGCTGGCCCGCGCGGCCGACGGCATCGCCGCGGCGCTCGACCGCACGAGCGGGCTCGCGGCCGGCGTCCTCGTCGAGACCACGGCCGGGCAGGGGTCGTGCCTCGGGGCGACGTTCGCGGAGATCGCCGCGATCCTCGACCGCATCGACGCCCAGGCGGCCCGGCGAAAGCGGGTCGGTGTGTGCCTCGACACCTGTCACGTGTTTGCCGCCGGCTATCCGCTCCATCCGCCGGCGGCCCTCGACGACACGCTCGCGGAGTTCGACCGCCTGATCGGCATGCGCCGGCTGAAATTAATTCACGCCAACGACTCGAAGCGTGACCGCGGCTCGCGGGTCGACCGGCACGAGGAGATCGGCAAGGGCAAGATCGGCCAGGCGGCGTTCGCGGCGATCATGACTCACCCCCGGCTGGCCGGAATCCCGATCGTGCTGGAAACGCCCAAGGAGGGCCCCGACGGCAAGCCGACGCCGGCCAACGACCGCCGCAACCTCGCCCTCCTCCGCCGCCTCGCGGCCCGGTGAGCCGGCCGTCCTTCATGCGGCAACGCTGCAGACTCTCCCCCAAGAAGCCCCGGGTGGAAACCCGGGGACTCCGGGCACGAAAACCACCCCGCCATCCATGCCGCACGACGGCGGGCGATTTCCCGGTTCAAAACCATATGGCATGGCAGCCGGGGAGGTTTGCCACCCGGAGTCCCCCGGCTTCCGCCGGGGGCTTTTTGTGTGCGTGGCGCGCGGCCGACCAGAAGCCCCGGGTGGAAACCCGGGGACTCCGGCAACAAACACCTCCCCACCGTCGATGTCATCCGGCCTGGGACACTCCCGACCCCGATGTCACGCCTCGGGCGGAATCGAGCTGCCGTGCGGGTCACTGCCCCCCGCGCCCAACTCGGCCTCGATCCGCTGCCGGACCCCGGCGCCGAGATGATGCTCCACCCATTCCGCCGGCGGATGGAGGTGGTCCGTCGGCAGCTCGACGTGCCGGCCCAGCCAGGCCTCCCAGAGACGGTGCGACCGCACCACCATCTCCGCGTCTCGCCGCCCGCGCGGCGTGAGCCGCCAGCCCGCCGCCGTGCGCTCGATGTCGCCCGCGGCCCGCAGCCACAGCCCGGCCGCCCGCCCGCGGAGCGTGGCCGACGGCGCCGCCGCCGCGCCGCTCTCCTCGCCGCGCCACAGCGCCGCGAGCACGTCTTCGCACGCCACCCGCCAGCGGAAGCCCGCCGCGGCCAGCGCCCGGGCGACGATGCCGTCCTCCGGGGCGAGGAAGGCGGCGGCGAGATACTCGAGCCCGAGAACCACCGCGATCGCGCCCGCCTCGTTGACCGACCAGCGCCAGGCGGCGAGGTAGCCGAGGCAGGCGCCGACGATCGCCAGCAGCATCGCCACGAACGCCACGTGGTGCAGCCGGCGCACGAGCAGCTCGGCGGCGGCCGCGGGCACCACCAGGAGTGCCACCACGAGGATCGCGCCCACCGCCTGGAAGCTCGCCACCGTCGCGAGCGCCGTCGCGGCGAGCAGGCCGCCGGTCACCGCCGCCACGGGCAGGCCCGCGGCCCGCGCGGCCGCGGCGTCGAAGGCGGTGAACACCTGCAGCTTCCAGGTCGCCCAGGCGGCCGCGACGAGCAGGGACAGCACCAGGCCGCCGCCGATGAACGCCCGCGGCACGGGGAGGCCGGCGAGGTCGATCGTGTCGAAGGGCACGAACGTCAGGTCGCCGGCGAGGATGCAGGCGGCGTCGAGATGCGCTCCCCGGCCGGCCGCCGTGACCAGCGCGACGCCGAGGGCGAACATCGTCGTGAACACCACGCCCGAACCCGCGTCCTCCGCCACTCCCCCCGCGGCCCGCAGCGCCTGCGTGAGCCACACCGTGACCAGTGCGGCGGCCAGCGCGCCGGCGAATACGGCCGGCCCGCCGGGCCGGCCGCCCGCGAGCGCCGCCACCACGATCCCGGGCAGCACCGCGTGGGCCAGCGCGTCGCCGAACAGGCTCATGCGGCGGACGACCAGCAGCGTGCCCACGAGGCTGCAGGCGGCGGCGGTGACGGCGGCTGTCGCCAGCGCCCATCCATGCAGCGACCACTCGCCGCCTGCCAGCGACGCCAGCGCAGCGGTCATGAGCCCTCCTGCCGCCGACGCGGGACGACGACAAGCGAGACCGCGAAAATCGTCGCCGCGGAGAGCACGACCAGCGGACCGGTCGCGAGGCCGGGGCGGGTGGCGCTGACGAGCGTGCCGACCACCGCGGCCACCAGGCCGAACAGCCCCGCCAGCATCAGCATCGCGGCCACGCGGTCGGTCCACAGGCGGGCCGCCACCGGCGGGATCACCACCAGCGCCGTGACCAGCACCGCGCCCACGGCCGGCAGCCCGGCGACGACCATCGCCGCTACCAGCGCCGCCACCAGCGCGTCGATCCAGTCCACGGGCCAGCCGCCGGCCGCCGCGAACGCCGCGTCGAAGGCCACGAGCGTGATCTCCTTGACCGCCGCCGCCACCACGAGCACGGCCGCCAGCGACACGCCCGCCAGCACGGCGGCGTCGCGGCCGGTGATCGCGGCCGCGTGGCCGAGCAGAAACTGCTCCAGCCCGCCGCTCCCCGCCAGGCCCCACCGTGGCAGCCCCGAGACCAGCGCGATGCCCAGCCCGAACGACACGCCGATCACGATCCCGGTGGCCGCGTCGTCTCGCGTGCGGGTGAATCGCCGGATGAGCACGAGCACGCCGAGCGCGGCCAACGCCGCCACGAACGCCCCGGCGAGCAGCGTCGGCAGGTCGCGGCGGCCGGTGGCAAGAAAGCCGCCGGCCACGCCCGCGAGCGTGGCATGCGCGGCCGCGTCCCCCACCAGCGGCCGCTTCCGCAACAGGGCGAGGCTGCCCACGACGCCCGCCGCGAATCCCACCGCTGCCACGCCGCCGGCGGCGACGAGCGTGTTGGGTGCGGTCATGGCGGACAGCCAGGGTGCCGTCATGGCGTGCGGCCCCGGGCCGCGACGGCGCGGCCGATCTCGTCGAGGACATCGAGCTGGCCGGCGTAGGTCCGGCGCAGGTTTTCGGGCGTGAGCACGGCGGCGGTCGGTCCCGCGGCCACGAGCCGCCGATCGACGAGCGCGACCCGGTCGAACCACTCCGCCGCCGTCCGCAGGTCGTGGTGCACGACGACCACGAGGCTGCCGCCGGCCTCGAGTTCGGCGAGCACGCGGAAGATCTGCTCCTGCGACCGCACGTCCACGCCCGCCATCGGCTCGTCGAGGAGGTAGATCTCCGCCCGCTGCGCCAGCGCCCGGGCGAGAAACACCCGCTGCTGCTGCCCGCCGGAGAGCCGGCCGATCTGCCGGCCGGCGAGGTCCGCCAGGCCCACGCGGTCGAGGCACTCACGGGCGAAGTCCCGGTCCTGCCGGCCCGGTCGCCGGAACCAGCCGAGCCGGCCGTAGGTGCCCATCAGCACCACGTCCATCACGTTCACGGGAAAGTCCCAATCGACCGTCTCCCGCTGCGGCACGTAGCCGATCCGGCCGCGGACCTGGTCCAGTGGCAGTCCCAGGAACCGCACCGATCCGGCGACGATCGGCACGAGCCCCAGCGCCGCCTTCAGCAGGCTGCTCTTGCCGGCGCCGTTGGGGCCGATCACGCCGAACAGGCACGGCTCCGCGATCGTGAGATCGACGTTCCAGAGAACGGGCTTCCCGCCGTAGGCGACGGTCAAGTCGTGAAACTCGAGCAGCGGGGCCGCGGCGTGCGGGGCGGAGCCCATGTCACCGACCTCCGTCGTGCAGTGCCGCGACGATCGTCTCGACGTTCGCGGTCAGGGCCGCGGCCAGCGTGTCGGCACCGCTGCCCGGCTCCCCCAGCGAATCGGAATACAACCGCCCGCCGATGACGACGGCCTGGCCGCGGGACCGCGCCCCCTCGATGAGTGCCGCCACGTTGCGGTCGGCCACGCTCGTCTCCACGAACACCGCCGGGATGCCGCGTGACACGAGCAGATCGACGAGCCGGTTGACGTCGTGCAGCCCGGCCTCGCTTTCGGTGCTCGTGCCCTGCACACCCACCACCTCGATGCCATACGCCCGGCCGAAGTATCGAAACGCGTCGTGCGCCGTGACCAGCACGCGGCGTTGCTGCGGGATCGTCGCGATCCGGCCGCGGACTGCGCCGTCGAGCGTCGCCAGCGCCGCGGCATGGGCCGCCGCCCGCGCGTGATACTCCGGCGCTCCCGCAGGGTCGATTCCGGCAAGCGCTTCGGCCACCAGCGGCGGACAGAGACTCCACAGCCCGGCGTCGAACCAGACGTGCGGGTCAAAGAGGTCGTCGGTCACCGGCAGCAGCCGCTCGCGGGGCAGCCTGTCTCCCACCGCCAGCACCGGCCGCCGCGTGCCGAGCCGCTCCAGGAGCGCGGCCAGGCGACCCTCGAGTTGCAGGCCCGACGCCACGACGAGGTCTGCCCGCGCCAAGCGGTCGGCGTCGGCGGGCGTCGGCCGATAGGAGTGCGGA
The DNA here is from genome assembly GCA_021300535.1 of Planctomycetaceae bacterium. Classification (GTDB taxonomy): domain Bacteria; phylum Planctomycetota; class Planctomycetia; order Pirellulales; family UBA1268; genus QWPN01. The sequence continues at coordinate 7,952 of JAJTED010000071.1, read as the reverse complement.
TCGATGCCCGGGGCCATGAGGCACTCGACCTCGGCCCGGTCGCCCGCGACCTGGCGGACGAGATCCGCGACCACGGTCGTGGTGGCGAGCACCCGCGGCTTGCCGAACGGCCGCGGCTCGGGCGCCCGACATCCGGCCGCGGCGACCAGGACGGCCACGAGGAGCGAGACGACTTTTTTTGAGAATCCAAAAAACATTTTTTGATGCCTCAAAAATCATACGCTCGCGGCCGGACGGCCCGCAACGTCCTTGCAAGCCGCACGGTCGGGCGGAGTTCCGGGCCGTGAACCGCGCCGATCGACCGGCGCGTTGACCATTTCACGCGGCATTCTTAAGGTCAGGAGATCCGGTTCGGCACTTGGAGGCGACGCCGTGGATTCGACCTACTTCAAGCGGTTTCGGATGGAGACCGAGGTGGGGCCCTTCCGGCCGCCACCGGACCTGCCGTCGGGCTACCGCTTCGTGCCCTGGAACGAGGCCGTGCTCGACGCCCACGCGCGGACGAAGTGGCGGTCGTTTCGCGACGAGATCGACGCCCTGGTCTTCCCTTGCCTCGGTGATGCCGAGGGCTGTCGCCGCCTGATGCGGGAGATCCGCAACAAGCCGGGCTTCCTGCCCGAGGCCACGTGGCTGATCGCCCGCGGACAGGGCCCGGAGGAGATCCAGTGGTGCGGCACGATACAGGGCGTCGCCGAACGCGGCGGCCTGGGCATGATCCAGAACGTCGGCATCGTTCCCGGGCATCGGGGGATCGGCCTGGGGGCGGCCCTCGTTCGGCGGGCGATCGCGGGATTTCGCAGTGCCGGCCTGCGGGCGGCGGGCCTGGAGGTGACGGCGGAGAACTCGCGGGCCGTCCGCCTGTACCAGCGGCTCGGTTTCCGGCGGACCAAGACCGTGTACAAAGTGGTGGACGCCGCGGCGGCCGACACCGCCCTGGCGGAACCGGCACTTCTGTAGGCCGCTGTCGTAGACTTGGGCGGCGGTCACAGGCAGTGGCGCACGCCTCCAGGCGTGCGGATCGACTTCCCGTTGCCGACGACCATGCCCAAGCCCGGAGGCTTGCGGAACGGTATATGGGTGCGGCTGACACGCCGCGTGAGGCAGGAACGTTGAAGCAGACTCTCTTCTCGGCGACGCTCGACAACGGGATCACGCTCCTCGGCGAAGAGCTGCCCGGCGTCGAGTCGGTGGCGATCGCCTTTCACGCCCCGGCCGGCGCCGTCCACGACGGTCAGGGTCGCAGCGGCCTGGCGACGCTCTCCGGCGAGATGTGCCTGCGCGGCGCGGGCGGGCGGACGGGCCGCCAGATCGTCGAGGCCCTCGAAGCCGCGGGTGTCCAATGGTCCCAGGCCGTGTCGTCGAGCCACGCGAGCTTTTCCGGCGCCATGGTCGCGCGGCAATTGCCGGAGGCGTTGCCGGTCTACGCCGACATCGTCCGCCGCCCCCGCCTGCCGGAGGATCAGCTGGAGGCGGCCCGGCAGATGGTGCTGCAAAACCTCGCCGGCATCGAGGATGATCCGGGCCATCGGGTGATGACCGCGCTGCGCGAGATGCACTTCCCCGCGCCGTGGGGCACACCTTCGGAAGGGCTCACAGCGGACGTGGAGCGGCTCGATGGCGCCGCGGTCCGCGATTTCATCGCGGCGCATGTCCGGCCCGCCGGCACGATCATCGCCGTCGCCGGCCGCATCGACTGGGATGACTTCGTCCACCGGATCGAGGCCCTGTTCGGCGATTGGCGGGCGGGCGACGCGGAGGCCGTGACCACCGGCCCGCGCGGCCCGCGGCTGCGGCACGTGCCCCACGATTCGCAGCAGACGCACGTCGCCCTGGCCTGGTCCGCGCCGCCGTATCGCAGCGACGAGTCCTACGAGGCCACGGCGGCGCTGGCCATCCTCGGTGGCGGGTCGAGCTCGCGGCTGTTCACCGAGGTGCGGGAGCGGCGTGGGCTGTGCTACAGCGTGTCGAGCGGCTACCAGACCCATCGCGACTTCGCCATGGCCCTCGGCTACGCCGGCACGACCGCGGCCCGGGCCCAGGAGACGCTCGACGTGATGCTCGCGGAGATCGACCGGCTGCCGGGCACGATCACCGCCGACGAGGTCGAGCGGGTGAAGGCGCGGGCGAAGAGCGGCCTGGTGATGCAGCAGGAGTCGAGCGCGGCCCGGGCCGGCGCCATCGCCCGGCAGTGGTATCACCTCGGCCATGTTCGCACGCTGGCGGAGGAACTGGCCCGCTACGACCGGCTGACCGTCGACTCGATCGAGGCCTGGCTGGCGGCCGGCCCGCCCCGCGACCTGACGGTCGTCTCGCTGGGCCGCGAGCCCCTGGAGGTGCCCCGTGCCCTTTCTGCATGAGCGGCTCGACAACGGCCTGGATGTGGTCGCCGAGACGAGCCCCGCCGCCCTGTCGACGAGCGTCGGCTTCTTCGTGAAGACCGGATCACGGGACGAGACCGATGCCCTGTGGGGCACGAGCCACTTTCTCGAACACATGGTGTTCAAGGGCACGCCCGATCTGCCGGGCGACGAGATCAACCGCCGTCTCGACCGCATGGGCGCCAGCGCCAACGCCTTCACCAGCGAGGAAGACACCGTCTACTACGCGATCGTCCTGCCGGAGCAGCAGCCGGAGGCGGTGGAACTGCTGGCACGGATGATGCGGCCGGCCCTGCGGGATGAGGATTTCGCCACCGAGAAGCTCGTCATCCTGGAGGAGATCCGGATGTACGACGATCAGCCGCCGTTCGGTGCCGACGAGCGGTGCCGGGCCGCCTTCTTCGGCGGTCATCCGCTGGCCCGCAGCGTGCTCGGCACCGTGGAGTCGATCCAGGCGCTGCCGGTCGAGGCGATGCGCGACTACCACCGCCGCCGTTACGCGCCGGGCAACATGGTCCTGGCCGCGACCGGGGCGGTCGACTTTCCGGCGCTGGTCGCCGCCGCCCGCCGGCTGTGCGGCGACTGGGAGCCGCAGCCCGCGGCCGAGCGGCTCGAGCCGGTGCCGGCGGCGGCCGCGTCGCGGGACTTGGTCGTGCGGCCGACCGCCGCGCTCGAATACGCCGTGCGGATGTCGGCCGGACCCGACGAGCGAAGTGCCGATCGGTTCGCCGCCAAGCTGCTGGCGACCGTGCTCGGCGACTCGTCCGGCAGCCGGCTCTACTGGGCCTTCGTCGACTCGGGCGTGGCGGAGCAGGCGTCGCTGCACCATCATGAGTTTCTCGACGCCGGGCTGTTCGTCACGCAACTGTCCTGCGACGCCGACGACACCGATAGCCTGCTGGACCGGATCCTCGAGATCTATGGCGACGCCGCGGCCGGCGGGATCACGGCCGCGGAGTTCGCCCAGGCCCGCAACAAGGTGGCCAGCCGGGTCGTCCTCTCCGGCGAGCGGCCCCGCCGCCGGCTCTTCGAGGTGGGGGGCGAATGGGCCCACGCCCAGGTCTATCGCTCGGTGGCCGATGCTCTGCGGATCGTGGAGTCGCTCACCCGCGACGACCTGCACCGCGTCGCTGCGACCTGGCCGCTCACCGGGCCGGCGGCGACCGTGCTGGCCGGTCCCCGGCCGGCCTGACGGCCGCGGGCACCACCGAAATCCGGCATCCTTCCGCCGCGGCCGCGGCCGGGTCATAATTTCGCGTCGGGCGCGACGCCCTTCCTGCAGGTGCTGTTCATGATCGTGCTGTTCGCCGAAAACCGCTGGCTCATCGCCCTGCCGCCGATCTGGCTGCTGGGGGCCGGCGCCCTCGTGGCGGTCGTGGCGATCCTGGCCGGCTATGCCCTGCTGCGGGCCGTCGCGCCCCGGTCCGCGGCCGAGGCCCGTGCCAGCCTCCGCGACGGCTTCCTCGGCCCGCTGGCATGGCTGCTGCTGACGTTCTCCGCCATCGCCGTGGCCTTCGCGCCGCTGGTGCCCCTGGGGCAGATCGGGCGGTCGCTGCAGCGGTTCGTCACGGCCGACAGCGGCACGCGGACGGTCGCGATCGAGCCCGGCGCGGCGCTGCAGGAGATCACGCTTCCCTTCCGTCCGCAGGAGCTGGCGCGGGTCGATCTCCAGGCCGCCGGCCGGCTCGTCGTGCGCACGCAGCAGCCGATCGAGGGGTTCGCGCTGTCCAAGGTGCCGGACGTCGACCTCGACCCCGGCACGCCCTGGACCTGGAAGCGTGCCGAGGGGGCCACGAGCCCCTTTCTCGGTCAGCGGGCCACGCTCCAGGCGATCAACGCCTCCGACCGGCCGGTCGATCTCACGATCCGCTGGCGGCTGGTGCCGGAGTTTCCGCAGGCGGCCATCCTGCCCTGGACGGCGGCGGTGCTGGTCGCGTTGGCGGCCGTCTACGCCGCCTTCCGGCTCGGGGCCCGGCGGATGGCGGCGGTGGCGGCCGCCACCACGAAGGAGGCGATCGGCCAGCCGGTCTTCGCCGTGGCGCTGATCGCCGGCGTCGCGCTCCTCTTCGCCTTCATCGTCATTCCCTACAACACGTTCGGCGAGGACGTGAAGATGCTCAAGGACAGCGGCCTGACGCTGATCAAGGTCCTGGCGCTGCTGGTGGTGGTGTGGACGGCGAGCGTGGCCGTGGCCGACGAGATCGAGGGCCGCACGGCCCTGACGGTGCTCTCCAAGCCGCTCACCCGCTGGCAGTTCGTGATCGGAAAGTTCATCGGCCTCGCCCTCGTGGCTCTGCTGGTGTTCATGATTCTCGGCGGCGTGCTCCTGGCGACGACGAGCCTCAAGGTCGTGTACGACGCCCGCGAGGGGGCGAAGGTCGATCCGCTGTGGAGCGACTGTGCCGGCGAGATGATCACGGTCGTGCCGGGCCTGGTGCTCGCGCTGCTGGAGACGATCCTCCTGGCGGCGGTGAGTCTGGCCGTCTCGACGCGGCTGGGAATGGTGCCGAACCTGATCATCTGCTTCACGGTCTACGCGCTCGGCCATCTGGTGCCGATGATCGTGCAGTCGAGCGTCGGCAAGTTCGCGATCGTGCGGTTCGTCGGCAAGTTGTTCGCGACGCTCCTGCCGGTGCTGGAGCACTTCACGATCGATGCGGCGGTGGCCGGCGGTGTGCCGGTGCCCTGGGGCTACCTCGCCTGGGCGGCCCTCTACGCCGGACTCTACTCCGCCATCGCCCTGCTGGTCGCCCTCGTCCTCTTCCAGGACCGCGACCTGGCCTGACGGCCGCTACCGCACGAGGCCGGTGCGGGCGCCGATGCCCACCATGCTGGAACCGTCGGTCGCGGCGCCGGGCATCGACCACCAGCCGTCGTCCACGGACCGTGCCGCCTGGGCCTCCGCCTTGCCATCGATGAAGAACGTCGCCCCGCGGCGCAGCCGCCGCTCTAGCCGCGGGCCGACCTCGATCCCCAGCATGCCACCCTCACTGCGACGGCCCAGCGTGGTCCGAAGTTCGATCCGTTCGCTGCCTTCCGCGCGGTCGTGCGAGAGGCCGATGCGGCCGACCCAATGCGACGGCCCCTCCGTGACGCGGTCCTGATCGGCACGCACGCCCGCCGCGACGTCGAACCGATCGATGCGGCTGCGGACTTCGGCCGCGATCGGCGACTGCAGATCCCGCTGGTTCGGGCCTTGCACCGACAGGCCGCGGAACTCCAGCCCCGGCAGAATCTGCTCCTGTTCTTCCGATGCGGGGCGCATCTCGCCGGCACGACGCAGCGCCGCGGCGATCGATCCCTCCCCCTGGAAACCGGCCAGCCCGAGCCCGGTGAACGTCTCGGCTGGCGGCGTCTGCCGCGGGGCATCCGCGGCCGACGCCGCGTACGCTCCGGCACCGATCACGGCGGCGACGCAGGCGATCCGCATGAGGTCGTGCATGGAACGATTCGCCCGAGTGCGGTTCCGAGAAGCCCCATCTCCCTCTCCCTCTGAGAGAGGGCCGGGGTGAGGCTGCTGCCTGGTTGTCAGCGGAGGCACCCTCACCCGGCCTGCGGCCGGCCTCTCCCAGGGGGAGAGGCGAAAGGTCGCGTGAGGACGCACGCGAAATCTCAACTTTTGGATGCTCCCGGTAGTCATATCGACGTCGGGCCGGCCCCAACTTCCCCTGCGACCTTGCCGGTCGCGTGAGGCGGGGCGGTCAGGCGGTCTTGCGACGCGGGTAGAGCGGGATCGTGCCGGCGGCACGGCCCCCGGCGGTTTTCCCAAAGCGGGTCGCCTCGAGAGCCTCGAGCACCCGAGCGGCGATCTCGACGGCGGCCGCGCCGGCCGCGGCGGTCACGAGCGGCTGCCGCCGCGTGCGGACGGCGTCCAGGAAGTCGTCGTGCTCGCAGGCGATCGCATTGGCATCGGCGACCGCCACCGTCTCCAAGGGGAGGATGTCGGCGAAGAACCGCTCCTTCATGCCGCCGCGTTCGGCCGGCGGCACGGCGTCGGCCACGAACGAACCGTCGCGGACCGCCGCCGAAGGCTCGATCACATCCACGGTCTTGGCGTTGAAGTCGACCGAGGCGATGCCCGACCCGGACCACATCGTCAGCGAGCGGCGGACGACCGGATTGATCCGCGAGGCGGACAGGTCGGCGACCAGCCCGGACGCGAAGACGAGCCGCGCCCGGGCGGCGTCCTCGTGACCGCCGGTCGCCACGATGCCCTGGGCCTCGACGCGTTCCAGCCGCCCGGGATCGAGCGACAGCACAAGGTCGATGTCGTGGATCATGAGGTCGTGCACGACGCCCACGTCGAGCGAGCGAAAGGTGAAGGGGGCGAGCCGCGCCGACTCGACGACGACGGGCCGGCCCACGCGGGCCACGGCCGTCCGCCAGGCCGGATTGAACCGCTCGACGTGGCCCACCGCCACGACCCGCCCGTGCCGCCGGGCGGCGATCGAGATCGCGCGGGCCTCTTCCACGTCGGCGGCGATCGGCTTCTCGACCAGCAGATCGAGCCCGGCCTCGAGCAGGGGCAGCGAGACCCTCGCATGCAGGCCGGTCGGTGCGGCGACCACGGCGGCATCGACGAGGCCGACCAGCTCCCGTGGCTCCGCCAGCGGTCGGCAGCCGTGCGCCGCCGCGACCCGCGCACGCGACTCGGCCACCGGATCGACGACGGCGACCAGTTCCGCGTCGTGCCGCCCGGCCAGCAGCCGGGCGTGGATCGCTCCCAGGTGCCCACATCCCACCACCGCCACGCGTGTCCGACTCATGCCGCCCTCCGTTGTTCCCTGGCCCGGCCGTGCCGGCCGCCCTGCTGCAGGGCGAGAAACTCCAACAACTGATCGACGTGCGGCCCGAGCATGCCCTGCTGCCGCAGGATCTCCCGGGCGGCCTCGAGCCCGACCCGCGCCCGGTAGAGGAGCCGGTGGGCCTCCGTCACCGCGTCGATGGCGGCGCGGTCGAAGCCGCTGCGCCGCAGGGCGACGACGTTGATGCATCGCGGCCGGGCCGGCGAGCCCTCGCAGAGCATGAACGGCGGCACGTCGTGCAGCACTCGGGAAAGGCCGGCCACGAACGACCAGCCGCCGATGGTCACCCAATGGTGCACGGCGACCGCGCCGGAGAGCGACGCCCGCGACTGCACCCGCACGTGGCCGCCGAGCAGCGTGCCATTGGCGATGATCACGTGGTCGCCGATCCGGCAGTCGTGGGCGACGTGGCAGCAGGCCATGAGGAAGTTCGCATTGCCGATCGACGTCACACCGTCCTCCTTCTCGGAGGCCCGGTTGATCGTCACCCCCTCGCGGATCACGTTGTCGTCGCCGATCTCGACCCGCGTGGCGGTGCCACGATAGCTCACGTCCTGCGGCTCACCGCCGATCACGCAGTTGGGATAGATGCGGTTCCGCGCGCCGATCGTCACCGCGCCCATGATCGTGACACCATTGTCGAGCACGGTGTCGCGGCCGATGACCGCGGCGGCCGAGATCACGCACCACGGGCCGATGCGCACTCCGGCGGCAAGCCGCGCGCCCGGCTCCACGACCGCCGTCGGATGCACGACCGCCGGCCCGCCCG
>JAJTED010000070.1 GCA_021300535.1 Planctomycetaceae bacterium | reverse complement strand
TACGTGGCCACGGTGCGGAACACCGGCAACGCGGCCTCGGCGCCCGCCGTGCTCGAGTTCTCGTGGGACGACGGGCTTTCGCCGCAGGAGGCTTCCGAGGGCTACAGCCTCGCCGGATCGCGGGTGTCGTGGAACCTGCCGGCCATCGCGCCGGGGAAGATCGAAAAGCGGCAGATCAATCTGCGGGCCCAGAGCCCGGCCGGCTCGTTTGCCGATTCGCCGGCGGTTCGGGCCTGCGTGCGGGCCGAACTGACCACGGCCGGCATCGGCCCGATCGGTGACCACGAGTGCCTGCAGATCCGCTCGACGACGCCCCGGCCGCGGCTGCGGACGCCGTCGGAGGCGGGCCTGCGGCTGTCGCTCTCCGACCTCGACGACCCGGTCCGCGTGGGCGACGCGACCACGCTCGTATGCACCGTGTTCAACGACGGCGCGGCCCCTTCCGGGCCGTTGAATCTCGTCATCGACCTGCCCCGCGGTGCCCGGCTGTTGGGCGACGCGCGGGTGCGGGTGGACGACGGCCGGGTGTTGTTCGACCCGATCGATCTCGGACCCGGCCGGCAGCAGTCCTTCGAGATCACCTACAAGCTCCAGGAGCCCGGCAAGGCGACGGCCGTGGCCACCGTCTCTGGTGCCAACCTTGACGGCCGCCTCGCCCGCAGCTGCCCGACCGAGTTCTTCGGCCCCTGACGCCAGCCGTCACATTCCGCAGCATCGGCATCTTCGCCTCCGCTCCGCCCGCTCGACGGCGTCCGCTGTCGATGACAGGGCGGAGGCCGTGTCATGCTCGTCGTCACCGCAAACTGGGCGCTCGCCGACGGCACGCTCATGGCCGCGTCACGCCGCCGCCAGGCGGAGTTCCTGGAGGCGGTGCATCGCGCGGCCTTCCGGAGCGGCGTGCGGAGCGACGGTCGCTACGAACCCGTCGACGGCATCGCCATCGTGCTCGCGGGTGACACCTTCGACCCGCTCACCTCGACCGCCTGGAAGGACGACGTGCGGCCCTGGCACGAGGGGGGGCGGGCCGTCGGCGTGGCAGCCACCGTGATGCTGGCGGCTGCCACCCGCGGCCGCCGACTGCTGGCGGGCCTGTCGGCCTGGGTACGAGCCGGCCTGATGGTGCCAGCGGCCGATCGCCGGGGACGGCCGGTGTTTGACCGGGAACGGCGGGTGCCCGTGCGGGTGACGGTCCTGCCGGGCGATCGCGATCCGTGGATCGCCGGGGCCGGTGCCCGTCTCGCGCGGCGCGGCATCGAAGTGGCTGGAGCGTGGGCCGTGCCCGGCATCTCGGTCTGCCATGGCGCCGAGCTCGATCCGCTGTGGACCGCGGCCGAGCCGGGCCGGCCGACCCTCGGCGCGAGCCTGGCGGTCGATCTGGTGGCCCGCTTCGGCACCGTCTTGCGCGGGCGTCCCGACATGTGGCCGGCCTGCCGGCCGCTCGTCGCCCAGCTCGCGGCGGCGCGGGCCCTGGAGATGCCGGGAGTCGTCGCCGAGTGGCTGACCACCATGGAGCGGAGCACGGCGGTCGTGCGGGACGCTTGGCGGGCGGCCGTGGCCGCGTGGCGGCGACAGGCGCGGATCGCGGAGCCGGCCTGCGATGCGTCGTTCGACTCCATCGACGCCGTCGCCGCATGGATGGAGGCTCTTCACCTTGCGCCCCCGGCCGCGGCCGGCGACATCGCCGCTCTGCTGGATCCGCGGCCACCGTTCGAGGCGGAGTCGGGCACCGTCGTGCTCGGGCATTGGAGCGGCGCGGCCGCGACGATCGTGGGGCTCGGCTCGGCGCCGGGGAATGCGGTCGATCCGGCGGCGGGTGTCACGCTGGCAGGCGTAGCGCCGGCCCGCCAGCGGCGGGGGCCCGCGCACGTCGTGTTTCCCGATCCCGATCGACCCGCCGTCCACTACCCGCTCGCGGCCGAAGACCCGCTGCCGCGGCGGGCGTTCGCCCCTCCGGCGTCCCATCGCATCGTCGATGCGGCGTAGCAGACTGTGGAACAGTCTGCCCGAGCAGGATGTGAGGAATGCCGACCGGTGAAACCGTCGGCGTTGCCTCGGCTGCGCCGAGGTCTGCGAATCCACCGGTCGGCCAAGTGGACAAATGCCATGGAGGGCTTTGTCCACGGGCAGCTAGAATCCCGCACCATGGCACCGCCGCCCGCCGCCGACATCGTCGCCGAGATCCGCACCACGTTCGCCACCCGCGACGCAGCCGAGGCGTGCGCGAACCGCCTCGTGGCCGAGCGGCTGGCGGCCTGCGTCCAGATCGACGGACCGGTGCACAGCACCTACCGCTGGCAGGACGCGGTCGAGACGGCCGCGGAGTGGCGGTGCACGTGCAAGACGACGCCCGGGCGGGCCGCGGCCTGCAGCGCCGCGATCGTCGCGGGGCATTCCTACACGACCCCCGAGGTGCTCCTGCGGGAGTCGATGGCGACACCCGCGTACGCCGCCTGGGTGCGGGAGAGTGTCGCCGCCTCCTGACGCAGCGGTGGGCCGCGGCCACGAGGGACACCATGGTCGGCATCGATCTGTTCGCCTTCGACATCACGCTCCATGCGCGGCCTGCCGACGCCGTGGCCGGGAGCAGCCATGCCGATGCCTGGGGAGAGTGGCCGGTGCTGCGTGTGCCCCATGCCACGCTGGCCGTGCCGATGGCCGTGTCGTTCGACGACTTCCTGCACACGATCGGCGGCATCGAGCGGCTCTATGTCGAACCCGACGGCTCGTTCGTATGGGCGAGCCCGCGCGCGGGGCTGGCGTGGCAGGTGGACGGCAACGCCTTCGAGCGCGACGGCCGGCTGCTGCTGGTGGACCTCAAGGGCAGCTGCCCTGAGCCCGCCTTCGACCGTCTGCTTGCGGCCTGCGGATGGCCCGTTCAGCCCGTGATGATGCAGCTCGTGCGGCCGGCCGTCTTTCTCGCGGAGCCGACGTTTCGCCGGCATGCCCGGGCCCGGGCGGTCGCCGGAGATGGGGAAAGACTGCGGCCCGGCTGACGGGCGGGTCGTGCCGGTTGTGCCGGCGTGGGGGCGGTGACGGCGGGACGGCGGGCCGCCGGGTCCGATACCATGAGGTGCAACGGTCGATCCGGGCGCGGAGGCACCGCATGAGCGTGCAGAGGGGCTGGTGGAACGGGGCGAAGGGCCGTCTGGCCGGCCTGGTGGCCTGTGCCGGCACGGCGGCGGTCGCGGCGGTGGTGTCGGCCGCGCAGCCCGCGGTCGAGAGCCTGCCCCTGGCGGCGGCCTACGGTGACGGCGTTCACGCCTTCTTTGCCGGGGATTTCGACCGGGCCTACGAGGATCTTTCGCAGGCGATCGAGGCGGGCACGACCGACCCACGCGCCTACTATTTCCGCGGCCTGGCGGCCCTGCGGCAGGGGCGGAGTGACGAGGCGGAGGCCGACTTCACCGAAGGCGCCACGCGCGAGTCGTCCGGGCTGGGAGCCTGGCCGGTGGCCAGGTCGCTGGAGCGGATTCAGGGACCCGATCGGCTGCGGCTGGAGCGGCACCGCACGCGGGCGCGGGTGGCGCTCCTGCAGCGGCAGCGGGCCGAGGAACTGGAACGCTATTCGCAGATCGAGGCCGCGCAGCCGGATGTGCTGCGCACGCGTCGGCCGGTCGGGCCGCGGCTCGAGGCCGGCGACGAGGCAAACCCGTTCGAGGACGATGCCGCGCGGAATGTCCGACGCCCACCGGCGCCTGCCGAACGCATGCCGGCCGAGAGCATGCCGGCCCCGCGCGAGTCGGCGCCGGCTCCTGCGGCCGAGCCCAACGCCACCGATCCCTTCGGGGACGCCGCCCCCAGTGCCTCGAAGGCCGAGCAGGTAGAGCAACTGGCCGCGGAGCGGGAGGACGTCGCCGCCCAGCGCGACCAGCAGGCGGAGCAAGAAGCCGCGGCCGGCGACCGGTGAGCGGGAGTCTCGGCTTCCGCCGGGGGCTTTTTGTGTGGCGAGAAGCCCCGGGTGGCAACCCGGGGACACCGGGTGTGAAAACCATCCCGCCGTCCATGCCGCACGACCGCACGCGGTGCCCCGGTTCGAGTCCCCGCCTGACACTTCACACGGGGCGGCATGCGACCCGGAGTCCCCGCGGCTTCCGCCGGGGGCTTTTTGTGTGGCGAGAAGCCCCGGGTGGCAACCCGGGGACACCGGGTGTGAAAACCACCCCGCCATCCATGCCGCACGACCGCACGCGGTACCCCGGTTCGAGTCCCCGCCTGGCACTTCACACGGGGCGGCATGCGACCCGGAGTCCCCCGGCTTCCGCCGGGGGCTTTTTGTGTGGCGAGAAGCCCCGGGTGGAAACCCGGGGACACCGGGTGTGAAAACCACCCCGCCGTCCATGCCGCACGACCGCACGCGGTGCCCCGGAGCGGACTCGCGCGGCGGGAGGTTTTGTCGTGGCCGAGGCCGAGCCTCAAGCGGTGACGTGCCAACCGGCGTACGCGAGAAGCATCCAGCCGGCGATGAGGAGCACGCCCCCGATCGGCACGACGGCGCCGAGAATCTTGACGCCCGAGAGCGCCAGAGCGAACAGACAGCCGCTGAAGATCGCGGTGCCGACGAGGAAGCACCCGCCGGCGGCGGCGAGGCCGGGGGCGGGCCGCACGGCCGCGAGCGTGCCGACGGCGACGGTCGCCAACGCATGCACCAGGGCGTAGCGGGCCGCGGTCTCCCAGTTGGCGGCCTGGCCGTGGGCCTCGAGGAACGCCTTCAGGCCATGCGCGCCGAAGGCGCCGGCGGCGACGGCCAGGCCGCCGAGCAGGCCGCCGGCCGTGAGGAACAAGCGGCTCATGGGCGGCTCTCGCCCAACAGTTTCTCTTCTTCCTCCTCCTGGATGATGATCCGCGGGGTGACCATCAGCATCAGGCTGTCGGTGGTCCGGCCGAGGCCGACGTTCTTGAAGAGCCGGTTGATGTAGGGGATCTTCGAGAGGATCGGCACGCCGAACTCGTTGCGGCCCTCGCGGAGCCGCTTGATGCCGCCGAGCAGCACCGTGCCGCCATCGGGCACGCTGACGGTCGTGGTGACCGTCGTGAACAAGAACTCCGGCAGCTGGACCGTGGTGCCGTTCGACTGCAGTTCCAGCTCGCCCGCCGAGGCGACGCCGTTGGTCAGGTTGAGCAGACCGTCGGCGCCGGGAATGCGGACGTCGGCGCCTGACCTCTCGTCGCTGCTCTTCGATTTCGTGGACCGTGAGCCCTCGAACTGGAACTCCTCGACGCGGCCGATCTGCGAGAAGAACGGCACGAGCGTGAGCCGCACGAAGCGGCGGTCGTTGGAGACCACGGCCTCCACGTTCACCGCGGTGCCCTCGTTGAGGACCGTGATCACCGGCTGCTGGGCCGCCGAGAAGTCGCCGACCACCGGGACGACGGAGGTCACGAACGGCCGCTGCCGGGTGTCGGAGACGAAGGCATTCTGGCCGTTGAAGAGCGTCACCTTCGGCGCCTGGAGCACGTTGGACCGGGTGTTGCCCTGGGCGGCCTGGATGAGGAAGTAGGCCTCGATGTCGGAGAGGATCGCGAACCCGAAGTCGGCCGCCGAGGTGGCCACGTTGGGCAGGCCCGGCAGCTGGGGCACGGTGGCCGCGCCGAAGCTGTTCTGCCGGAACGGAATCGAGAAGTAGTTCGGTGTGTTCGCAATCGCATTGCCGAAGGTGGGGCCGGGGGTGTTCGGGTCGGGAGTTTGGACGACCGCGTTCGGATTGAGGGCCACGCCCGGCACGCCGGAGTTGCTCAGGCCGACGAGCTGCGAGCGACCACCCGGCCGGGCGGGGATGCCCAGTTCCCCGGGGTTCTGCGAGCCGTTGCCCGGGGTGGGAATAGCGGTCATGTTGAGCGGCTGGTTGACGCCGGACTGGATGTTGAAGTCGAAGTCCACGCCGATCCGCTCGAAGAACGTGTCGTTCAAGGAGATGAACCGGACCTCGATCGTGACCTGCAGATCCTGGAGCCGCCGCAGCTGTTCGAGCAGGTCGGCGATCTCCTCGTGCACTTCCTGCGTCTGGCTGACGACGAGCGAGAGGTTCGTGTCGAAGGGGCGGATGGCGCCGTTGCCACCGCCGTCGGCCCAGGCGCCCGGGCCACCGACCGTGTTTTGGATCAGGTCGATGAGCGACTGGAAGTCGGCCTGGCCGCCGCCGACGCTGGGCGGGCCGAACGGGACCGCGGGCATCGCGCCGGTCGCCGGGCCGTTGCCCCGGCCCTGCATCTGGGCGAGCGAGCCGGCGTCCATGGCGGCGCCGGAGTCGGCCCGGGCGGCGCGGTTGAGTGCGTCCCGCGGCGGCTCGACCTGGACGGAGACCGTGTTCCGCAGGGCCTGCGAATAGCCCTTGCTCAGCGCGCCCTCGATGCCGAGCCCGTCGGAGGAAAAGTTCGGGATCGGCTTGACGAGGTCGCCCACCTGGTACGTGACGCTGTAATAAACGCCCTTCACCAGGCCGGGGCTGGTGATCTTCAGCACCTCGTCCTGCACGACGTAGCGGAGGTGGAGCGGCTCCAGCAGCAGCTTGAGGGCGCTCTTCAGGGAGATTTGCTGGGAATCGAGCGACAGCGTGACCTGCGTGTCGCTGGACACGGCCTCCTGTTCCAGGCCCACCATGTCGAGATGGATCGGGACGTCGGCCTGCTTGGCGAGCGCGGCGAGCACGACGGCCAGCGGCTGGTTGCGGAAGGCCGTCTGCACCCGGGTGTCGAGCTTGCGGTGGATCGCCAGTTCCGCCGGCGTGGCCCGCGACTTGCCCTCGGCCAGTCGCTGCGAGCGGTTCTTCGTCAGGTCCGCCCAGTTCTTCGTCTCCGGAAACTCGATCGGGCCGGTGAAGGGCGTCGCCGACCGCTCGATGTCGTCGGCCACGTCGAGGAAGCCGTCCTGCTGGCCGCTCGCGATCGTCTTCTGGGTCTCCATGCGGCGGATGACGCGGCTCTGGGCGAGCAGCTGGCGGACGACCCCGTTATCGGGGGCGAGCTGGCCGGCCTTCTTGGCGACCGCCTCCGCCTCGGCGAAGCGGCGCTGGTCGATGAGCGTGTTGTATTCGTCCACGAGCATCGCGATCCGCTGGTCGACCTCGACCTTCCGGGCCCGCTCCCGGTCGATCTGTCCCTCGATCTCGGCGTTCCGCTTGTCCAGCGCCAGCTCTGCGCGGCGCTTGCCCGACGCCTCTTCGATGTCGCGGCGGGCCCGCTCGATCCGCCGCAGGAGCTGGTCCTTTCGTTCCGCGGGGATCGGCTGGGCGGATACGTTGTCCGCCGCCTGATCGAGCAGGGCGAGGGCGTCGGCCGGCGACTTCTGGCCGAGCCGCTTGGCTTCGAGCTGCCGGGCCGCGACCTCGGCGGAGATGCGGGCGAGCAGGAGGTCGGGTGCGACTTCGCCCGCGTCGGCGGTGGCCGCGGCCTGGGGCCGCGCAGCCCGGGCGTCCGACCGGCCGAGGGCCTGGTCGATCATCCGCTTCGCGGCGGCGGCGTCGCGGTCAGCCGCGGCCGGCGCGGGAAGTTCCTCCGCGCGGGCCGCAAGCCAGGAGCAGGCAAGGACCGCGGCCGCGGCGTTGAGCACCGTGAATGGACCGCGGATCAAGCGGTGCCGCCTGGTCGCCGGGGCGAAGGTGGGGGTGCTGGCCATGGTGCTGCTTCCTGTGCAGGGAACTTCCTGGGGGCGGGAGAAGTACCGGCCCCTGCGCCGGCAGGTCAAGGGCAGGTCGGCACGGCGAGCCGCTTGCCCAGTTTGCCGCGCGGCGCCGCAGCCGGGCCGCTTCAGCCCGGCAGCGGGCCCGGCGTCGCGACGACGCCGGCGGCGGCCGTGCGGCGGCCCACCGCCTTCTCGACGGTGGCCAGTAGCTGGTCGATGCGAAACGGCTTGAAGAGCACCAGATCGATGCCCGCCTGGCGGGCCTTCACGATCGAATGGCCGGGGTCATAGCCGAACCCGGTCATCAGCACCAGGGGGACCGGATCGACGATCTCCTTCAGCTTCAGCAGCAGCTGGTAGCCGCTCATGTCGGGAAGGCGAATGTCGGAGATGATCACGTCATACCCGTCGCTGCCCACGCCGCGGACCATCGAGGCGGCCTCGGCGCCGTCCCGGGCCGTCTCGACCGTGCAGCCGTAGCGCTCCAGCAGGGCGTGAGCGGCGGCCCGCACCTGCTCGTCGGAGTCGACGACCAGGATCCGCCGGCCGATGAGAGGCTCACGCCGCTCCCCGTGCCGCCGCTGGGCGTGGGCCGAACTGGGGGCCATCTTCTCCCCCACCTTCTGGATCACCTGCTTGATGTCGCGGGCGTTCCGCAGGATCCGCTGCAGTCGCTCCACGACGTCGGCGTCGTGGCCGATGTACCGCTCCATGACGCCGACGGCTTCGTTGAGGATGTCGTCGACCGGGAGCGCCACGGCCCCGTGGATCGCCTCGATGCTCTCGGCGGCCGTCGAGGCCTTCTCCGCGACGAGCAGCTCCAGCGTGTTGAGGGCCGCGGCGACGTCGCGGGAGAAGATTTCGAGGAACTGAAGATCGGTCGCCGTGAAGCCGTTGGGCTCCGGGCTCTCGACGTTGAAGGTGCCGATCACCTGGTCATGGAGCATGAGCGGGACGGTCAGCGAGCTCTTGGCCCCCTTGCAGCCCTCCAGGTACAGCGGATCCTTGGTCGTGTCGGCGCACCAGTAGCTGTGGCCCGTCGCGGCCACGTAGCCCGTCACGCCGTTGTGCTCCGGTCGGGCGTAGAGGATGCGGGCTTCCGCCGCCGGCTGCATGCCTTCGGCCAGCAGGGGCTCGAGCCGCCCGGTCTGCCGGTCGAGGAGCCGGATCTCCACGACGTCGAACTGCAGGAGGTCCTTCGAGTAGTGGAGGATGTTGCTCTTCAGCAGTTCGATCCGCTCGGCGACGGTCATGTCGGCGAGTTCGGTGGGCGACAGATCGGCCAGCTTCTGGCCGGCCGCGTGGATGGCCGCCCGCTTTTGCTGCTCGAGGATCGTGTGCGTTACGTCACGGACGGCGACGACCACCCGCGGGCCGTCCGCGGCCGGGAACCCGGCCGACGACTTGATGTCGAAGTACCGGCCGTCCGCCGACCGAAGCGTGCCGCTGGCGGGGCGGCCCGCCGCGATCGCGGTGGTCAAGCGGTCCACCTCGTCGTCGGGCGTCGTCGCCACGCCCAGGCACGCGAAGAACGGCCGGCCGACGACGGCGGAACAGCCGCACCACTGGCCGAAGAGGGCGTTCGCCCAGCGGACGGTGCCGCCGGCATCAAGGACCGCGATCCCGTCGGGCAGGTGGACGACGATCTGCTCGTCCGGAATCGAGGCCGCCGAAGTCGCGGCGGATGCATCCGCGGGATCCGCCACCGACCACTCTCCTTGAGGTTCGTCTGCTGGCTCGCACCGGAAGTATAAAATCGCGTCGCTTCCCGGCCAAATCGGTTACCGGCGTTGTCGGTGCCGGCCGCGTTCCTATACTCCCACGGGTTCGCCGCGGGGCCCGACAGGTTCGTCGGCCGCGGCTCTCCCGTACCGCGAGGCGTGTCGTGACCGAGTCGAGCCCGTCGTTCCTGGCCCGGCACCAATTTCTCATCTATCGGCTGTTTTCACTGTCCGGCCTGATCCCGGTCGGCGCCTTTCTGGTCGTTCATCTGCTGACCAATGCCTCGGTCCTGTCGGGGGCCGGCGCCTTCCAGTCCCGGGTCGACATGATCCATTCGCTCGGCCCCCTGCTGGTGCCGATCGAGTGGTTGTTCATCTTCCTGCCGATGCTCTTTCACGCCACCGTGGGCTTCGTGATCATCGCCAACGGGCTGCCGAACGTCGGATCCTATCCATACGTCGGCAATCTGCGGTACACCCTGCAGCGGGCGACGGGGATGATCGCCTTCGTGTTCATCATGGGACACATCATCCATCTGCACTGGATGGGCGGGCCGCTCGGCGGCGGGAAGTTCGATCCGCATGCGGCCACGAGCTCGGCGGCCGTGGCCATCCATCCCCTCCTCACCTCCATCCTGTATGCGATCGGCGTGCTGTGCGCGGTGTTTCATCTGGCCAACGGCCTGTGGACGCTGGGCATCACTTGGGGCATCTGGACCAGTCCGGCCGCGATGCGGCGGGCCAACGCCGTCAGCATCGTGATCGGCGTTCTTCTGGCGGCGGCCGGGCTCGGAGCGATCGCCGGCCTGCGGGACATCGGCGGCGACCCGGGAAAGCTGGGCCAGGCCCGTCAGGTCGAGACGATCATGAACGAGGACCGCGAGGCCCGTGAGCGGATGCTCCGCGGCGAGCCCCCGGCCCGTCCCCTGGCTCCGGCCGTGCGGGCGGATGGGGCCGATGCGGGCGTGCGTCCGGTGTCGGTCGGCCCCCAGACAGGAAGGTGACACATGGCACAGCCGAGAGTGTTGGTGGTCGGAGGCGGGCTTGCGGGCCTGGCCGCGTCGATGCGGCTGGCCGAGCTGGGGGTCAATGTGGACCTCGTCAGCCTGGTGCCGGTGAAGCGGTCGCACAGCGTCTGCGCGCAGGGGGGCATCAACAGTGTGAACGCCTTGACGCGGCAGCAGGGCGACAACGAATGGAAGCACTTCGACGACACCGTGTATGGCGGGGATTTCCTCCAGCACCAGCCGCCTGTCAAGGAGATGGCCGACTGGGGGCCGCGGATCGTCGACCTGATGGACCGTCTCGGCGTGCCTTTCAATCGCACGCCGGAGGGGTTCCGCGACCAGCGGCGGTTCGGCGGCACGCTCTACAAGCGGACGGCCTTCGCCGGGGCGACGACCGGCCAGCAGCTGCTCTACGCCCTCGACGAGCAGGTCCGCCGCCGTGAGGTCGAGGGGCGGATCAAGAAATGGGAGTTCTGGGATTTTCTCGCGCCCGTGCTCGACGACTCGGGCCGGTGCTGCGGGGCGATCTGCCAGGATCTCGTGACGATGCAGTTCCGGGCGTTCCCCGCCGACGCCGTGGTGCTCGCCACGGGGGGCAACGGGCTGATCTACGGCCGCTCGACGATGTCGATGGTCTGCACCGGCAGTGCCGTGAGCCGGGCGTATCAGGCCGGCGCCTGGTATGGCAACGGCGAGTTCATCCAGGTGCATCCCACCGCCATTCCCGGGGCCGACAAGCTGCGGCTGATGAGCGAGAGCGCCCGCGGCGAAGGGGGCCGCGTCTGGGTGCCGCGGAAGCCGCAGGATCCACGGGACCCGCGGGAGATTCCCGAGGCCGAACGGTGCTACTTCCTCGAGGAGCGGTATCCGAAGTACGGCAACCTTGTGCCCCGCGACATCGCCACGCGCGAGATTTTCGACATTTGCACGACCGACGGGCTGTCGGTCGAGAAGGACCGGCTGTGTGTCTATCTCGACCTCACGCACATCCCGCGGGAGACGCTCAACCGCAAGCTGGGCGGCATCCTGGAGATCTACGAGAAGTTCCAGGGTGTCGATCCGCGGTCGGTGCCGATGAAAATCTTTCCCGCGGTGCATTACTCGATGGGCGGCCTGTGGGTCGACTACGAACGGAGTTCCTCCGGCGGCATGCTGGAGGGGTCGCCCCGCAACCAGCAGACCAGCATCCCCGGGCTGTATGCCATCGGCGAATGCGACTACCAGTATCACGGTGCCAACCGCCTGGGCGCGAACTCGCTGCTGTCGTGCATCTTCAGCGGGCTGTTCGTCGCCCCCACGCTGGCGGCCGTCGCCGCGGGGCGGGGCGGGGCCGCCGACCAGCGGCTGTTCAACGCCGGCCTCAAGCGGGAGGAGGAGCGGCATCATGCCTTGCTCGCCCGCACGGCCGGCACGGAGAACCCCTACGAACTGCACCAGGAACTCGGCAATCTCATGACCCGCGTGGCCACCGTCGTGCGGCGGAACGACCAGCTCGCCGCCGCCTACGGCGAGGTGTGTGCGATGGAGGAGCGGTGGCGCCGATGCGCCGTCTCCGACACGGCCAACTGGACGAACCAAAACGTCGTGTTCACGAAGGCCCTGGGCGACATGTTCCCGGTCGCGAAGCTGATCCTCAAGGGCGCGCTGCTGCGGGACGAATGCCGCGGGGCCCACTTCAAGCCCGACTTCGCCATGCCGGGCCTGGCGGCCACCGATCCCGCCGGCAAGCGGCGCGAGGCGGAGGAGTGGTGCGACCGGTTCGCGGCGAACACCCAAAAGTGGCTGAAGTCGACGATTGCGAAGTGCGGTGCGGACGGCAGTCCGCAGATTTCCTATCAGGACATCGACACGTCGCTCATCCGTCCGCGGCCGCGGCTCTACGGGCTGGTCGGCGCGGAGGCGATCGAGGAGGCGTGGAAGGCCAGGGAGCCGGCGGGAATCGCGACGCCGGCCGGCGCGGCCGTCGGCGCGGGGGCGTGAGGGTCTGGAACAGGCGCGGGAGGCAACACCGATGATCAGAGCGGTCGAGAGCGACGGGCATGAAGTGGACGCCGGCCACGGCGGCGCCGGTAAGGGCGTGCGCGTGCGGGTGCTCCGCCAGGACGTGGCGGGCGGCGAGAGCTACTGGGAGCGGTTCGAGGTTCCCTACGAGCCGAACATGAACGTGATCAGTGTTCTTCAGAAGATCGCCAGCCGCGCCCGGGCACAGGATGGCCGGAAGGTCGCGCCCGTGGCCTGGGACTGCTCGTGCCTGGAGGAGGTGTGCGGTTCGTGCACCATGCTCATCAACGGCCGGACCCGGATGGCCTGCTCGGCGCTCGTCGATCGGCTGCTCGCGGAGGACGCCGAGATCGAACTCCGTCCGATGACGAAGTTCCCCGTGGTTCGCGACCTTGTGGTCGATCGGGGCCGGCTGTTCCGCGCGCTCGAGCGGGTCAAGGCCTGGGTGCCGGTCGACGATTCCTACGACCACGGCCCCGGCCCGCGGATCTCGCCGGAGGAGCAGGAGGACGCCTACCCGCTCTCGGAGTGCATCAGCTGCGGCTGCTGCACGGAGGCCTGTCCGCAGTTCACCAAGATCGAGGCCGTGCGTCGCGACGACGAGTCGGCCGAAGACTTCGAGAAGCGGCGGCGGTCCATGTTCGACCGCGGCTTCGTGGGGCCGCACGCGATCAGTCAGGCGATGCTCTTCAATTCCCATCCGACCGGCAAGATGATCGCCGACGAGCGACTTCAATCGCTGACCGCGGAGGGGGGCATCCAGATGTGCGGCAATGCCCAGAACTGCGTCGCCGTGTGCCCGAAGAAGATTCCGCTCACGCGGTCGATTGCCCGTGCGGGTCGCGCCGCCACCGTGTGGGCGATCAAGAAGCTCTTTGACAGGTGACGGCCGGCTGCCCGCCTGGAGGGCCGTCGCTGGTATCACCAGGGCCCTCCGGGCCTGGCGCTCACACAAAAAGCCCCCGGCGGAAGCCGGGGGACTCCGGGTTGCGTGCCTTCCCGCGT